>NZ_JAELTP010000805.1 GCF_016428915.1 Pandoraea sp. ASV26
TCGGAGATGTGTATAAGAGACAGCTACAGAGGCCTTTCACCCGACTTACACTGTAATGAACGTGGATATCAAGCGGGAAGGACTCTGCCACTGCAGCATGATGATAGTACTCCGGCTTGTTTTGTGACTTGACCACTTATATCCTAATTGTTTAGATGTCTTTGAATAGTATCTCAAGAAGACGGTAAGAGTATAGAGTTGACGCCATGGGACGACGTGCTGTACGCCATGCCCCCTCCCGATCCATGTGCAAGACGCCGACTTGTGCCATCTGTCGCAACGTTTGTGCAACTACACTGGGGGAATATTTTTTGGAACAATAAAAAGTGATTGATTTAACCATTCATGATAAACTCTACTACAGGATAAAGAGCTCGCGGTCCAATGGCGCGTGG
>NZ_JAELTP010000806.1 GCF_016428915.1 Pandoraea sp. ASV26
GTATTAGAGTCAGAACAGATAGAGTAGTAATGTTTCTTTGCCGGTAACTCGGTATTGAATTGGTTGAGTGCCGCCGCTGCCGGTTATGACGTGAACGAGTTTGCTGTTTGGTGTTGAAAACCAGCTTCGCTCCAGGCTGTCGCGCGAGCTAAATTTTTGGTGGGTTCCCACGCTTGACTAGTCCACCAGCCACAAGACTACCAACAACATCTGCATATTTCCCTGGGAAGCCATGATTACATAAGAGACACTCAATTTCCTCTAGAAAATCTGCTTTTTGCGAGCATTTGATAGCAAACAAAATATCAATCGCCTATAAGTTGCGTTACTCACGATGTTGGGCAATTAGCAAGTATCACGTGACCTATACTATCTGAGGTGAATGGGAGCGGCAT
>NZ_JAELTP010000807.1 GCF_016428915.1 Pandoraea sp. ASV26
CCGCAAGTATGCCTGGGGAAAAGACGCGCTGCTACCCATCTCTGCTGGGTCGCGTGAGCAGTTCTCCGGCTGGGCGGCGACATTGGTGGACGCCCTTGACTCGCTCTGGATCATGGGGCTCAGGGACGAGTTTGACGAGGCCGTGGCTTCTGTCGCTGAATTAGACTTTGGCAAATCTTCGAGCCCGCGCGTCAACGTATTCGAGACCACCATTCGCTACCTCGGCGGCCTTTTGAGTGCCTATGATCTCAGCAAGCGCGAGATTCTGCTGGCCAAGGCCGTTGAGCTGGGTGACATGCTGTATGGTGCGTTCAACACTCCAAATCGACTCCCTGTCGACTTTATGAATTTCCGTTCCGCAAAAGACGGACAAGGCTTATCCATTGAGGGCTGGG
>NZ_JAELTP010000808.1 GCF_016428915.1 Pandoraea sp. ASV26
GCGTTCAGCTTTGACGACCACATCCACCGCGTAGGCCGTACTGCTCGTGCAGGTCGCGCGGGTGAGGCCATCCTCTTCCTCCTTCCCGGCTGCGAGGAAGGCTACATTGAACTTCTGAAAGCATCACAACCGCCAACAGCACAATCATATGACGCTATCCTAAAAAAAGGCCTAATGTCGAAGCTCGAATTTCCCGTAGAGACATCAGCAAAGCTGACTGAGGGCCAAAACTACCACGACAAGGCAGAGACCATGCAACTTCATTTCGAGCAGCGCCTCCTCGATGATCAGAGACGGCTGGAGCTTGCGCGCAACGGCTTCAAATCGCACATCAGAGCGTACGCAACCCACATCAAGGATGAGCGTGTACACTTTGACATTGCAGAGCTACATCT
>NZ_JAELTP010000809.1 GCF_016428915.1 Pandoraea sp. ASV26
TCAGCGGACTCGTGGCCTCAATTTTTGCCTGCGTCCCAAGGTCAGGTAAAGGCGTCTTGGGCGGCAGCGGCGGCGGTTCAACTCTCGTTGATGGCGGTGCAGCAGTGGGGTGAGAAGGCGGCGGACGTGGGTATTCATCCGGACTCATGATTGCAATCTTGTCTGCGCCAGATGCTTGTCGATATTGTGCGGGTGTTAGTGCTGTACCTGTCAACCTGTCCGGGTTGTTATCCGGCGACGTAGCTGTCGCTGGGCGTCCGTGGTCGTAGGAGCTGCGCGGGGAAGTGGAAGCCCAAGTTGCGTTGCCAATAGTCATGCTATCCGGCCGTCCAGAGTCAAACGAGACGCTGCGTGGCGAGGGTGGAAGCTGAGAGGGAGGGGGGACGTCGCCGGGT
>NZ_JAELTP010000810.1 GCF_016428915.1 Pandoraea sp. ASV26
GAGTAGGCTATCTTTTAAAACGTCTCTGATAATTTCTTTGCCATTTCGAAAAAGGATAATTCTCGCTTCTGAGAAGGGCTCGCCAAGAGCGTCGCAATCTTTAATGATAAATCGTGATGCGGGCGTATGGCTTTCAAGAAGCTTGTGTGCAAACACGATTTGCTCTTTCAGCGCGCTGATTTTGTCTCTCGCCTTGTCACTAAGTAGAAGCACGTAAAAGTTGACGTCTCGTACTTGTCTGAGCATATTATCCAGCTGTGGTCCTCCAGAGCCAGCATATTCAGCCCCTTTATCAAGCAGGGCCTGAACAAATTTGATTTTGTCGTTGTACCACGCATCCTCTTGACTATTGAGCGTCCGAGTGACAGCATATTCCCGACAAAAGTTGTTAGCTG
>NZ_JAELTP010000811.1 GCF_016428915.1 Pandoraea sp. ASV26
GTCCGAGCCAGAAACCGCCGTAAACTTGGGGTTATGAATGACAGTATTGCTCGAGTCCGGAATGGTGAATGCGCCATGGAAGCTTGGAACGTAGTGCGAGACGTTGCCCATGTCGGTCGAGCCGGGTATAGGCTCTGGTGCGTTGAGAGCAACCTTGACACCCATGCTGGCCATGTCGTTGACGTAGGTCTGGCATAATGTGTGGTTGGTACGTAGGTTCATTGATGTCGGCAGCCTAAAGAGGGTTGTTAGTATCATCACCAGGCACGCTCTTGCGATGGTAACTTGCCAAGTCCAAGTCAGTTTACAGCCCGCAGCCAATCCTCCAGCCTCGATGCAATGCTTCACTCTAGCCAAGAGAACATCCGCGCGCTTAATTGTCGGCGCACGCACAT
>NZ_JAELTP010000812.1 GCF_016428915.1 Pandoraea sp. ASV26
TAATGACATAGGCATCGATATGAAAAGCGAAGTCGCCTACCGATTCAGCAGCGCTCCGGCGTCAGTATACGTAATGAATGAGATGGTCGCACTGATATCTTTGTATTAGAATGGCTGGTAAAAGGTAGGGTCGGTTAACGTTGCCATCAGTCATTTTCTCTTACTTTGTAACGGAATCGAGCAGAATTCTGTGGAGGCGTTCAGCAGATTCGGGCACTAGATGAATCAGGTATATCCTTGAGGTGGTCAGCCAATGCTCCTAGGCAGAGTCCGAGTCTTTTTTCTTGCTCACCAAGCCCACAGTACTGTCGTGCCTAAAATGACCGCTCCGATTAGCACATACCCGACGTATAGCGCCTTATTTTGCGGGTCTTTTTCCACCCATAGCCGTATAT
>NZ_JAELTP010000813.1 GCF_016428915.1 Pandoraea sp. ASV26
GTATAAGAGTGCCATCCTTTAAATTACGGTATTTTCTGATAACTAACGCTTTCTCTAGGCTGCCAAGTCTCTCCTTGAGGGCAAGGCTACAGTCTCTACGGTTGGCGACCTCTTTGTCCTGCCATATGCCGAGGACATTGGCCTGCGGGTATAAATGGATTTGTTATAGACGTTGTAGCTTGTACCAACAGTCAAAGTGGACTAGATGGCGGAGGAAGCTGTTTTATTGTGAATATCTGTAGTAGAAATTTCATTTGTTCTGAACTTGCGGCTGTCGTGCGGACTGATCCGAAATGCCATGGTGAACGAAACGGTTGCGAGAGCTAAAATTGCACATTTACCTCCCCAGTATTGCTTGCTAGGCAGCTTCTATTTTGCAAACGGAGCCTAACTAC
>NZ_JAELTP010000084.1 GCF_016428915.1 Pandoraea sp. ASV26
ACTCGACGATCGACATCGGTTTGTAGAACGACCGGTCGATGCCGACGCAGCGCAATACCGGGTGACTTGCGTAAGCGGTGAGCCCCTGGCGGGAGAGCTTGGTATCGCTGTAGTCGTCGTCCCAGACAATGCCTTTCCAGCCGGGAAACGACCACGACGAGGTACCCAGACGAATATTGCCGGGCAGTTGATCGCCCAGCGTCTTCAGGGCAGGGGGAAGGTCGGCGGCCCCGACCCCGCCACGGCGCGCAGCGCCTTTGCGAGGTTCGGTGCTGTCCTGCGCGGGGGTGTTGCCATCGACCTGCCTGGCACGTCCCCCTGTCGGCGGATCGTCAGGCGGCGTGCCAAACAGATCGAACTGGCTCATCGGTTCTCGTACATGTAACGGCGCGACCAGGGCAGACGCTTCGCCGGCAGGCCTGCCTTGCGGCAAACGATTTGATAGATCGAGACGTGATCGTGCTCGAACGCATACGCGCAACCCGCAAGATACACGCGCCAGACACGGAAGCGTTCTTCGCCGGCCAACTCGCGCAACTTGGGGGCGTGCGCTTCGAAGCGTTCGGACCAGAGCGTGAGCGTGCGGGCGTAATGACGGCGCAGGCTTTCCACGTCGCTCGCTTCGAGTCCGCCGCGCTGCATCGATTCGAGCGCCAGACTGATGTGCGGCAACTCGCCGTTCGGGAACACGTACTTGTCGATGAACTCTCCGCCGCCCATGGCCGTCTCGCCGCTGTCCGGATCGGTCGACGTGATGCCGTGGTTCATGGCAACACCGTCGTCCTTGAGCAGCGACGCGATCTTGGCGAAATAGTCTTGCAGGTGCTTGCGCCCGACGTGCTCGAACATCCCCACGCTCGTGATGCGGTCGAACTGCCCCGGCACGTCGCGATAATCCTGAATGCGGATTTCGATCTGGTTCTCGAGCCCGAGCTTCCTGACGCGCTCGGTGGCGAGGTCGAACTGGTTCTGAGAGAGCGTGACGCCGACACATTTCGCGCCGAATTTCTGCGCAGCGCGAATCACCAGTGCGCCCCAGCCACAGCCGATGTCGAGCAGCGTCTGCCCCGGTTGCAACTGGATCTTGGTGAGAATGTGATCGATCTTCTTCTCTTGCGCCGTGTCGAGGTCTTCGTCGCCATTCTCGAAATAGGCACACGAATAGACCATGTTCTTGTCCAGCCAGAGCTGGTAGAACTCGTTCGACACGTCGTAGTGAAACTCGATCGAGCGTTTGTCGGACTTCTTGCTGTGATTGAAGTGGCGTACGGCACGCTCGAGCGGGCCGATAGTCGAGAGACTGCTGCCGGCGAGCGCGTAGCTCATGTCGATGACGTCGGCGAGCTTGCCCTCCACGTCGATTTCGCCCTTCACATAAGCCTCTCCGAGATTGTCGAGGCTGGGACTCAGTAGACGTGTCATGGCTGCCGGGCCATTGACGCGCAACGTTACGCTGGGGTTGTCGAAGGCACCGAAATCGTATTGCTGTCCATTCCAGAGCGCGAGGCGGATCGGCAGGTTCGACGATGTCTTGACGCCGCTGACCCAGTTTTCGAGTTTTTTCTCCCACAACATGGATATGCTCCAAGTGTCACCAAAAAAACTTCAGTCCGTACCGCAGGCACGGTGACGTCTCCTCGTCAAAACGGGCGGGCAGGCGTACCGTGTCGGCGTAGCCGACACAACAACGTTTAAGGGGACAGGCGCGCCACGCGCCACGATCCGTCGGCAAGCCGGAAATATTTGATGCGATCGTGCAGGCGCGATTCGCGACCCTGCCAGAACTCGATGGCTTCCGGCACAAGGCGGTAGCCACCCCAGTGCGGCGGGCGCGGCGGCGCGTCGCCGAACTGGCGCCGGAAATCCGCTTCGCGTTGCTCGATGATGCTGCGATCGGCCACTTCGGCGCTTTGCACCGAGGCCCAGGCGCCCAGACGGGAACCCACCGGGCGAGAGTGGTAATAAGCGTCGCTTTCCGCTTCGCTCACTTTGTCGACACGCCCCTCGATGCGCACCTGACGCTCGAGCTCGACCCAGTGGAACAGCAGACAGCCGTACGGCGTCGCCGCCAGTTCCTGGCCTTTGCGCGACTCGTAATTCGTGAAGAACGTGAACCCGCGCTCGTCCGCACCCTTGATGAGCACGATGCGCGCGTCCGGGCGCCCGTCTGGCGTGACTGTGGCGAGCGTCATGGCGTTCGGCTCGGCCAGTTTGGCGGCGATCGCTTGCTCAAACCAAAGTCGGAATTGATCGAACGGGCTGGACGCCACATCGGTCTCGGAAAGTGAGCCGAGGGCGTAGTTTTTGCGCAGGTCCGCGAGTGAAAGCGTCTGGGTCACGACGATCGTTGTCGGTCTGTAGCGGTTGGGGGTTGCGAGACAGTATAGCGAAGAGTCGGCGAACGTGCGCGCGTGGCGATTTGTCGCACAGGCGTGCACATCGATCCGTCGAATGGCCCGTGAGGCGGGCATCTCGCGCCATGTGCTTGATATTTAAGGAGTGAAGTAGTTTGGCCGAACCGCAGTTGCTGCCCCAGAAATTTTTTGACGTCACGACGACAAATCCCTGCGGCAGGCATGGGCATTGCTTCGGTCGTGCGAGGCGATGCCCATGGCGATCGGCGATTTCCACTGCCTGACGATGCTTCCGGTCGCTTCCGGTGGCTTCAGGGCGCTTCAGGGGGCTTCGCGACCGAGGCCGAACACGGGCGCCGTGGCCGAGGGCTGTGGTGTGCGTCGGCCGCCGGACTGGCTGCCTTGCGGGCTCGTCCTGGTGCCGTTGGCGTTGGGCACCGGTTTGACGGCGGACGGATTCCGGCTCGCCGGATGTTGCAGGTTGGCGAGCAATGCGCCGCACGGGCTGTCCTTGCCCTGGCCGAGTTCCAGCAGCGGCAGAAGGGCGGTGTAGGGGGCGAGTACGCCCAGCGCGATGGCCCCGCCTGCGCGCGCGACCAGCGTCGGCACGTTGACGCCGACATCCGGGTGCTGGAAGGTGCCGCGCACATAGAGCGGTGAGCGCAGGGACAGCAGACCGAAGTGCTTGGGCTCGGGCCGGATCGTCAGATCGAAGTGCTCGCGCTTGAGATCGATCTGACCGGTCACGCCAATGCTCGTATCGTCGGTGTCGACCACGAACGTGCGCGCATCCATCATGCCGTTGCGCACGGCGAAGTCCGCGGCCGCACATCGCATCTCGATCTGCTTGTCGCCGAAGAGTTTGGTCAGCACGATGTTGCCCACGTTCAGCCCCAGATATTGCAGCAGCAGTTTGCTCACCGAGCCACGGTCGATCAGCATCTTGATCTCGCCGTTCGACGAGCCGGCCAGCGCGGCAATCGAGTTGCCGGTAGCCGTGAGTGCGGCGTCGCCATTGACTTCGCCGACGCTCGTCTTCATCAGATCAACCTCGGGCAGCAACTGCTTCATTTGCAGATGACGCAGCGAGATCTGCGAATCGACCTTCATTGGCTCGGCCTGCCCGTTGAGCACGAGCGTCGATGTGATGCGCCCGCCGGCCACGCCGAATTCCAGCGGCCGCAGCGAGAGCACGCCGTCGTCGAGCACGATGTGTGTGACGAGATTGTCGATCGGCAGGCTCTTGTCCTTGATGATCTTGCGGCCCGTGAATTGCACGTCGGCGTCAATGGCGCGCCAGCGCTCGGTCTTGAACGGATCGACCGGCAGCACCTTGTCGGATGGCGGGGCTTTGGGCTTGCCTGTCAGATCGCTGCCGCCCGACGGGTTTTGTCCGCCGATGGCCGGTCCGAGGTCGACCAGCCGCAACTGATTCGACACGATGGCACCCTGTAGAATGCTGCGCGGCTCGCGCTGACGGAAGACCAGCGTGCCCGACAGGTCGCTCTGGCCGACCTTGCCCTGGAAGCGCTCGTAGCGCCATACGCCGGCCGTGTGCAGCAGATGCCCGTTGGTCTCGTAGGCCGGGGTTTCCGGCAGCAGCACACCGGTGATCGGATAAAGGTCGGCCATCGTCGGGCCGGACAGGCGCAGATGCATGTCGAGCGCGGAGAGCGTGGCCGGATTCGTGAACGTTCCCTTCGCGGCGATCTGCGTGCGGCCGATGCTTACGCTGGCGTCGAGCGGATAGGGATCGCCGGTATCTTCGAGCGAGAGGACATCGCCGCCACGTGCCTTGCCGGTGATGGCGACCCCTCGGAAGGTGCCCTTGAGCGAGACACCTATGCCATAGGGCGCTTGCGCGTCGATGGTGGCGATGTTCGCCGTCAGATCGAGTTGCTGCGGAACGATATTGGCGCGGACCACGCCGTCTTCGAGAATCAGACGGCCGATGCGCAGCTTCCAGGGGGAGGGCTTGCCATCCCCGTTCGAGAAGGTCCAGTTGTTCTGTCCGTCGGCACGTTTTTCGACAATCACCTTGGGGGCGGACAATGTCACTTCGGGCAGGACCACGTGCTTGTCGAGCAGCGGCAGCCATTCGAGCGAGAACGTGAGCCGGCCGAGCGTGAGCATGTTCGGCGCCTGGCTCCACGCAACGTTGCCTAACACGATATCATTCGCGATCAGGCGAGGCCGAGGCAGCCAGCGCCCCATTCCCGGGGCCTTTGCGTTCGGCGCCAGCCAGTGCAGCGAGAGGTCGCCCCGAATTTCGAACGGGCGGCCCGTTGCGGTGCTCACTTCCCGGTTGATAAAGGGCCGGGCGTAGTTCCAGTCAAACCAAGTGATGAACGCCGCGAATGCCAGCACGATGGCGACTATCGTGATCGCCAGCCATTTCAAGGACGTTACCCATCGCATCATGAACAGTACCCCGTCGATTGTTGTTGCTCCGGTGCCTGCCACGCCATCGGAGGAAGATTTTGACGCGAACCGCCGTTTTGGCGGCATCGCGCGTTTGTACGGTGACGACGGTCTCGCGCGCCTGCGTGATGCGCACGTGGCCGTCATCGGCATCGGCGGCGTTGGCTCGTGGGTGGCCGAGGCGCTGGCGCGCAGCGCCGTGGGCCGGCTCACGCTCATCGATCTCGATAACGTCGCCGAGAGCAATACCAATCGTCAGGTGCACGCATTGGATGGCAACTACGGCAAACCGAAAGTTGCCGCGATGGCCGAGCGAATCGTGGCCATCAATCCGGCTTGCCAACTTACGCTCGTCGAAGACTTCGTAGAACTGGAAAATCTCGACGCCATGTTGAGCGGTGGCTTCGACTGGGTCGTCGACGCCATCGACAGCGTGCGCGTGAAGACGGCGCTTATCGCGTGGTGCGTGGCGCATAAGCAGCGTCTGATCACGGTTGGCGGAGCGGGCGGTCAGATCGATCCGACACGCATTCGTATCGACGATCTCGCCCGCACGATCCAGGATCCGCTGCTTGCGAAAGTGCGTGCGCAATTACGCAAGCAACATGGTTTTGTCCGTGGGCCGAAAGCCAAGTTCAATGTCCCTGCCGTGTACTCGGACGAGCCTTTGCAGTACCCGGAAGCGGTCTGTGCGCCGGGCGACACCCCGCAAGAGGCCGCGGGGCCGCAAGGCCTGAACTGTGCCGGTTTTGGCTCGAGCATGTGCGTGACAGCGACATTCGGTATGGCCGCCGCTGCCCACGTTCTGGCGCGAATCACGATGCGTGCCGCCTGACGGCGGCGCTGACTTGCTCCTGTTGTACCAAGGTCGGCGCGCCACGTCTGTAACCAAAAGTTACCAACCGCGACCGATATCACGCTCAACGTCTCGATATCCGAAATGACGATGGCCGGGATCGCTCCCGGCCATTGACGTTGTTGCGCGTGTTTTTCCCGATGTCCCCGTGAGGTCGTCACGGCGTCAGATCGTCATGCCGGACGAAACACCCCGAGGGTTAGAAAATCATCGCAGTTCGCGACGCAGTACCTTGCCCACCGGCGTTTTCGGCAAGTCCTTGCGGAACTCGATCACGTGCGGCACCTTGTAGTTCGTCAGGTGCTCACGGCAGAAGTCGATGATGATCTTCTCGGTCAGATCCTGTGACTTCTTGACGATCACGGCCTTCACCGCTTCACCGGTGCGCTCGCTCGGCACGCCGACGACAGCGGCTTCGAGCACGCCCGGGCACAGGGCCAGCACGTTCTCGACCTCGTTCGGGTACACATTGAAGCCGGACACGATAATCATGTCCTTTTTGCGATCGGTGATGCGCACGTAGCCTTGCTCGTCCATCGTGCCGATGTCGCCGGTGCGCAGCCAGCCGTCCGGCGTGACCGTCTTGGCCGTCTCGTCAGGGCGATGCCAGTACCCCTTCATGACTTGCGGGCCGCGCACGCAGATTTCCCCTTCCTGACCGAGGCCGAGCGCTTCGTTGGCGTCGTTGCGGATGCTCACCTCCGTCGAGGAGATCGGCAAGCCGATGGACCCGTTGAACTCGCTGCCGAGCGGGTTGATACACACGGCCGGAGACGTCTCCGTCAGACCATACGCTTCGATGAGGGGATGGCCGGTGACCTTTTGCCAGCGATCGGCCACCGCACGCTGCACGGCCGCGCCACCACCGAGCGCACACTTGAGCGCGCTGAAGTCGAGCTTGTCGAAGCCCGGGGTGTTGAGCAGCCCGTTAAAGAGCGTGTTCACCCCCGTGATGAATGTGAACTTCCACTTGCCCAATTCTTTCACGAAGCCGGGCATGTCGCGCGGGTTGGTGATGAGCAGGTTGAGTGCGCCCAGTTGCAGGAACACCAGGCAGTTCGCCGTCAGACAGAAGATGTGATAAAGCGGCAGCGCGGTGACGATGATCTCCTTGCCTTCCTCGAGACCTGAGCCGACCCAGGCGCGCGCCTGCAACATGTTGGCGATCATGTTGCGATGGGTGAGCATGGCGCCCTTGGCGACACCCGTCGTGCCGCCTGTGTATTGCAGAAACGCGATGTCGTCGTGATCCAGTTGCACTTCCTGATGCTGCGCTCGCGCGCCTTGAGCGAGTGCGGTGCGAAACGGCACTGCGTGCGGGATGTTCCACTCGGGCACCATTTTCTTCACGTGACGCACGACGTAGTTCACGATCCAGCGCTTCGGGGCGGGTACCAGATCGCCAATGGCGGTGGTGATGACGTGCCTGACCGGCGTGTTGGGCAGCGCTTTTTGCAGCGTGGCGGCGAAGTTCTCGATCACGACGATGGCGCCGCACTCGGCGTCTTTGAGCTGATGCTCGAGTTCGCCTGCCGTGTATAGCGGATTGACGTTCACGACGACCATCCCGGCGCGCAGAATGCCGAAGACAGCGACCGGGTATTGCAGCAGGTTCGGCGACATGATCGCCACGCGCGAGCCGCGCTCCAGTCCGGGCAGGCTTTGCAGGTACGCGGCGAAGTCGCGTGACTTACGCTCGAGTTCGGCGAAGGTCATCGTGACACCGAGGTTGGTGAACGACGGACGATTCGCGAATTTTTGGCAGCTTTGCAGGAACAGATCGTTCAGCGAACGATACATGTTGACGTCGATCTCGGCCGGCACGCCGGGCGGATAGCTCTTGAGCCAGACTTTTTCCATGAGCGCCTCCTTGAATTTGGTTTTTATCGCATCGTCGTCGCCGGGGGAAGAGGGTGGGCGCGCGGTGCGTCGTTTCATCGTATTTCTTTTGCCAGTGCGGCAGAGGGTTCCGGACGTGTCGTCTCCTCGGTCCGGTTTCGCATGCGCAGCAAGCGCGCCAATCGACGCGCTGCAAAAAGTCGTAGCATACCGTGCCGTCTCCAGCGGGAGCACATGGAAAGCCCTGATTTGATGCGGGTTTGCGTGGAGTAATTGTTCTAGCGGCAAAGGCTTGCCAGTGAGGGCGATTCCGCGCTAATCCCGCACGAATCGGCCGATGTGACGGACAATCCGCAGATGTGACAAAAGAATTGCAAAAAACACTTGCGTGGCGGCCTGCTTTCTTACATAATTCTGTTCTCACGACGCGGCTGTAGCTCAGTTGGATAGAGTACTTGGCTACGAACCAAGGGGTCGTGGGTTCGAATCCTGCCAGCCGCGCCACCTAATTAGAGGGTCTCCTCACGGGGAGACCCTTAGTATTTCGGGAGAGTCCTTCCCAGTGACGCGCCGCATGTCATGTACATTCGGCCCGCGTCGATGAGAAGGCAAACCGACAGCAGCAGGATCGTCTGATCGGTGTCTCACGTGCAGTAAGTGCGGCTGTAGCTCAGTTGGATAGAGTACTTGGCTACGAACCAAGGGGTCGTGGGTTCGAATCCTGCCAGCCGCGCCAACTCAGTTGGCAAAAACGCTCCAGAGGCGAAAGCTTCTGGAGCGTTTTTCGTTTGGGCGAACGGTTTGTGCGTACGACATGGAGCGCACAATGCAACAAGCCTCCTGTGGGCTGTTGCCAACGCCCGTCAGGCATGACGACGTCCCCTTTGGAACGCCTCAGGGCGCTTCAGAGCGCTTTGGAACGTCATCATGCCCGATGGCTCATCGCGTCAGCCTTGCCCCGCTGACGGGCCGACTTGCCATCCCAGCCCCAGCGCCTTCTGCAACGTCACGAACGACTTGAGAAGCTGCGCATCGCCGGCGATCCGGTCCTGTTCGGCGGAAAAGCGTGTGCGTTCCGCGTCCAGCCAGTCGAGCGTGTTCGCGGTGCCGGCGCGGTAGCGCTGCCGGGTGAGCGCGGCGGCCCGCGTGGCCGACGCCTCGACGCTGCGTAACCGGTAGACGTTCTCGCGCTGATGTCCGTAACGCGCCAGTGCCACGTCGGCGTCGCGCAACGCGGTGAGCACGGCACTCTCATACTTCGCCTGCGCCTGATCGCGACCGGCCTTGGCGCTGTCGACACCGGCCTGCACGCGACCGAAGTCGAGCACGTTCCATTGCAGACGCGGCAGCGTCATCCAACTGAAGTTGTCCTTACGCACGAGATGACCGGGATCGAACGCCGAATATCCGAGTTCTCCCATGATCGAGAGCTTCGGAAACCAGTTGGCGGTCTGCACGCCGATCTGTGCGTTCTGCGATGCCAGACGACGCTCCGCAGCACGAATGTCCGGACGCGCCTGCAACAAGGCGGACGGATCGCCGATGGCGACCTTTGCCGGCACGCTCGGTAATGCCTTGGGCGCTTTCAACTCGGCGTCCAGCGTGCCGGGTGCGCGTCCGGTGAGCAGTGCCAACTGATCGAGCGATTCAATGACATCGGCTTCGAGCGGCAGCACGCGCGATTGCGTCTGCTCCACCTGCGTGAAGAGGCGTTCGACGTCGAGTTCCGACGCCACACCGCCCGCCCGGCGCTGACGCGTGAGATCGAGCATTTCGCCTTCGAGCTGCGCCGAATCGCGCACCAGGGCAAGGCGCGCTTGCTGATCGCGCAGCGCAACGTAGGTCTGGGCCACTTCGGCTGCGAGTTGCACGTGAGCGTCTGCCAGATCTTCCGACGCCGCATCGGCATCGGCGCTGGCGGCCTCGACCGCGCGTCGCGTGCCGCCGAACAGATCGATTTCCCAACTGGCGTCGAACCCGGCGACGTAGAGGTCGAGCGGGCCGCGCCCGCCGCCACTACTGCCCTCGCCGCTGAGCATGCTCAGGTCGGGCGAGCGGGTGCGCAGCATTGCGAGATCGACGCCTGCCTTGGGCAGCAGGTCGGCCTGATGGCTGCGCAGGCTCGCGCGCGATTGGCGCACCTTCGCCTGTGCGGCACGAATGTCCGGGCTATGCGCGAGGGCATCGTCGATCAGGGCGGTGAGTTGCGGATCGCCGAGTGCAGTCCACCAGCGAGCGACACCGGGGGTTTGGGCTTCGACGCCTTCGCCGGCATGCGCGAACGTCGCCCCCGTGCGCAGGGCGTCGCCCGCGACCTCGGGCGCGCCGCGATAGTCGGGGCCGACGGTGCAGCCGGTAACGAGAAGGGCGGCCGCGAGGGCCAGCGTTCGGATAGGAAGAGTCATGATCGTTCAATGGCCGCCGGAGCTGAATCCGGTCGGTTGCTTGAGCAACAGGGCCAACGGCACGCAAAGCAGCAGTGCGATACCCAGTGCGTAGAAGGTCTCGGAAAACGTCATCACGCTCGCCTGCCGGGCAATTTCGGCGGCGAGCTGCGCGGTGGCCTGTAGCTGTGCGTGCACCATATCGCCCGTTTGTGCGAAGAAGCCCGCCGCATTCGCCGCGAGATGCTCCTGTCCCAGCGCACTATTGGAGGTGATGGTCTCGCGCAGCATGGCGTCGTGATAGTCGGTGCGCCGGTCGATCAGCGTGCCGAGCAATGCGAGTCCGACCGACCCGCCGAGATTGCGGGCCATGTTGTACAGACCTGCCGCGTCGCCGGCATCCTGCGCATCGACAGCCGCCATCGACGCCTGATTGAGCGGCATCATCGCGAGCATCTGCCCCACGCCGCGAAGCAACTGCGAGAGCGTGAAATCGTGCCCCACGCTTTGCGCCGTCAGGTCGATATCGAGCATGCAACTCGCGAAGAAGCACAGCAGCCCGAGAATCACGAGCAGACGAATGTCCACGCGGCTGATGAGACGTGGCAGGAACGGCATCATCAGGAATGCAGGCAGCCCGGAGAGCAGCATGATGTTGCCCGACTGTTGTGCGTTGTAGCCCGCAATCGTGGCGAGGAACTGTGGCAGCAGATACGACACGCCGTAGAGCCCGGCGCCGACCGTGAAGACGATGTAGATCACGCTCGCGTAATTCTTGTTGCCGAGCAACGAGAGCTTGACGATGGGCTTCTCGGCGGTGAACTGCGCCACGAGCATCATGCCGATGCCGATGACCGCCACGATCGACAGCCAGACGATCAGGTGCGAGTCGAACCAGCGTTCGCGTTGTCCTTCTTCGAGCACCACCGTGAGCGAACTCAGACCGATGGCCAGTCCCACGATGCCCAGCCAGTCCGCCTTGAAGAACGCTTGCAGATTGGTCGGCTCGCGCTTGAGGCCGAGCATGAGCAGGGTGACGATGGCCGCCGAGATCGGCAGGTTCAGGAAGAAGCACCAGCGCCAGTTCGCGTTCTCCGTGAGCCACCCGCCGACGACGGGGCCGAGCAACGGTCCGAGCAACACGATCAGGCCGAACATCGCCATGCCCACGGCCATCTGGTGACGTGGCAGACGCGTGCGAATGATCATCTGCGCCGTCGGAATCATGGCGCCGCCCGCGAAACCCTGTCCGATGCGGCCGATGATCATCTCGGGCAGGCTGCTCGACGCGCCGCACATCATCGAGAAGATCGTGAAGAACACGGCGTTGAGCATCAGGAAGCGTCGCAACCCGAGCACGCGCGTGAGCCACGCGGCGAGCGGGATCATGACGATCTCCGACATCAGGTAGCCGGTCGAGATCCAGGTGCCTTCGGTGCCCGAGGCGCCGATCTGCCCCTGAATCTGCGGCAGCGCCGAGTTGGTGATCGAGATGTCGAGGGTGGCGAGCAGCGCGCCCAGCGCACCGGCTGCCACGGCGATCCAGTCCGACGCCGACGCGTTGCGCGGCGCGGCGGTGCTCGAGCCACCCGCGCCACTCCTGCCACCCCCTGCGCCACCCGCGGCCACGGCGCTGCGCGCCTGATCGCGCGTGAGCGTGACGGGCACAGGTGACGACGCTGCGCTCACCACGTTGCCGTCAGCCACGTTGGACTCCACCGGTCATCGACGACGGCGCAGCGCTCGTGATCGGGCCGACGAGCGAATTGAGCGGCGCGCTCAGCGAGAGCTGTTGCGCCGATGCGTCGCCGGCCTGACCCGAGTGAGTCGCCTGTTTGGCGGCGGCAGGCGCGGCGGGCGCGGTGCGATGCGTGTCGACGTCTGCCGTGACCGACAGGCCCGGCAGCAACACCGGACGCAGCGATTCCGGCACATCCAGACGAATGCGCACCGGCACACGTTGCACGATCTTGGTGAAGTTGCCGGTGGCGTTCTGCGCGGGCAGCAGCGCGAACTGCGCGCCGGTGCCGGGCGAGAGCGAATCGACCACGCCGTGGATCGGCTCACCGGGCAGGGCATCGACATGCACCGTCACCGGTTGGCCGGGGCGCATATGGCCGACCTGCGTTTCCTTGAAGTTCGCCGTCAGATAGACGTTCTGCACCGGCACCACGGTAAGCAGTCGCGTGCCCGGCTGGGCGAACTGACCGACGCGCACGGCGCGATCGCCCACGCGCCCGGCCAGCGTGCTCTTGACCACCGTGTCCGCGAGATCGAGGTCTGCCTTGCGCGCACTGGCCTGCGCCACGGCCAATTGCGCCTTGGCCTGCGCCAGCGCAGCCGTGAGCGTATCCGTCTGACGCTCGCTCGCCTGCAAGCTGGCCTCGTTGCTCTTGAGCGCGGCGTCGGCGCGCGCGCTGGTATTGCGCAGCTCGGCCAGACGCTCGTCGGTCTCGGCACCGGTGGCAACCAGCGGGGCGTAGCGCTTGACCTGACCGGCCGAGTACGCCGCATTCGCGCGGGCGCTGTCCAGTTCGGCGCGTGCCTGCGCGATGGCCGATGCGTGCTGGGAGAGTTCCGCCTGCGCGCGGGCGACATCGGCTTCGCGGGCCACGACGGTCGCCTGCGCTTCGTCGTAGGCGGCCTGGTACTGGCGGGCGTCGAGTCGCACGAGCGGCTGACCGACCGTCACCGTTTCGTTGTCGCGCACCAGCACTTCGGTCACGTAGCCACCCACTTTCGGGGCGACGGTCATGCTGTCGGCTTGCAGATAGGCGTCGTCGGTCGACTCGATGAAGCGCCCGACAAACCACCATTGCGTGCCCCAGCCCAGGCCGGCAACGATGCCCAGCGCCAGCACGCCGAGCAGAATCTTCTTGCGACGCGGGTTGGCCGGGGCCTTCGTCTGGTCAGAGGTTTGCGCGGCGTCTGCGGCCTTGCCAGCCGGTGCTTGCGCCTGACGTGCCGTCATCGGCGACGATTCCGCTGATTCCGCTGATTCCGCGGGCTCTGCTGGTTTGACCTGTGCTGCGGTGGACATGGGGAATTTTCCTAAAATTATTCCGATTGGCAGAATTATTCCAGTTGATCGATTTATGTCAAGTGTTATATTTTTGTCGAAAGTTTTGGCAAGCAAGGACATACATGACAGGGACTTCACGCGCAGGGCGTGCTCAGGGCGCGGCAACGCGTCCGCGGCATGCGGTCGACACGGGGTATCAACGTGGCGAGGAAACGCGCGCGCGCATCGTCCTCGCGGCGATCAAGTGTTTCGGGGAGTACGGCTTTGCGGGGGCGTCTACGCGAGACATCGCGAACGAGGCCGGTGTGAATGCGCCTGCGCTTCAGTACTACTTCGACAACAAGGAAGGGGTGTACAAGGCGTGTGTCGAGTACATCGTGGAGCTTGTGCTGGGGCAGATGGGCACGGCCATCGAGGCGGCCGAGCGTGTGGTGGCCGATCCGAACGCGACGGACAAGCAACTCATGGACGCATTTTGCGAGCTACAGAACCGCAAGGCGGGGTTCGTGGAGGAGGTGCCCGAGATCGATGGCTGGCACATGTTCATGGCGCGTGAGCAGGCGGGGCTCGGACCGGACGCCGGGTTCAAGGTGTTTCACGAGCGCTTTTCGAGCCGGCTTGCGTCGGTCGGCAGTCGCATCGTGACGCGGCTCGCGGGGGTGGAACCGGACAATGAAGAGATGCGTGTTCGCGCCGTGTGTATCAGCACGCTGGGCATGGCGTTTCGTGTGATGCGCCGCTCCGTCGATTGTTCGATGGGATGGTCCAGCGAGCCGAATCCCGATCGCAACCGGATGGTGCGCGAGGCGGTACTCGAACAGACGCGGCAACTGCTGGAGCAGATCGTCAAGCGGCGCAAGTCGGCCAAGGCCAAGTAAATCCGAGGCACGCAGTCATCTGTGGCGGGGGCACCTTTCGGTGCCCCCGTGTCGTTTCCGGCGGCGGGTTCAGCGTGTCTTCATCGCCGCCGGGATTCAGTATCAGGACTGCGTGGCTGCGCGGGCCTGCGGTTCGCCGTCGCGCTTGCGGTACCAGAGGAAATAGATCAGCAGGACCACCGCGACGAACGGCACGCCGAAGATCAGCGTCATGCGGAACACGCCGGTGAACAGCGTGGTGAGCATGATCGCGGCCATGAGCGCGGCGCCCAGCAGCGTGAGCCACGGGAAGCCCCACATGCGGAACGCCAGCGGCGCGTGGTTCTCGCGTCGCCATGCACGGCGGAAGAAGAAGTGCGTGACGAAGATCATCATCCACGTGAGCATTGCGCCGAACATCGAGATCGCCATCATGAACGTGAACGACGACTCGGGGTACAGGAAGTTCACCAGCGTGGCGAGTGCAATGCCGAGCGTCGAGAGCAGCAGTGCGGCGAGCGGCACGCCTCGCTTGTTGACTTCCCCGAAGCGCGCGGGCGCGTAACCGGCGCGCGAGAGGGAGAACATCATGCGCGTGGTGATATAGAGCTGGCTGTTCATCGACGAGAGCGCCGCGATCAGCACCACGAAGTTGATGACACCCGCGGCCCCCGGAATATTGATGGCCTGCATCACCTTCACGAACGGGCTTTCGTCTTGCCCGGCGGCAGTCCACGGCACGATGGCGAGCATCAGCGCGAGCGTGAGCAGATAGAACAGCACGAGGCGCACGACCGTCGAGCGAAAGGCGCGCGTGACGGCACGCTCCGGGTTCTCGGCTTCGCCGGCGGCCACGGCGATCATCTCGATGGACAGGTAGCTGAAGATCGAAATGATGACGGCCACCCACATGCCCCACAGACCCTTGGGGAAGAAGCCGCCGTGCGCGGTGTAGTTGGCGAATCCGGCGGGTGACTGCGCGCCGCCGGCAACCGAAGCCGGTGCGATGAACACCACATAGGCGCCGATCAGAATGAAGACGACGATGGCGGTGATCTTGATGAGCGAGAAGCCGTATTCGATGGCGCCGAACAGATTCACCGACATGGCGTTCACGAGCACGAGGGCCGCCGAGAAGCCCGCGACCCAATACCAGCCCGGCACCTGCGGGAACCAGAATTTCATGTAGACGGCGATGGCGCTCACCTCGGTGCCCACGGCCAGCACGATGCACGACCAGTAGGCGTAGCGAACCAGAAAGCCGGCCCACGGACCGATGTAGTGCTCGGCATAGGCGCCGAACGAGCCCGACGTCGGGTGGGCGACGGTCATCTCCGCGAGGCATCCCATGAGCATGAGCGCGATGATTGCGCCGATCGCGTACGAGACGAGCACGCTCGGGCCGGCAAAACCGATCGCGAAGCCGCTGCCGAGAAACAGTCCGGTACCGATGGCGCCACCGATGGCGATCATCGCCATCTGACTGGCGGTGAGAGAGCGTCGCAGACCCTGTTCGCGACGGGTGATGTGTGAGAAGTCACGGGGCTTGCCGGACTGGGGAGACTGCGTGGAATGCGTCATGACACACCTCTTGGGCGTCGTTGCGAGAGGTTGGCGACACCCGAATGAGTACAGCGTTGCTTGTCATTGCCCGCCGGTGCCCCGTGTGATGCTGACCCGGTACCGGTTGGCGTAGGGGCAGCAAAACGCGGGCGCGAACGGGCCCCGCCGCCCCGGCCGGAGCCGGGGCGGGTCATACCAACAGCAAAGGATGCAATCCGAACAGCGCGAGCCTGTCGCGCCATCGGCTTAGAAGATGTGGCGAATACCCGTTGCCACGCCCACTTGCGTCGAGTTACCCGGCAGTTCGACGCGTGCGGCGCCGCTCACCTTGTTGTAGTCGACGGTGCCGTAGACCTGCGTGCGCTTCGACAGCGCGTACTCGGCGAGCAGCACGTACGTGTAACGACGGCCCGAACCGGCATCGCCCGCCTGGGCGTTGATGTTCTTCACGTCGTCGAAATAGGCTGCCCCCGTGATCGCGAGGTTCGGCATGGCCTGAATGGTCGTGCCGAGGTAGAACGTCATGTCCTTGCGGGGGTTGTCGTTCAGATTACCCGTGGTGACCGTATTTGCCGGATCGTTGAGCGTGCCGTCGAGCCAGCCGCTGCGGTCGCGCCCGCCGATATAACCGACGAACACCTTCGCAATGGAAACGCTGTAGATACCGCCCAGGCCCCACATCTGCTGCAACCGCTTGGCGGCGTCGCGCGCTTGCTGATACACGCCGGTGACCTGGAACGGTCCCGTGGCGTAGGTGGCGTGTGCGCCCCAGTAGTTGCTAGCCGCCATCGTGCCGGCAACGTTGCCGAAGCCATAGGTCGCGCCGACCGACAGGCCGCCGAACGTGCCGGCATAGCTCACGGCGTTATCCACACGACCGCGCGTGATGTTGTACATCCACGAGTTATTCGCGTAGTTGCCGACCGTGAGCGGGTCGAAGTCTGCGAATACGTTGAACGCCTCGGTGGCCTGACGGCCGATCTTGATCGTGCCGTACTGGTTTTGCAGGCCGACGAAGGCATAGCGGTCGAAGAGTCGCGGGCTGTTGGCGAGCTGGCCATTCTGCGGGCTGATGCCCGATTCCAACTGGAAGATCGCCTTCATGCCGCCGCCGAGGTCTTCCGTGCCCTTGAAGCCGAAACGGCTGTTGGTCACGGCGCCATTGGTCACTTGCCACAGGGCGTCGTTGTTGGCGTTGGCGTTCGTTTGATACCGCACGCTCTGATCCACGATCCCGTAAAGGGTGACGGCGCTCTGGGCGGCAGCGGGGGTGCTCAAGGCGACGCCGCAAGCGGCCGAGAGGATGGCCAGACTGGCCGGAATTGCAGACTTCATGAGTCTCCTTTTTTAGTCTTGTAGACGTCTTCCTGCGGTTTAAAACTAATCCGCGGCTCCTTCCGATATAGGAGGTCACGGATTCTTCCGGGTACGACAATTGCAATATCCGAAAACGGCACTCACGACGGGAATGGCAGACCGACCCGGCCCGAGGCCGAGGGCTATCATATCAACGCAAAAATGGAATTTGCTTGCTATTTATGCGGAGCAACTGGCGGGGAATCGAAGGATCTGCCAGAATCCGTGAAAACTTGATGGATTCTGCCGATGAACCTCGACCTTGCCGATCTGCGCATCCTCCGACACCTCGAACTCAACGGACGCATCTCCAATCAGGAGTTGGCCGACGCCGTTGGCTTATCGCCATCGGCGTGCCTTCGCCGGGTGAAATTGCTCGAGGATCGTGGGGTGATTGCCGGATACCGCTGCATCGTGGACGCACAGCATATCGGTCTGGAGTTCGAAGCGCTAGTGCAAATCACGCTTCGTCCGGACGTCGATCAGTGGCATGAAAAATTTCTCGCGTGCGTGCAGAGCTGGCCTGAAGTGGTGACGGCGCGCATCGTCACCGGCTCGGCGAATTACATCCTGACGGTAAGAGCGCGGAACCTCTCGCATTACTCCGACTTCATCGTCAATGAGCTGTACCGGGCGCCTGCCGTGATGTCGATTCAATCGAACATCGTGCTAAAGACAATTAAACACACACAGTCCCTCGTCGATCTCGTCAAGCAGAAATAGCAGATATATAAGATATTAAGTAGCTCCTAAAAGACGATTGAAACTTACTGGAAGCAGAGACGCAGCATGGCAGTGATTACGACGATCGAGGACTTGCGGGTTCTCGCAAAGCGGCGAGTGCCGCGCATGTTTTACGAATATGTCGATTCGGGTTCGTGGACGGAATCCACTTATCGGGCGAATGCGGCGGATTTCGGCAGCATCGCGTTCCGGCAGCGCGTGGCCGTGAACATCGAGCATCGCAGCACACGCACGACGATGTTGGGCGAGTCGGTGGCCATGCCGGTGGCGCTAGCGCCGACGGGGATGACCGGCATGCAGCATGCGGATGGCGAGATTCTCGCGGCGCGCGCGGCCGAAGCGTTCGGTGTGCCGTTCACGCTGTCGACCGTGTCGATCTGCTCCATCGAGGACGTGGCGGCGCATACCAGGGCACCGTTCTGGTTTCAGTTGTACGTGATGCGCGATCGCGATTTCATCGAGCGTCTGATCGATCGCGCCAAGGCGGCGGGATGTTCGGCGCTCATGGTGACGATGGATTTGCAGATCAGCGGTCAGCGTCATCGCGACATCAAGAATGGTTTGTCGGCGCCGCCGAAGCTCACGTTGCCGAACATTGCGAACATGATGACCAAACCGCGCTGGGGTTTGGGCATGTTGGGCACGCGCAGGCGTACGTTCGGCAATATCGTGGGGCATGCCAAGGGCGTGGACGACATTGGTTCGCTCGCGGCGTGGTCGGCGGCGCAGTTCGACCCGTGCCTGTCGTGGAGCGACGTTGAGTGGATCAAGAAGCGTTGGGGCGGCAAGCTCGTGCTCAAGGGCGTGCTCGACCCTGAAGATGCGCGTGCGGCGCGCGACACCGGGGCCGATGCCATTGTGGTGAGCAATCACGGTGGGCGTCAGTTGGACGGTGCGATCTCGACGATCCGCGCGTTGCCCGACATTGTGGCGGCGGTGGGGCGTGACACGGAGGTCTGGTTGGACGGCGGTATCCGCTCCGGTCAGGACGTGATCAAGGCGATGGCGCTGGGCGCGAAGGGAACGCTGATCGGGCGTTCGTTTCTGTATGGATTGGGGGCCATGGGCGAGGCGGGCGTGCGTCGCGCGCTGGAGATCATTGCGAAGGAGATGGATGTCACGATGGCGCTGACCGGTCGCACGACCATCGACCGTCTCGATACGTCGATGCTCATCCCGGGCAGCTATCCGACGGGCATTGGCCCGTACCTGCCGGAGCCGGGCGCAAAGTAATCCGTCTGCCGGACAAATCCCGAAAGCCGCAGCCATCGCGCTGCGGCTTTTTCATTTGCGCAAAAGCATCCCGGCAAGAACAACGCCCCGTCATCGTGTCATCGCGGGGCGTTCCTTTCGGCGCAGGGTAACGTCAGCCGATCAGTGGTGATGCTTGCGATGGCCACGGCGTTTGCCGCGGTGGTGGTCGTCGTCGTACGAACTGGAGCGCGACATATTGCCACCGAGCGCGGCACCCGCGCCGCCGCCAACGGCCGCGCCAATCAGCCCACCCGAACGGCCGCCCATCGCATTGCCTGCTGCCGTACCGGCACCGCCACCGAGCGCGCCGCCGAGAATCGCACCCGTACGCTCGCGACCGTTGGACGTGATCGCGCCGCCGGCACCCCCGCCAACCGCACCGCCCAACACTGCACCGGTGCTACCGCCCAGCGCGCCGCCCACGGCGGCACCTGCCACACCCCCGAGCGCACCGCCGAGGGC
Organism: Pandoraea sp. ASV26; assembly: GCF_016428915.1. Lineage (GTDB taxonomy): Bacteria > Pseudomonadota > Gammaproteobacteria > Burkholderiales > Burkholderiaceae > Pandoraea. Next base: position 19,113 of record NZ_JAELTP010000084.1, read on the forward strand.
ATTGTTCATATCACTGGCCGAAGCCGTCAGGGAAGTCGTTGCAATCACGGCGGCGGTCGCCACCATCGGGAAAATTCGCTTGAGCATGAGTCTTGAAGAAGGTTCGGTTTAACGCGAGGCAAGTATAAAGACGCGTCACGTTGCCGCCGCCACCCCAATGTTTCACTTCTCGTAAGACGGGTAACAAAGTGTTTCCGGACGTGCATTCCCCAAGATTCGGTTATACCGGATAAGCGGGTTATGCCGGTTCGACTGGCTCGCCGCCCGTGCGTCGCCGCGACGGCACCTTCATCTCGGCGACGTAGCGATACAACTGCGCCGCCGCCGGAGAGAGCGGCCGTGCCTTGCTCCGGATCATGCCGACGCGCCGCGTGACCACCGGGTCGACCAGCGGCACGCTCGTAAGCAACGGGTGGTCGCCGCCCGGCATGGCCATCGTCGGCACTGCGGCTACGCCCAGCCCCGCCTCGACCAGTCCGATCATCGTTGTGACGTGCTGCGTCTCGCAAATGCTTGGCGGGCGCTGGGGCAGCGAGGTCAGCGCCTGATCGAGCAGCAACCGGTTGCCCGAGACCTTGCCGACGGTGATGTAGTCGTACTCGTAAAGCTCGCGCCATGTCACCCGTTTCTTGCCCGCGAGCGGATGATCGCGCCGGCATGCGGCGACGTAACGCTCTTGCAACAGCAGCTTGAACTCGATGTTCGGCTCCTGACTGCCGATGAAATTCAACCCGAAGTCGGCGTCGCCGTTCACCACGGCGGCGAGCACCTCGTTGGCACTCGCGTCGAGCACCGAGATACGGATGCGGGGAAACGCCCGGTGGTAGCGCGAAATCACCTGCGGCATGAAGTAATACGCGGCAGAAGGCACGCAGGCGATGGTCACGTGCCCGAGGCTTGACGACGCCACGTCACGAATGCCCAGCAGTGCGTTATCCAGATCGTCGAGAATGCGCTCGGCATCGCGTGCAAACGCCCGGCCAACGTTGGTGAGTGCTACACGCCGCGTGCTGCGCTCGAAGAGCTTGACCCCCAGCGCGTCCTCGAGCTTGTCGATACGGCGCGAGAGCGCAGGCTGTGAGAGATGAATGGCTTCGGCCGCGCGGCGAAAGCTCGCGAGTTGCGCCACTGCGCGAAAGGCCTGCAAATCGTTCAGATCGAAATTGATCGCCATGACATTGGGGGGATGAGAGTCGGGCAAGCGAGCGCCCACGGGCCGGCATCCGGTCATTTGCCGTGCGGTCGCGGCGCGGCGCAGAGTGTAGCCTGTTACCGCTCGGTAGGCGCATTAGCATCCTACGATTGATAGCGTATGCGCATCAATCCTTCCAAAACTTGCAATTCACAACGGGGGAACTTCCGGCGCACCATTGGCGGCTTCAAAAAGCGTCCACGACGGTTCGACACGTCCCTGGCAGAGGCGCAATGCGACGATTCATTGGCGGCTCGACCCCCCGGGCCGCATGCAACACGGAGACAGCGCATGTCACAGCGCCCCCAAGACGCGGTTTCGCGTCGCCACTCGAAAGCCGGCGCGGTCCTGCGCGTAACGGCCGGCAATTTCCTCGAACAGTTCGACTTCTTCCTGTTCGGCTTCTACGCCACGCAGATCTCCCACGTATTCTTCCCGACGGACAGCGATTTCGCGTCGCTCATGCTGACCTTTGCCGTCTTCGGCGCGGGCTTCCTGATGCGACCGCTCGGCGCCATCGTGCTGGGCGCGTACATCGATAACGTCGGCCGTCGCAAAGGGCTGGTCACCACGCTGGCCATCATGGCGAGCGGCACGATTCTCATCGCCTTCGTGCCGGGTTACGACACCATCGGCATGGCAGCGCCGGTGCTGGTGCTGATCGGCCGTTTGCTGCAAGGTTTCTCGGCCGGTGCCGAGTTGGGCGGCGTGTCCGTGTATCTGGCGGAAATCGCCACGCCGGGCCGCAAGGGCTTCTACACGAGTTGGCAATCGGCGAGCCAACAGGTCGCCATCGTCGTCTCGGCGGCCCTTGGCTTTGCGCTCTCGCTCACGCTGACGGCGCAGCAGATCGCATCGTGGGGCTGGCGCCTGCCGTTCCTCGTGGGCTGCATGATCGTGCCGGTGATCTTCGCGCTGCGCCGCTCGCTCCAGGAGAGCGACGAGTTCAAGCAGCGCAAGCGTCACCCGTCCGTGCGCGAAGTGTTCCGTTCGATGGCCGCCAACGCGGGCGTGGTGCTCGGTGGCACGATGCTCGTGGCGCTGACCACCACGGCGTTCTATCTCATCACCGTCTACGCGCCGACGTTCGGCAAGAGCGTGCTGCACCTGTCGAGCGCCGATGCGCTGCTCGTCACGCTGTGCGTCGGTGTGTCGAACTTCATCTGGTTGCCGATCGGCGGCACGCTCTCGGACCGCATTGGCCGTCGTCCGGTGCTGTTGCTCTTCGCGGGCCTCACGCTGGTGACGGCCTATCCGGTGCTGTCGTTCCTCGTGCAGGCGCCGAGCTTCACGCGCATGCTGATCGTGTTGCTGTGGCTCTCGTTCCTGTACGGCATGTACAACGGCGCGATGATCCCGGCGCTCACGGAAGTCATGCCGCCAGACGTGCGCGTAGCCGGTTTCTCGCTCGCCTATAGCCTTGCGACGGCGATCTTCGGCGGCTTCACGCCTGCGCTGTCGACGTACCTGATTCACGCCACCGGCGACAAGGCTGCGCCGGGCTACTGGATGAGCTTTGCCGCGCTGTGCGCGATCTGCGCGACGCTCGCGCTCTACCGAGGCCGCCCCGGCGGGCAGGGCCGCACCCGTACCGAACTCGCTGCCGGTTGAGGCGCGCGCCGGACGCACCCCGTTTGCGGGCGCGTCCGGCACCGCTTCCCGATACCGGATGCCGTCGCGCTGTCGTCGCGCATCCGTCCCCCAAAAGCAAAATTCAGAGAGACACCACCATGAAAGCCACCTTCACCCCGGCGAGCGTTCGCTCGGCCCGACGCCTGCTCGCCACCGTCGGCGCGGGCATTGCCCTGACAACGCTGTTCGTCGCGGGGCCTGCCAATGCAGAAGACCTGCACGTGATGAACTCCGGCGGTTTTACCGCAGCGTACAAGTTGCTGCTGCCCAAGTTCGAAGCGTCGACGGGGGATCACGTCGACACGGCGTGGGGCCCGTCGATGGGGCAGGCGCCCGAGGCGATCCCCAACCGTCTAGCGCGCGGCGAGTCGGCCGACGCCGTCATCATGGTCGGCTATGCCCTCGACGACCTCATCAAGGCCGGTAAGGTGCGCGCCGATTCGCGCGTCGAGCTGGCCGATTCGCGCATCGGCGTCGTTGTGAAAGCGGGCGACACGGTGCCGGACGTCAGCACGCCCGAAAAGCTGAAGTCCGCGCTGCTCGCTGCCAAGTCGGTGGCTTACTCCGACAGCGCCAGCGGCGTGTACGTCGAGCGAGAGCTCTTCAAGAAGCTGGGCATTGCCGAACAGATGCGTGGCAAGGCGGTGATGGTGCAGAAGACGCCCGTGGCCGAGAAGGTGGCGGCAGGCGACTACGCCATCGGACTGCAACAGGTCAGCGAGTTGCTGCCGGTCAAGGGTATTGCGTTCGCGGGCAAGATTCCCGAGTCGCTGCAATCGGTCACGCGCTTCGCCGGCGGCGTGCCGGTGAATGCGCCGCATCCCGAAGAAGCGAAGAAACTGTTGATGTACATGGCAGCGCCTGCTGCCGCGAAGGACGTCGAGTCCACGGGGCTCGATCCGCTCTCGCCTTAACGCTTCGCGCATCGCTGAAGAGGTCAACTAACGAGTCTGCGCTGCGGTAGAGGACTTGAAGCGGGGACTTAAATTTCCCCTCGGCAACCTTGGCGGGTTTGGCTGACAATGACGTGTCAGACAAGGGCGTCGCGCCGGACGACGTCACCGCCAAGGAGACACACACATGGCCCTCGCGCCAACCCTGCCAGCCCTGGCTGCCCAATCGAGTGCAGCCGCCGCCAACACGACGGCCGCCCCCGCCACGACGTTCAATGAGATCGTCGCGCTCGACGCGCTGGCGTTATCCGACGCGATTCGCACGCGCCGCGTCTCTTGCCGCGAGGTCATGCAGGCGTATCTCGCCCACATCGCGCAGTACAACCCGGCGGTCAACGCGATCGTTGCCCTGCGAGAGGCCGACGCCTTGCTGGCGCAGGCCGACGAGCGCGACCGGCAACTGGCGAGCGGCCAGTCTCTGGGATGGATGCACGGCATGCCGCACGCCGTAAAAGATATCGCGGCCTGCGCCGGATTTCCCACCCGCAAGGGCTCGCCGTTGACGTCTGCCGCGCCCGACACGCAGGACAGCATCAGCGTAGCGCGCATTCGTGCGGCGGGCGCGATTTTCATCGGCAAGACCAACGTTTCCGAGTTCGGACTGGGCTCCCACAGTTACAACCCGGTCTACGGCACGACGCTCAACGCTTACGACACCACGCGCATCGCAGGCGGCAGCAGCGGCGGGGCGGGCAGTGCGCTCGCGCTTCGCATGCTGCCGGTGGCGGATGGCAGCGACATGATGGGGTCGCTGCGCAACCCGGCGGCGTTCGGCAATGTGTACGGTTTTCGGCCGTCGCACGGCCGCGTGCCCTACGGCCCGGCGCCGGAGCTTTTCGTCCAGCAACTGAGTACCGAGGGGCCGATGGGCAGAACCGTCGCCGACGTTGCGCAACTGCTTGCGACGCAAGCAGGCTACGACGCGCGCAGTCCGCTCTCGCTCGCTCAGGAGGTGCCGCCGTTCGCGAGTGCGCTGCAGCGCGACGTGAAGGGCCTGAGGCTGGGCTGGCTCGGCGACTACGGGGGCCATCTGCCGATGGAAGACGGCGTGATGGCGCTGTGCGAGGCGGCGTTGCGTGACTTCACGGCGATGGGATGCGAAGTCGAGGCGTGTGCACCGGACTTCGCGCCGGACCGGTTGTGGCAGACGTGGCTCACGCTGCGCCATTGGCTCGTGAACGGTTCGCTGGGCGAGATGTACGCCGATCCGGCGCGTCGCGACAAGCTCAAGCCGGAGGCGCAGTGGGAGGTTGCGGGCGGTGAGGCGTTGCGCGCCGCCGACGTGTTTCGCGCCAGCGTCGATCGCAGCGAGTGGTACCGCTCGCTCGCGCGTCTGTTCGAGCGTTACGACTTCCTGTTGCTGCCCTCGGCGCAGGTGTTCCCGTTCGACGCGCAAATGCACTGGCCGTCGTCGGTCGCGGGCAAGTCGATGGACACCTACCACCGATGGATGGAAGTCGTGATCGGGCCGACGCTTGCCGGGTTGCCGGCGATCAGCGTGCCGGTCGGGTTCGACGCGCGCGGTCTGCCCATGGGGTTGCAAATCATCGGGCCGGCGCAGGCGGATCTCGCCGTGCTGCAATTGGCGTACGCCCACGAGCAGCAGACGCAGTGGGTGCGCCGCCACCTGCCGCCGATGCTCACTGGCGCCGCG
>NZ_JAELTP010000814.1 GCF_016428915.1 Pandoraea sp. ASV26
GTCGACCGGCTGCAGGAACGAGGTGTGCCTTCACGCACTGTCCAGAGACGAGCAACGTTGATGAGCAATGCTCGTTTGAATCGCGGTATTGACAAGAGAGACGCTGCTAGTGTGCTGGCCACATCCCACAATGGCACCAGCCTTGGTTACACCGAAAACACCAACGTTGCACAATTATTCTCAAGTAATAACTCATGTCTCCTTATGCCAGAAGTTACTCAGGGACCTTACTGTATGTAACCACACCTTACTGACCAGATATCTCTTTTCTTCCGCCCAAGCTCAGACGCTAACAACTTTCTAGACGTCGGCGGCGAGTACATTCGACAAGACATTCGCGAAAGCCAAGAAGGCGTCGACATCACACTTGACTACCAGGTTATTGACGTTGATAC
>NZ_JAELTP010000815.1 GCF_016428915.1 Pandoraea sp. ASV26
TGCCCATCCTTTTCGTATGACTCGCCGCGATTAGTAGCTGCCCAGCCGGGGGGGGGGGGGTTGGTTTCGATGCCAGTTCGATGCCATTTCGATGCCAGTGCCGGCTTGGCGAAACTATTGACTTGCTTTTAACAATACTCGTGGTGTAAGTGTGCTATAAGATAATAACCCCGAGAGAGTGGAGCATACTGATGGTCGCCGATCGCCTGAATCGTCCAATAGCCGATACACTGAAAGAAGATTGCTTTTCTTTTACGCCACAGCCAATAGTTTGCGTTGCGCATCCAGGAGGGGGACTTGTTTGGTTTGGTTGTTGTGATGACTTGGAGATTGGCTGGGGTAAGACATCCTCCCCCAGGAAACCCTGAAACAAAAACCGCATAACAACTCGTAGC
>NZ_JAELTP010000816.1 GCF_016428915.1 Pandoraea sp. ASV26
GCTCTCTCGTTTCGTCGATTGTAGACGGGAGGCCCGATGCCGACAACCAAACATTGCCATTTGGTCAGCTGTTGATAGAGGTCCATTTGCTTTCAGGTCATCACCCGTTTACCGTCCCGGCTGACCTGCCTTCATGGATAAAGTGGTGGGAGGCAATGGAACGGCTAGGGCTCAGGCCGGTGAACAACGAAGACAACTGGATAGGTGATGTCGGATCAGGTAAACCAAGATTTATGGAGGTTCTGTACCCTGTACTATACGGATATGCAAATGACATGTGCTAATGTAAGCTACAGTACACACTGATCAACGTCGCGGATAGAGAAAGAAACAAGCTCCTTTGGGCTTAAGTGCTGTTGCTGTCTATAGTGACACGACACGGGAAGACTAAAAT
>NZ_JAELTP010000817.1 GCF_016428915.1 Pandoraea sp. ASV26
GGTCACATAAAAACATCAAAATCCGACACACGATTGAACGCGAACCACATCAAACACAAATGCGAGTTACACACACGACTAACCGAGTTCATTAGCGCATTTTAGAGCGGACGCTTTTGTTGCAGGGTTTCAGTATGAAGGCTCTCATATAAACTGCAGTCACCATCATCAAACAGCGAGATTATCAGTTTTTCACGCCGACGCAACACACTGACTCAATTCTTGACCGCCGCCAACAAAACCTCATGCCTCATCGCAGCTTAGAATGTTTCCAAATACCTTGCCAGCGCACATGGCAAGTATCATAGCATATGCATGGACAACAGTACTATATGCGGCCTGTCTCTTATACACATCTGACGCTGCCGACGAACCGTGTGGTGTGTTGATAGAG
>NZ_JAELTP010000818.1 GCF_016428915.1 Pandoraea sp. ASV26
TTCTCGGGCGGGTCAATGCCGTTAACAAGAGCCCAAAGACGTGCTAATCTCCAGGGAAGCAGGAGCTTAAGCCAGATAATATACAAGTTTAAAAACGACAAAATGCTGAGCTAGGCGGCAGTGTAGCCGCTCCAAACTAGGTGGGCTTTACTAATAGCTCCGATATAGTTATAGTATAAAACAAGCTCCATAGCTAAAAGCGTAAGCAAGAATCTAAGAGCATATCAAATAGTCCGTGGCTTTTTAATACTAGAGGCGCGGTACTTGGTCTGCGAAATGTAGTCGTTGAAGGTCAGAATCGGTCCTATGAGATAGAGCGGTGCATCTGTCTCTTATACACATCTGACGCTGCCGACGAACCGTGTGGTGTGTTGATCTCGGTGGTCGGGGGGTC
>NZ_JAELTP010000819.1 GCF_016428915.1 Pandoraea sp. ASV26
GTGCGTATTCTTCGCATCGTAACCAAACGAGTCGGGCAGCTTCCACTCCTTGATGCCGCCCCATTCGGTGAAATGGAGACCAGTGTCAAGAGACTCAATTGCATCAGTCAGCTGTTTCGTGAATTCGGTGTCAGTCTCGGAGAGGATTGCCCCAGATGTCAGGGTGGCTTCAAAGACCTGGAAGATGAGCTGCTGGTAATGCGTGCAGCCAAATGTCGTCGGGCCATGCTCTGGGCTGTTGCATGGGTTGACTACAAGTGTACCATCGTTGAAGAACTCGTCTTTTTGCAGTTGAGAGAGCCAGAACTCCTGTCTCTTATACACATCTGACGCTGCCGACGAACCGTGTGGTGGGGAGGTAGGGGGGGGGGGGGGGTGAGGGAGGGAGGGGGGG
>NZ_JAELTP010000085.1 GCF_016428915.1 Pandoraea sp. ASV26
GCCCAAGGGCTGCCCTTCTTGCTGTGTGACGCGCGGCACGTGACGGTCACTTCGTCTTGACTTCGACCTTGATGCCATCGGGCAGCACGGTGATCGCTCCCGGCTCGACCTCGCGTCCCCCGAATCGCAACTGCTCGGGCTTGAACGTGTAAATCGGATACTGGTTGAGCACCTGCTGGGCGACGGTGCCGCCGATCGCGGTCAATTGCTGGCCGTAGGCGGCGGGCATGCCATTCAGATCCACACGCTCGACGTTGGGATTGTCGAGCAGCACGGCGCGTTTGACCGGATCGTATTTCAGCGCGCTCGAGATGGCGAGCACACCGGCCAGCGGCTGGCCTTGCAGCAATACGTTCTGTACCTGCGCGTCGACCTGTGTGGTGATGCGATTGGCCTGCGGATCGAAGCCGATTTGCGGATGCGCCAGCGCGACCGACAGCAATTGGCCGTAATTGAGCGTCGTTGGAAAGCGCTTGCCGATGGCGGCCTCGATTTCCGCTCGCGTCATCGTGTACTCGCTGTTCCAGATGTTGTACCCGGCATGGGCCGGTCGCATGAGCGGGGCGAGCGTCAGGCCGAGCACACCTGCGGCGGCGAGACGCAGCGCGTCACGGCGCGAGGTCACGCAAGCGGCGAGGGTGTCGACGGAATCCACCGGGAGATGCAGGAGAGCCGGGCGGCGAAGGGTCATATCGCGAGGGTCCGAAGGACGGGCACGGCGCGGCCGTGCCTGTGTCGTCAATGCCGATGTGACACAGGCGACGGGGAATCGTTCTGAACGATGCGTTGACCCGCGCGGCGCTGGCAACGCCATGGAGCGAGCCCGCAGGTTCGCCGTCGTGCGACGGCCGCACCGACTGAAGTCTTTAATAATGCGGCGGAATTTCGTGGCGCGGATTTCCGTCCGAGCCGCTTTGCCCCTGCGACTGCATCTGTTGGTAAAGCGCCTTGAGTTGCTTTTGCAGCAGGTCGATTTGCTGCTCCTGACGCGTGACGATTTCGTTGAGCGTCTCGAGCAGATCTTCCTGAAAGGCGGCCTTGACTTCGAGTTCGACGACGCGTGCTTCCAACGATTCCATGAGCTTCTCCGGTGAACGCGGCATTGTAGGTCATTGCGTGCTTCGCAAGTCTACGTTGGGTGCGATACGGCGCATCACATGGGGCGCCGGGCATAATCGCATCATGAAAACCTTTCTACTGTATGTCGTTACCGCGATCGCGGAAATCGTCGGTTGCTATTTGCCCTGGTTGTGGCTCCGGCAGGATCGCAGTGCATGGTTGCTCGTGCCCGGTGCGATCGCGCTCGCGCTTTTCGCGTGGCTGCTCACCTTGCATCCGGCGGCGGCCGGACGCGTCTATGCCGCTTACGGTGGCGTCTATATCGGCGTGGCCATCGTGTGGCTGTGGCTGGTGGACGGCATGCGGCCGACGCCGTGGGACATTGCCGGTGTGGTCGTCGCACTCGCGGGCATGGGGCTGATCGCCTTTCAGCCGCGCTAGGCGGCGGTAGGGGTCAGGACGTCGCTCGCACACGGTACGTGCAGCGCTGCCCGCCCGCCAGAATGTGCGTCTCGCGCGACACGGTGCCGCGCTCGCCAATCAGTTCCTGAAACAGTTCCAGCTCGGTGCGGCAAAACCCCTGACACGCCTTTGCCGCCGCACAGATCGGGCAGTGATCTTCGATGAGCAGCCAGTCGTCGCCGTCGCGCTCCACGCGCGCCATATAACCCTCCGTCGAGCGAATCTCCGCGAGTTTTTCCAGTCGTTCGGCGAGCCCGTTCAGCGGGTCGACGGCCTGCTTGTAGAGCGCACGCGTCTCTACGGCGCGCTGCTCGATCAGACGCTCGAGGCCGTCGTCGCCGAAGAGTTGGCGAATCGAGCCGATCAACTGGATGGTGAGATTGGAGTGGGCATCGGGGAAGCGGCTATGCCCCGCCTCGGTGAGTGTCCACGCCTGACGCGGACGCCCCGCGCCGCGCGACGGCATTGTCTCGCCGACAAGCAGACCGTCCGCGACCAGCTTCTGCACCTGCTGACGTGCCGCCTCCGCCGTAATCCCCAATGCAGACGCCACCTCCGCCGTCGAGGCCGGGCCCTGCGTCTTCAGCCAATGTAGCACGCGCTCGTGCCCGGGGCCGGGCGCCGCCGCCCTATTATCCAAGTGGTTATTTGTGTAATTCATCGTGAGGCATGTAATATCCAAGAACTTTCTTGCATATTAGTCGCCCATCGGGCGGCTGTCCATCCATGACAACGAGCACGACGAATTCCACGGCGCCGGGCTGGCGCGATCTGCTGAGTGGCAGCAACGGCTGGCGGTCGCTGGCACTGGCGGGCGGGGTGGCGTTGCACGCCACCAATGTCTATGTGGCGACCACGGTGTTGCCGTCCATCGTCAAAGAGATCGGCGGGCTGGAACTGTATTCGTGGAACACCACGCTGTTCGTGGTGGCGTCGATTCTCGGCTCGGTGCTGGCGTCCAAGCTGCTCACGGCGCTCGGTCCACGCACCGCCTACCTCACGGCGTTGCTGGGCTTCAGTGCGGGCACGATCCTGTGTGCGGCGGCACCGACCATGCCGTGGATGCTCGCAGGGCGCACCTTGCAGGGTTTCGGTGGCGGCATTTTGCTGGCACTCAGTTACGCATTGATTCGCATCGTCTTCGCGCCGCCGCTGTGGTCGCGTGCGATGGGACTCGTCTCCGGCATGTGGGGTGTCGCCACCCTGTGCGGGCCTGCCGTGGGCGGCGTCTTCGCGCAGTTCGGGCACTGGCGCTGGGCGTTCTGGTCGTTGTTGCCGATCGTCGCCGGACTCGGTCTCATCATTCGCGCACAGGTGAGCGCCGGACGCGCCGTGGCGAGTGCTCATGCGCCGTCGTCATCGCCATCGCACCACGATGCGCAAGCCATCCCATGGTTCAAGGTGATGCTGCTGTGTGCGTCGGCGGTGGCGATATCGCTCGGTGCCGTGGTCGGCTCGTATCTGCTGGCGGCGGGGTGGATGCTCGTGGGACTGGCGCTCGCCGGGTGGCTGGCGCAGCGCGAGCGTAGCGTGCGTCATGCGCTGCCGCGACTCATGCCGACGGGGGCATATTCGCTGCGCACGCGGCTTGGCGGGCTGTACGCGGTGATGAGTCTGCTCGGTCTGGCGATGACGAGCGAAATCTACATCCCGTATTTCCTCCAGACGATTCACGGCCAGACGCCGTTCGCCGCCGGTTATCTCGCCGCGCTCATGGCTGCCGGCTGGTCGGTCGGCTCGATGACGAGTGCCAGCCGGCAAGGCGAGGCCGCCGAGCGGCGCGTGCGTCTCGGCCCGGTGATCGTCACGCTTGGCATGCTGGCGCTGGCGTGGCTGCTGCCACTGCCGTCGCTTTTTGCGAGTGCGGCAGGGGTCGCGAGCCTCTGCGTTGCGCTGTTCGGCGTCGGCGTGGGGGTTGGCATCGGCTGGCCGCATCTGCTCACGCGCGTGATGACGGCGGCGCGTCCGGGCGAGGCGGCGCTGGCGTCGGCTTCGATCACAACCGTGCAGTTGTATTCGATGGCGCTGGGTTCCGCGCTGGCGGGACTCGTCGCGAACTCCGCCGGTCTCGCCGATGGCGCACTGGCCGAAGCGCAGCGCGCGTCGGTCTGGTTGTTCGCATTATTCGCCCTCGCGCCTGCTGGCGCGGCGGTCATCGCATGGCGCGGCAAGGTGGCCGCTCCCGTCACGCAGCAGGAGGCATCATGATCGACCGCATTACTGCCATGCGCACCTTCGTGCGTGTGGCCGACGTCGGCAGCTTCACCAAGGCGGCGGCGTCGCTCGATCTGCCGCGCGCGACGGCCACCACGCAAGTGCAGCATCTGGAACGATGGTTCGGCGTGGCGCTGTTCACGCGTTCGACGCGGCGTGTCGCCCTCACGATGGAGGGCGCCGCGTACTACGAGCGGTGTGCGGCGATTCTGGCGGATGTCGAGGAGGTGGAGTCGGGCCTGTTCGGCGCGCAGGCGCAACTGCGCGGACGCCTCGCCGTTGTGCTGCCGCCGGTCATCGCGCGTGAGGTCGTCATGCCGTCGCTGGCCGAATTCCAGACGCGCTACCCGGGCCTCGAAATCGCGCTCGATGCCACGCCGGCGCACGGCGACTGGCGTGGTGACGGCGTGGACTGCGGCGTCGTACTCGGTGAGTTGCCCGACTCACGGCTGGTGGCGCGGCATCTGGGCGATTTGCCTCGCGTGACGTGTGCGAGCCGTCGCTATCTCGACATGCAGGGCGTGCCCGACGATCTCGAAGGCCTCGCCATGCACACGACAGTGAAATGGTTGACGGCGCCGGCGGAATCCCTGGCCTTTCATGCTTCTCCGGCCTCTCCGGCCTCTCGTTCGGCCATGGGCGAGTCGGTCGCTGACGGTGCTGCGCACTGCGCGCCGCCTGCGGCGAACGCCCTCACCACGCGCTGCGGCGATCTGACGTTGACGGTCGGTGCACGCGCGATATGTGTGCGCACGCGTGGCCAGTTGCATGTGGGGGATGAGGCGGCGTATCTCGCTGCCGGACTCGAAGGCCTCGGACTGATTCAACCGACGCTGCTGGCCGCCGCGCCGTATCTCGCGTCAGGACGTCTGGTGCCGGTGCTGCCGAAGTGTCCGCCGCCGCCGTTGCGACTCTCGGCGGCGTATCCGGCACAAAAGCGGGTGTCGCCGCGGGTGCGGGCCTTCGTCGACTGGCTCGCGCAGATCTGCGAGCCCTTGGCCACCGCGCCGGATTACGCGCCGCTTTCGCTGCCGCCGCTGACGCCACCGCCGCTACCAATTAAGCCCGTGGCCGATGACAAGCCGTCGAGGGCGCGCCGCTCGTTCACGCTACCGGCGTAGTGACTGCGCTTTTCTTCGTACATCAGCAGATCGGCCCGCTGGATCGTGGCTTCGAGCCGCTCGCCGGCTTCGCAGGTCGCCATGCCCATGGAGAATGAGAGCGGCGTGCCGGGATAGAACGAGTTGTTTAACTCGACGAGCTGACGAATGCTCTCGATCATTGCCGCGCCGCCTGTGGCGTCGGTCGATGGCAACAGCAGGGCGAACTCGTCGCCGCCGATGCGCGCTGCGATCTGGGGCGCCGCGATCGCTTTGCCCAGCACTTCGCCCGCGCGTCGCAGCAGCGCGTCGCCTGCGGCGTGACCCAACTGATCGTTCACGAGCTTCAGCCCATTCAGATCGGCCACGATCACCGTCACCGGATACGGCCCCTTGCGCTCGAGCCGGTTGAGTTCGTCCGCATAGAACGAGCGGTTGCGCAGCTTGGTGAGCACGTCGTGCTTGCCGAGGAATTCGAGATACGACTCGGCCTTCTTGCGCGCGGTGATGTCCGTGAGCGCGACGAGCACCAGATCCCAGCGCGGCTCGTGACCCGGCAGCACGGCGAATTGCAGGTGGACGTTGATCTCGTTGCCGTCGAGCGCGTAGTTGATGACTTCGCGTTGCTGAAAGAGCTTGTTGTCCCACAGGTCGATCAACTGTTCGCGGAAGTTGTGCCGCATCTCGTCGCGGAACACGTCGGGCAGGCGGGCGAGCAGGGTGGCCTTGTCGGGGGCGACGAACATCGCGAGCGTGTGACGGTTCACATCTAGCACGTGAATCTCGTTCATGCAGCGCTCGACGAACTCGGGGTGAACGTCGGTGAAGGTGCGAAAGTCGGTAATGCCGCGTGCCCTGGCGTCGTCGAGCAGCAGCTTGATTGCGCTGAAATCCTCGACCCACAGCGAGACCGGTGAGTATTCGAAGAGGCCGCGGGCGTATTGCTCGCCCATCGTTACGCGCTGGCGTGCGTGTTCGAGTTCGGTCACGTCTTCGAGCGAGATCAGCACACGCTCGAACGTGGCTTCGTGGCCGGGCAGCACCGAGCCGTTGAGCAGCACGTCCAGACGCCGGCCGTCGAGCGTGTAGTTGACGGTCTTGCTCGTGAATTGCGTGCGCCCGTCCCACAACTGGCAGAGCTCTTCGATGTGCGTCTTGAGCATGTCGTCGCGGAACACGCGCGGCAGGTTGGCCACGAGGGTGTCGAGCGACGGCGCGTTGAACATCGAGAGCGTGCGGCGATTGACCTTGATGACGCGAATGCGTTGAGAGCACGCCGAGACGTACTCCGGAGCTGCCTTGAAGTGGGCGCGCAGGTCGGTGACGCCTTGCGCGCGCCATTCGTCGAACAGGCGCTTCACGCCGCTGAAGTCCTCGAGCCAGAGGGAGACGGGCGCGAGCTCGAACATCAGCGCGTCGTCATTGGGGCTGCCATGGGTACCGGACGGCGAGGCGATCGGTGAAGGAGGTACGGCAGGCATGGCGTCCGGCATGAGGCACCTTAGGGGGAGTCGGCCCGATATTTTACGGGCAAACCGGCACCATGCCACAGCGAGTCGGATTACAGCAACGGTGCCCCGGTATCGCGTTTGACTTCGCGCAGCGACAGCATCGATTCGATCGACGAGACGCCGGGCAGGGCGCGCAGCACGTCGCGCGTGAACGTGCCGTAATCGTCGAGATCGGTCGCCACGACCCCGAGCAAATAATCCGCACTGCCGGAGATGTTGTGGCACATCACGATACGGTCGATGGCTTGCACTTCGCGCTCGAATTGTTCGGACAGCGCCCGGTCGTGGACGGCAAAACGCACGTGGACGAAGGCCGTCACGCCAAGCCCCAGCGCGCGGTGTGAGAGTTCTGCCCGATAACCCGTGATGTAGCCGTCGGCTTCGAGTCGTTTCAGGCGCCGTGCACAGGGCGTCTCGGAGAGCGCCACACGCTCGGCGAGCCGGGCATTGGAGATGCGGCCATCGCGTTGGACGATGGCGAGAATCGCCTGATCGATGGCATCGAGTTCGTTCATTGTCGGTATCCCGCTACGAAAGCTGCTGCAAAGATGGCATTCCACCACGAACTGCGGTATCGGGAAAGTGTTGCCCTCATCTGTCTGGACTAGGCGGGTCGGCCACGAGGCATGATGCGATATAGGGGGATCTCCTTGGTAAGTGACTAATATTGGTGGAATGCACCATTTATGTAAATCATGGTGGGTGGAAAATGCCGAGTATCGCTCGTGAGATAGCGGGATCATTGACGTCTTTTCGGCCGCGCCGGCCGCCCGGGAGAAATCATGGTTTCGCTGGAGTTACTCACTGTCTTCATTGGCGCTCTGATCGTCGTCTATGCATTGCCGGGGCCGGACATGGCGCTCGTGATGCAAACGAGCATGACGCGCGGTGTGCGTCACGGGCTGGCCACGGCCGGCGGACTGGCGCTGGCGCGCGCCGGACACGTCACGCTCTCGGCCTGTGGCGTAGCGGCATTGCTGCGCACCGCCCCCTGGCTATTCGAGACGGTGCGTATCGTGGGGGCGATCTATCTTGCCTGGGTCGCCATCCAGATCTGGCGCTCGCCAGGCTTCGGCATGCAGACGACCGAGGCACCGAAGGACGCCGCACCGCCGCTCTCGCATGCCGTGCGGCGCGGCGTGCTCTCGAGCGTGCTCAATCCGAAGGCGCTGCTGTTCTGCTCGGTGCTGTTGCCGCAGTTCGTCCGTGCGGAAGCGGGCCCGGTCTGGATGCAAGTGTTCGAACTCGGTGTGCTGCTGCTGATCGTGGGCGCGATTTTCGATGTCGCCCTCGCGTTCGGCGCGGCCCGCATTGCACACTGGCTGCGCACCCGTCCGCTTGCACAAAAAGTACAACGCTGGTCGTTCGGGGCGGCGCTCATGGCGTTCGCCGTTCGCTTGTCGCTCGACTGAAAAGCCGGGCACAATACATGCCGCCTACAAGCCAGCGACTGATCGCACTGATTTGGTGCATTTCGCTGCGACACCGCAAAAGGAGGTGCGACACAACGTCGCACCTCTTGAAATCCGAGCTTCTTCCCGAATTGCTGCATTGCACAGCGTTTACCGCCAAAAAGGTATCCATCTGCTTGGAAATCGTCGCGCGCGCACGCGTGAGGGCTGCGCGACACATTGTCGCGCAGGTGGTTGCGCGATGTCCGGCCTAATTAAACTTCGGCATAATGCCGCACCGTGATGGAAGTAAAAGACAAGAAGTCGGACAGTGACTTGAGGTCTGCGGTCGGTGATCTGCCCCGGTTTCCGTCTTTTCGATGACACAGTCGTCGTAGTTCGACCGGTGCAATACCGGCGCGACGACTGCTCCCGTCTCACCTTAACCCTTGCCAACCTCCTGCGACCCTGCATCAGGCCGGTAAGCCCGTGTTGCGCCGTTTGCTGGCCAACTCAACCCTGTCGTGTGACATGAAGAAACACAGAAACCCGCGATTGTTTAGGCTCCTCGCCTTGTGCTCGCCGCTGCTTTTGGCCGGCTGCGGCATGACGCTGCTCGACCCTAAGGGGCAGATCGGCGTAGAGAACAAGAACCTGATCCTTACGGCCACCTGGCTGATGCTGATCGTGGTGATTCCAGTCATCCTGATGACGCTGTGGTTCGCGTGGAAGTATCGCGCGAGCAACAAGTCGGCACGCTATGAGCCGAACTGGTCGCACTCGACGGCCATTGAGGTCGTGGTCTGGCTCGTGCCGATCATCATCATTGCGATTCTCGCGCGCATCACCTGGGTCACCACCCACGAACTCGATCCTTACAAACCGCTGCAAAGCGAAGTGAAGCCGATCACGGTCGAAGTGGTGTCGATGAACTACAAGTGGTTGTTCATCTACCCGGAACAGGGCATTGCGTCGATCAACGAGCTGGCCATCCCGATCGATACCCCGGTGAATTTCAAGATCACCTCGGAATCGATCATGAACTCGTTCTTCATTCCGCAATTGGGTAGCCAGATCTACTCGATGGCCGGTATGGAAACGAAGCTGCACCTGATCGCCAACCACGTCGGCGCGTACGACGGTATCTCGGCGAACTACAGCGGCGGCGGCTTCTCGGGCATGCGTTTCAAGACGCTGGCGATGACCGACAACGACTTCCAGCAATGGGTCGCCAAGGTGCGCGATTCGAAGAAGGTGCTCGATAAAGACACCTACGCTTCGCTCGTGCCGATGAGCGAGAACACGCCGGTCACGTACTACAGCTCGGTCGACGCGAAGATGTTCGAATCGATCCTGCACGCCCCGATGGCAACCGGCATGGCCCAGCAGCATGAAGGCCATGAGAACCACGGTGCCATGGACATGAAGGGCATGGACATGAAGATGGAAATGAAGGGTGCGGGCACCGACGCCGCGACGGCTCCGGCCGCCGCTGCCAATGTGCAGAACGGCCAGTCGATGACCATGGCCATGGACAACGCCGGCGCGCACGCGATGCACGCCGGTACGGCCGCGCACGCGCACAAGGAGTAAACAACAATGTCAACGCTGTTTGGCAAACTGACTCTCGAAGCCATCCCGTACCACGAGCCGATCATCGTCGGCGCGGTCGGCATGATGGTGCTGGGCGGGCTGGGCATTCTTGCCCTGCTCACCTACTTCGGCAAGTGGAAGTACCTGTGGAACGAGTGGGTGACGTCGGTCGATCACAAGAAGATCGGTGTCATGTACGTGCTCGTCGCGCTCGTCATGCTGCTGCGCGGCTTTGCCGACGCCTTGATGATGCGTACCCAGTTGGCGCTCGCGCACAACTCGGGCGGCATTCTCCCGCCGGATCACTACGACCAGATCTTCACCGCTCACGGCGTGATCATGATCTTCTTCGTGGCGATGCCGTTCATGACGGGGCTGGTGAACCTCGTGGTGCCGTTGCAAATCGGCGCACGCGACGTGGCGTTCCCGTTCCTGAACACGCTGTCGTTCTGGCTGTTCGTGGCTGGCGCTGCGCTGGTGAACCTGTCGCTGGGCGTGGGTGAGTTCGCACGCACGGGCTGGCTGGCTTACCCGCCGCTCTCGGGCATTCAATACAGTCCGGGTGTGGGGGTGGATTACTACATCTGGGCCTTGCAGATCTCGGGTCTGGGCACGTTGCTCACGGGTGTGAACTTCGTTGTCACGATTCTGAAGATGCGCGCGCCGGGCATGAACCTGATGAAGATGCCGATCTTCACCTGGACCTCGCTGTGCACGATGGTGCTGGTGTGCGCCGCGTTCCCGGTGCTGACGGTGACGTTGGGCCTGCTCTCGCTGGATCGCTACCTCGACTTCCATTTCTTCACGAATGAGTTGGGCGGCAACCCGATGATGTACATCAACCTGATCTGGATCTGGGGCCACCCGGAGGTGTACATCCTGATCTTGCCGGCGTTCGGTATCTTCTCGGAAATCATCTCGACGTTCTCGGGCAAGAAGCTCTTCGGCTACAAGTCGATGGTGTACGCCACGGCCGCGATCATGGTGCTGTCGTTCCTCGTGTGGGCGCACCACTTCTTCACGATGGGCTCGGGCGCCAGCGTGAACGCCTTCTTCGGTATCGCGACGATGATCATCTCGATTCCGACCGGCGTGAAGATCTTCAACTGGCTGTTCACGATGTACCGCGGTCGCGTGCAAATGACCGTGCCGGTGCTGTGGACGCTCGGCTTCATCGTCACGTTCGTGATCGGTGGTATGACGGGCGTGCTGCTGGCCGTGCCGGGCGCCGACTTCGTGCTGCACAACTCGCTGTTCCTGATTGCTCACTTCCACAACGTGATCATCGGCGGCGTGCTGTTCGGTTACATCGCCGGTATGAACTACTGGTTCCCGAAGGCTTTCGGCTTCAAGCTCGACGAGCGTCTGGGCAAGGCAAGCTTCTGGTGCTGGCTGATCGGTTTCTACCTCGCGTTCATGCCGCTGTACGTGCTGGGCCTGATGGGTATGACCCGTCGCCTGAACCACTACAGCAACCCGGATTGGCAGCCGTGGCTGATCGCCGCGCTCATCGGTGCGCTGTTCATCGCCGCCGGTATCGGTTTCCAGGTGCTGCAACTGGTTGTCTCGATCAAGAACCGCAAGGCGCTGGCCGACACCACGGGCGACCCCTGGAATGGCCGTACGCTGGAGTGGATGACGTCGTCGCCTCCGCAGTTCTACAACTTTGCCGAAGAGCCGCGCGTGCATGACATCGACGAGCTGGCCTATCGCAAGGAACACGGCATCAAGAGCGATCTGAAGACGAGCTACGCCCCGATCCACATGCCGAAGAACACCGGCGCCGGTTTCATCATCAGTGCGTTCTCGCTGGTGTTCGGTTTCGCTGCGATCTGGCACATCTGGTGGCTGGCTATCGTTGGCTTCGTCGGCATGATCGTGACGTTCATCTGCCGCAGCAACAACGATTCGATCGACTACTACGTGCAGTCGCCGGAAGTGGTGGCCATTGAATCGGCTCACCATCAGGCACTGGCCGCAGCAGCAAAGGCTTAATCATGACGAGCGAAGTTCTCAAACACTCTGGCGCGCATGCCGATGCGCATGCGCATGACCACGCGCACCACGACACCGGCGGCAACACGATCTTCGGTTTCTGGGTGTACCTGATGACCGACCTGGTGCTGTTCGCCAGCCTGTTCGCCACCTTTGCGGTGCTGCGTGACTCGACGGCGGGCGGCCCGACGGGCAAGGAGCTGTTCGACCTGAAGTTTGTGCTGGTCGAAACGTTCATCCTGCTGTTCTCGTCGATCACTTATGGCTTTGCCATGATCGGGCTGCATAACGGCAAGAAGGGCGCCGTGATGGGCTGGCTGGCGATTACGTGGCTGCTGGGTGCCGCGTTTATCGCGATGGAACTCTATGAGTTCCACCACCTGATTCTCGAAGGTGCCGGCCCGAACCGTAGCGGTTTCCTGTCGTCGTTCTTCGCACTCGTGGCCACCCACGGTCTGCACGTGGCCTCGGGCCTGCTGTGGATGGCGGTGCTGATGTTCCAGATCGGCAAGAAGGGCCTGACCTCGACCAACACCACGCGTCTGCAATGCCTGTCGCTGTTCTGGCACTTCTTGGACGTGGTCTGGATCGGTGTGTTCACGGTCGTGTACCTGATGGGAGCGATGTAAATGAGCAATAGCAAATCGGTGCAATCGCACGGCCACGACGCTGGCCACAATGCGGCCGGTGGTAGCCACGGCAGCGTGAAGTCGTACCTGATCGGCTTCGTGCTCGCGGTGATCCTCACGGTCGTGCCGTTCAAGCTGGTGATGGATGGCACGATGCCGCCGTCGACGGTGCTGCCGCTGATTCTCGGCGCAGCCCTCGTGCAGATCATCGTCCACCTGGTCTACTTCCTGCACATGGACCGCTCGTCGGAACAGCGCTGGAACGTGATGGCGTTTCTGTTCACCGCGCTGATCGTGGCCATCGTGCTGGTCGGCTCGCTGTGGATCATGCACAACGCCAACTCGCTGATGATGCCGGGGATGTAAATCTTCCGGACTTGCCCGCCGTTCGGGGCGAGTGAAAAAGGCGGCCCGGAATTCCGGGCCGCCTTTTTTTATGGAGCGGGTATTCGGGAGGTGAGGCAGAGGCGGGGGACGCGGGAGAGGGCGCTTATCCGTGCGGCGCCTTGTCGTCCTTGTCGTCCGGTGGCGTATCCGATGTCGGTGCCGCCAGAATCACGCCGGGTCGTACCGGCAGATCCGGACGAATCCCGAGCAGCGGCAATGCCTGCGACGCGATCTCGGCAAACGCCGGCCCTGCCGCCTGACCGCCAAAGTGTTGGGAGGCCTTGGGCTCGTCCACCGACACGGCAATCACCAGACGCGGCGCCGACAACGGTGCAATCCCCACGAACGACGCGCGATACTTCGAATGGTCGTAGCCGTGCGCGCCTGCCTTGTAGGCCGTACCGGTCTTGCCGCCAATGCTGTACCCGGCCACCTGCGCGGTGGTCGCCGTGCCGCCGGTATCGACCACCCCGGCCAGCATCTTGCGCATCTCCGCTGCCGTGCGGGTATCGATCACGCGCACGCCTTCGGGCTGCGTCGGCGTATCGGGCTTGATGATGGAGATGGGCACGAGCACGCCATCGTTCGCGAAGATCGTGTAGGCACGTGCCAACTGGAACAGCGATGCCGAAATGCCATAGCCGTAGGCCATCGTCGCCTGCTCGATGCGCCGCCACGACTTGTACGGACGCAAACGTCCCGACACCGCGCCCGGGAATCCCAGCTTCGGCTGCTGACCCAGACCGATCTCGGTGAACATGTCCCACATTTCTTCGGCGCGCAACATGGTCGACACCTTGGTCATGCCGATGTTGCTCGACTTCTGGATCACACCGGCGGCCGTGAGCACGCCGTTCGCGCTGTCGTCGCTGATCGTCGCGCCTTCAAAGACGTATCGCCCCGGGCCGGTGTCGATGAGCGTGGCCGGCGTCAGACGGTGCAGGTCCAGCGCGAGCGCCATGGTGAAGGGCTTGAGAATCGAACCCGGCTCGAAGACGTCGGTGAACACGCGGTTGCGCAGTTGTTCGCCCGTCAGGTGTTCGCGGTCGTTCGGGTTGTACGTCGGGAAGTTGGCCAGGGCCAGCACCTGCCCTGTCTTGGCATCGATCACGACCGCCATGGCCGCTTTCGCGCCCGTGCGATCCAGCGCGTTCTTCAGCGCCTCATAGGCGATGTACTGTACACGCGTGTCGAGCGTGAGGCGAATGTCCTTGCCGTCGCGCGGCGGGCTGGAGTCGTCGAGATCCTGAATGGTCCGGCCGATGCGGTCCTTGATGACGCGCCGAACCCCCGCAGTGCCCTCGAGCAGAGGCTCTTCGCCCAGCTCCATGCCTTCCTGCCCCTTGTCTTCGACGTTGGTGAAGCCGACGACGTGCGCCGCGACGTCGCCTTCGGGGTAGAACCGCTTGTATTCGCTGCTTTCGTAGACGCCCGGAATGCCGAGCGCTTCGACCTGCTTGCCGACCTCCGGCGAGACCTGACGCTTCACATAGACGAACTTCTTCTCGCCGATGAGCTTCGCGCGCAGTTCCTTCACGGGGATGTCGAGCAGCTTGCTGGCTTTCTGGACGTCGCTGTCGGACAGGTCGTCGGGCACTTCGGCGGGCACGGCCCAGACGGTGCGCATCGGCAGGCTGGTGGCGAGCACGCGGCCATCGCGGTCTTCGATCTTGCCGCGCACCGCGGGCATGACGATGGTGTGCTCGTAACGCTTTTCACCCTGCGCGATGTAGAAGCCGTTGCCGGGTCCGGCAATCCAGAACGCTCGCACGACCAACCCGATGAACGCGAGCGTAATCACGATGACGACAAGCTTTGAGCGCCACAATGACATGCGAGATTGCAAAACCGGACTGGCGGCGAACGTGACGTCCTTGGGCTGGCGATTCTTTTGCATGGCGCTCGCAAAGGCGGTGAGAGGCGTGAACAGCAATGAGCCGATCAACAAACTCTGGCTCAAATTCTAGGCGAGATAGCGTAGCATGCAAGCGACTGTTGCAATAGCGCAAAAGCCCCGTCTGACGGGGCTTTCCGCGTTATTTTCAACGTTTCCGGGCATGCTTTTCGCACGGGTGTCGGCTGATGAAACCGCAGGCCGGTTTTTCGCGACGCTATTGTCGGGCTGCCACGCGCGGCATCGCGCTACTTTGCCGCGCCGAACCTTACGTCTGCGTACCACGCATGTGCGCTCGCATGCGTGTTGTCGCTGTCGGTGAAAATGCCGTAGCCGAGCAGCTTGCCCGGCTTCTCCTTGTAGATGCGCTCGTAATCGGCCGCGACGTTACGCGAGAAGGTTTGCCACTTGCCGAGCGACGCGTCTCCGCCCGCGACCACGAGCATCTGTACCCGGTCGGTATGCGGGTTCTGGATGACGCTGCCCGGCGGCGCGTCGTTGGACCAGATGTACATCAGCGTGGCGTAGGGCAGGTTTTCACCGCCGGCCTTGGCCAGTGTCATCGCCGCACGATCGCCGAACGACAGCGACGACTTGTCGCCATCGAAGAAGAACACCAGCCGTGCGGGCGAATCCTCTTTGTCACTCACGCGGTTATCGGCCCCCGGAATCGCCTTGTCGACTTTCCAGCGCCACGTCACGTTTGGCGTTGCGCTGAGGTCGACACCGTCGCCCTTGGCCATGAGCGCCGAGGCCGAATCGACCGAATTGGCCTCGATGACATTGCGCCCCTCATCGGTGACGACGGTGTACGTGGTGAGCTTTTTACTGCTGACGACCGGCAGGTTCTGCCAGCCGGTCGGCAGCGCGGTGCCCGGACTGGCTTTCGAGAAGGGGATGGCCGCGGGGCCGGCGGCTGCCGGATCGGCTGCGTTGGCCGTGGCAGTGGCGAGACCGCTGCCGATCAGGCAGAGCGCGGTGGCCCAGGTCGCCAGGGACGGCCGGACCCGGTGCAATGGGAGGCGGACCGGCGAACTACGTGACCTGCGTGAGCTGAGTGCGTGTGGCGGCGAAACGATGCGATGCATGGTGAGCGTCTCCGGCGTTGGCAGGGAAACCGCTGGCACGACCCGGGTGGCCCGTGCCTCCGGGGGGAGGCTCCCCCCAATCAACTGCTATCGATGACAGAACGACAGAACGACAGAACGACAGAACGACAGAACGACAGAACGGCAGGGCAATCAGCGCTGTTGCAAGGCGTCATCATCCCAGATTCCGCGACAACTTGCCCGACAGCGGGCCGGGCGAATGCTGAAGCATCTCACGCGGCGCAGGCGGACGATGCTGACTTTTCCGACGTCAAAGAGGAAGCGACATGCCATTCGTGTCCAACACGGTATTCCCGTCTCCATCCCCCTCCCAATCCCCGAGTTCATTGCTGCACCTGGCTTACGAGGTGGCGAACTGCGCCTACAACGGGTTCCGGGGCGACTTCTCGGGGGCCGCCGCTTGTCTGCGAGACAGCGGGCTGCACCATTTGCTGAGCAACGCATGGCAAGGCGCGACCCGACGGTATCAGGCGCAAGCGCTGGACGTGCCGAGCGTGCCGCGCATGATGGGCGCGGCGGACGTGGTCTTCGCCTGTGCGCTGAGTGTGCTGACCATCGGCGCGGTGCGCCGGTACATGTTGCCGGAGCTGCGAGCGCTGGAAAACGTCTTCAGTGCAGACGAGCGCGCGCGACGCCAGTGGGGGCTTGAAACCCAGGCGCAGCTTCGTCGGCGTACCCCGGAGGATCTCACCTCGATGCGTCAATGCCTCGCGGCATTCGACGCCACGCAGGCGGTCATCAAGCCGCCTTCATCCTCTACCGATTCCTCCCGCCCCCTCCGGCCGTCGCATCGCGAGCTATCGGAACAGAGAATCGCGGAAGCGCTCATCCTTCACATCGCCGATACGCCGCAAACCTGCATGGCCCAGAGCGACAGAGTTGCAGCGCTGTGCCAGCTCCTTGCGCACGGTCTCGGCTTCAAGCTGCCGCGGGCCATGCGTGAAGCCCTGCGCGTGGACGACGCCCGGCCTTCGCTGGTCAGATACGACGGTGCTTTTACGCTCCTGCGCGAACGTCTCGAACCCGACTGGCGCAACGACACCGCGGACTCGCCGACGTTTACCGTCCATCCGATCGACGTTCAGCTGTTCGATCCGGCCGAGACGACGGACGATCTCTCGAAAGAAACACGGGTAGCACGCCGGATGCTGACCCATCCCGAAGCGCTGCGACATGTTCGGTCCCGGGTTGTCGCGCTGATCGCTGCCAGCGTTCGCGAGGATTGCGGCAGTGCCGCAGACTGGCGGGATCTTGGCGAGCTTGCGCTGAGTGCCGCCGCCCAGCGGGGGCTGTCCTGCGACCGCGTACTCGGGGCCATGGGGCTGGCGGTACGTTCGGGGGTCAGTGCGCGCTTCGCGTGGCGCTGGACCGACGAGCCGGTGGTGCCGCCGGGGCAGGTCATGACGTCGACGATCCCCGCGGAGGTCGCGCAATGGCTTGCCCGTGTGATGTTGATAGCCGGCAAGCTGGAGAAGCGCACCCCGTGCCCGCCCCGCCTCGAGGCGTTGGCACGCGGCGATACCCCGCCGTCGTTGGTGATTGGCTCGACCGACTGGCTCGATCTCGTCGAGGGGATTCGCGCGCTGGGCCGCAAACACTGGGGCGTGACTTACGCGCAGGTCCGTGAGGCGGGCAAGCGGGCAGGCACGCGGGCAGGCAAGGAGGGGCTGACGCGGTGATGCAATGACGCCCCGTGGGGCTTACCAATACGCCCCGCCCAGCAATCCCGCCACGCTCCCCGCCGCGAGCCACCACAGCGGATGGACGCGCGTGCGGATCGCGAGCACCGCCACGCTCGCGGTGATTCCCGCCAGTAGCCACGACGTTGCCGAGGCTTCGGCAATGAGCGCGGCACTCGCCGCAACGAGCCCTGCCGTCATCGGCACCAGACCGGCCTGCACGATCCGCCGCCACGGCCGGTCCCTGAACCGTTCCCACAGGTGCAGCACACCGACGGTGATGAGCGACGACGGTCCGAACTTCGCGAGCGACGTGACGAGCATGCCTTGCCAGCCAGCCACATGCCAGCCGACGAGCGTCACGATCATGAGGTTCGGGCCGGGTGCTGCCTGCCCCAGCGCGAACAGCGCACTGAATTCTTCCGACGTCATCCAGTGATGCAGATCGACAACCTGTCGCTCCATCTCCGGCAGGATCGTGTTGCCGCCGCCGAACGCCAGCACCGACAACTGCGTGAAGATGAGCGCGAGCGAGATGAGCGTGCCGGTCATTGCGAAACCCTCCAGGTCGCGTAGATGGAGAGGGGCGTCATCACCAGCATGGTGAGCACCAGCGGCACGCGCAGCACGGCAATCGCAATGAAGCACGCGAGCGCTACGCCGGCCAGCGCGAGGGACTTGCGCAGCGGCCACGACACTTTCCACGCCATCTGAATCAGCAGGCCGGCCGCGGCGGCGGCGAGTCCGGCGAAGAGATGCTTCACATGCGGATCGCTCTGAAAGTGCTGATAGATCGTGCCCAGCGCGATGACCACGGCAGACGGGGCGGCAATCAGCCCGAAGATCGACGCGAGCGCGCCGCGCCAGCCGTGAAAGCGCATGCCGAGTGCGACCGACAAGTTGATGATGTTGCCGCCGGGCAGAAACTGGCACAGGCCGAGCAGATCGGTGAATTCGGTGGGCGTGAGCCATCGATGCTTCTCGACGATCATGCGACGCGCCAGCGGCAACGCGCCGCCGAACGCGGTCATGCCCAGACCGAGGAATCCGAAGAAGAGCGCGCGAACGCTTGGGGTTTGGGTGGCAGGCGGGGCTTGCATCGTGGCGGGTGCGCCAGATGCGGCAGGAGCGGTTGGGGCCGGAATGCTCATGGCAGGTTCGTTCTGAAAACTGGACTACGGTGGAGGCCGCGGGGCACGGGGTGACATCGAGGCAGGGATGCACGGGTGCCGCGCGGAACCCCTTGAGATTAGGACGATTGCGCTATATTGTCCAATATATGGAACAGACTTGATTCATATCGAACCAATATGGCAAACATCGGCATACGTCTGCTGCGCTATTTCATCGCCGTGGCCGAAACGGGGCACATGACGCGTGCGGCTGAGCGTCTGGGCATCGGACAACCGCCGCTCTCGCAGCAGATCCGGGTGCTGGAGACGCAATTGGGCGTGACGCTCTTCGAGCGCCTGCCGCGCGGCATGGCGCTCACGGACGCCGGTCAGGCGTTTCTGGGCGACGCGTACGAAGTCGTGCACAAACTCGATCAGGCGGTCGATGACGTGCGTCGTGTCGCGGCGGGTGTGAAAGGGCGGTTGTCGGTGGGCTTCACCAGCTCGGCGGCGCTGCATCCGTTCGTGCCGACGGTGATTCGTGCCTTTCGGCGCGACGCACCGGCGGTTTCGTTGATGCTCGACGAGAGCAGCACCAGCGAGTTGCTCGACGATCTGCGCGACGGCCATCTGGACGTCGCGTTCATTCGTCAGCCGCAGGGCGATATCGGACAGATCGTCTTCGTGCAGGTGCTCGAAGAGTCGATGGTGCTGGCGGTGCCGTCGGCGCACCCGCTGGCGCTCACCGGGCGCGCAGGCAAGGCGGCCGTGCCGATGACGGCCATCGCGGCAGACAAGCTGATTCTCTACCGACGCCGCACGGGACAAGGCTTATACGACGCGATCATCGCCGCGTGCCACGGCGCGGGCTTCAGTCCGAACATCGAGCAGGAGGCGCCGCGTTTGCTCACGACGCTCTCACTCGTGGCGGCAGGACTCGGGGTGTCGGTGGTGCCTGCTTCGCTCATGCGAATGCAGGTGGAGGGCATCGTCTACCGGCCGCTCACACCCGCGCCGCGCGCGCCGCTGTACTGTGCGCACCGCGAAGGCGTGCTCGCCGGCCCGACGGCGCGGCTGCTGGATCACGTGCATGAAGCCGCGCAGACGGTCGCTGCCGAGTGACGTTCCCTTAATTCGTCCCCGTAATTCGTGCCCGTGATTCGTCCGATTAATCCGCTCCCTTAATCCATTCGCTCAAGCCGTCGCGTTGCCCTTTTGCGTCAGCAGCGCCTCGATGTGCCCATGCAGGCCGACGTCGCTCCACTCCAGTTCGCCCATCCGCCAGAAGCGGGCGTTACCCGCACGATCGATCAGATACGTGGCGGGCAGGCCGAGCGAACCGAAGCGCTTGTAGACGGCGCCATCGGCGTCGAGCAATACCGTGCCGTCGATGGGGAGCTTGTCGATGAAGGGCTTGACCGTGGCGAGCGGCTCTTTGTAGTTGACGGCGACCAGCGCGAGACCTCGCTGACGGTATTGACGCGCCACCGCCCCCATTGCCGGAATCTCTTCGCGGCAGGGGCCGCACCACGTGGCCCAGAAGTTAAGGATGATGACGTGCCCCCGCCACTCGGACAGCGCGTGCGGTTTGCCGTCGAGGTCGTTGAGCGTGAACGCCGGTGTGGCGCCGCGCCATGCCGAGAGCGTGCCGCCAGAGGTGCCCGCGAGTGCGCTGTCGTCGGCTTGCTCCGCCCCCTTGCCCGGCCCGGCCGCCAGCGCTTGTGCGCCCGTGCCGCCCAGCGCACCGGCTGTTCCGAGGGCCCCGAGGGTGTGAAGAAAATGACGGCGTTGCATGGCGATGCTCTCCTGCGGGTGAATGTCGGGCAAGTCGTAGGGGCCGCGGTTCAAATCAGGCGCTGATTTCGCGGGCGGTCATGCGATAGCGGAAGGTGTCCGGATTGAGGCTGTCGAGCTGGGCACGCGCCACTTCGCCATTCGGATACATGAGGAATGGCACGGTGCTGTCCTGCGCGCTTCGCGCCCCGGGCAGCGGAACGTCGGCGCCGTGATTGAACGCGACCCAGTTCATCTCCCACTGACCGAAGAGCATCGCGCGGGCGGCACGCACGCGCAAGTCGTCGACCGGCAAGCCGCCGGGCACTTCTTCGAGCACGACCTTGCGCACGTCTGCCGGGTCGACCGGCACCCAGCCGTAGCCGGCGGCGTAGAACTCGGCGCGGCAATGCTGCGCGCGCGTGACGTCGCCCGCCTTGCCCAGACTGTTGAAACCATGATTCGACGTCGCGACGCGCACGCCGTAAGCGTCGCGAGCGGGAATGCCGACCGAGCGGGCGAGGGCGGTGAAGAGCGCGTTGATGTCGGCGCATTTGCCCGCGAGGTCGCCGGTGGTGAGCATGTAGCGCACGTCGCCGGTGCCGCAGCCGCGCACGGAGCCTTCGCGACGACAGTTCTCCACGATCCACTGATAGATCGCGCGCGCTTTCTCCACGTCACCCTTTTCGCCGCGCGTGATCTTCTCGGCGGTCTCGCGCACGAGCCCATCGGTCGGCTGGAGCGCGGTTGGACGCAGATATTGACGCAGGACTTCGGGCGATTCGCGCGGTGCATTGGCCGAGGGCGGTTGCGCCAGATCGACGTGCCGGTCGCGCGTGGCAAACGTGTTCACCAGCGTGACCGTACGGGGCGCCTGTGCCGCGGCGTCAGGCCATGCCACGGCCAGCATTGGCACACCGATGCCCGACGCGCCGCGCACGGTGCGCAACTCGGCGTTGGCGCCCGGGGCTTCCCAGCGCGCACCGAGCGCGCGCTGATAGCCGCCAGACGGCGACGCCGCCACCGGCAGCCAGACGTTCGCCGGGCCGTTCCCGTTGCCATTCCCGGCGGGCAGATCGACCTGTGTGGTCAGCTCGAAGGTGCGCCAGCCCTGGGCGGCGTCGGGCGATGCCTCGCGTGCCGGTGCCGCCTGCGCATGGGCAGGCATGAGCGAAGTCGAGAGGAGGGAGGCGGGCAGGGCGCAGGCACCCAGCGAGAGGAAGCGGCGGCGTTGCATGGTCAGAATTCCCCTTTGGCGTTAGCGCTCACGGCGCATCGTGGTTAGGGTGCTGCAATAGTGTGCTGCGATCGTGTGGTGCAGTCGTGTGTTGCAATACGGCGGCATTGGCGTGCGGTGATGCAGGGACGATGTGATTCGCTAGCATAGCGGCAACGACGGACATTCATCGATCCCTTTGCCACCCTTTGCCGTCCTTTGCCGACCTTTCGAGCCCATCGGCACGTCAAAGCTGCTTCATAATACGTCGACTTTTGGCAAACTGTCGTCATTCCGGGAGCGGTGAGCATCAACGACGCTCTGAGCGCTCGTGCCGCACGCCTTGCCATGGGATCCCGGCCATCTTCAACGAACCCCTACGACCATGACCGCAATCGATGCAACTCAAGCGGGTGCCGCACCGGCCGCGCCGCGTCTGACTTCGCTCTCGCACGGCGGCGGCTGCGGCTGCAAGATCGCACCGGGCGTGCTCTCCGAACTGCTTGCCCGCAACGAGGCGCCGCTGCCGGCGCCGGCTGCGCTGCTCGTGGGAACGGAGACGTCTGACGACGCCGCGGTCTACCAGCTCAACGACGAGCAAGCCATCATCGCGACGACGGACTTCTTCATGCCCATCGTCGACGACCCGTTCGACTTCGGCCGCATCGCCGCGACCAATGCGCTGTCCGACATCTACGCCATGGGGGGCAAGCCGATCTTCGCGCTCGCCATCGTCGGCATGCCGATCAACGTGCTGCCGCGCGAGACGATCCGAGAGATTCTGCGTGGCGGCGAATCGGTCTGTGCCGAGGCGGGCATTCCAATTGCCGGCGGGCACAGCATCGACTCGGTCGAGCCGATCTATGGCCTCGCCGCCCTCGGGGTGGTGCATCCGAAGCGTCTGAAGCGCAACGCCGACGCGCAGGCGGGCGACGTGCTCGTGCTCGGCAAGCCGCTCGGCGTTGGCGTGATGTCGGCGGCGCTCAAGAAGCATCAACTGGATGACGCGGGCTATCGTTGCATGATCGATGCGACAACGCGTCTGAACCGCGTCGGCCCGGCGCTCGCCGCATTGCCCGGCGTGCATGCGCTCACGGATGTGACCGGTTTCGGTCTGCTCGGCCACACGCTCGAAATGTGCCGTGGTGCGAATCTCGCGGCGTATCTGCGCATGTCCGACGTGCCGCTGTTCGACGGCGTGCGCGAGCTGGCCGACAAGGGGTGCATCACGGGGGCGTCCGGCCGTAACTGGGCGTCTTATGGGGCGTCGGTCGAACTCGGGGAGCGTCTGACGGCGCGCGACCGCGATCTGCTGTGCGATCCGCAGACGGCGGGCGGCTTGCTGGTGTCCTGCGCGCCCGGTGCAGTCGACGACGTGCTGGCGGTCTTCCGTGCCGACGGCTTTGACGCCGCCGCGATCATCGGCGCCATGCGTCCGGGCACGCCCGGCGTGCGGGTGATCTGACTTAGACGATCTGACTCAGGGGATCTGACTCAGGGGATCTGGCCCAGGGCGATCCGACCCAGATGGCAATGACGGGCGCCCTCGCCAAGACGTCTAAGCGGCGCGCCCGGCCACCGTCAAGTCATGCGGCCTGACGGTCTGCGTGAGCGCCGATGAAGGCGATGATGGCCTCACCGAGCGGCTCAGGCGCATCGCGGTGCGGCGAATGTCCACACGCGGGCAGCTTCACCACCTTCGCGTGCGGCACGTGCGCGGCAATGCTGTCCATCTGTGCCATCGTGCCGTACTCGTCGTCTTCGCCCTGAATGGCGAGCAGCGGCTTCGAGATGCTCGCCACCGCGCCCACCAGATTCCATTCGCGAAACGCCGGGTTCAGCCAGATGTCGTTCCAGCCCCAGAACGCCGAATCGACGTCGTCGTGATAGCGGCCGAGCTTTGCCCGCAGATCGGTCGTCTCGTACAGGGTCTTCGTCTTTGCGATGCTCTGCACCGACACGTCCTCGACGAAGAGGTGCGGCGCGAGCACCACGGCGCCGGCGAGCCGGTCCGGGAACGCCGCGCTGAACAGCAGCGCGATCGAGCCGCCATCGCTATGGCCGACGAGCCACACGCGATCGGCCTGCTCGGGCCCGACACCGACGGCATCGAGAAACGCCGGCAACACCTCGCGCGCCTGACGGTGCATGAAGTCCACCGGCCATTTCTCGTCGTGCGCGCGCGGTGTGGAGCGGCCATAGCCGTTGCGCGAATACACGAGACCGCGATAGCCGCCCGCGTCGCACAACTGCTGAGGCCAGTCTTTCCACATGGCGACAGACCCCAGCCCCTCATGCAGAAACACCAGCAGCGGCGCGTGCGTGCGCTCGCGGTTGATCCACCGATACTCCAGCGAGAGCGGGCCGTGCGAGGCCGTCTCGATCCGGGCGAACTGTACGTCCGACATTGTCGTGTCGTCTCCTAAAGCAACTCGCGCAGCTTGAAGCGCTGCACCTTGCCGGTGGCCGTCTTCGGCAGATCGTCGACGAACACCAGCTCGCGCGGGTATTTGTGCGGCGCCAGGCGCGCCTTGACGAACGCTTTCAGCTCGGTCGCCATGGCGTCCATCGCCGCGATACCCGGCTTGAGAACCACGAAGGCCTGCGTCTTCGTCAGACCGTTGTCGTCGCGCCCGACTACACCGGCCTCGAGCACGGCATCGTGCTGCATGAGCACCATCTCCACTTCGATGGGGGAGACGTACTGGCCGCTGACCTTGAGCATATCGTCGCTGCGCCCGGCATAGACGTAATACCCATTGGGCAGACGCTGGTACTTGTCGCCGCTCTTGAGCCACTCGCCGAGGAACGTCGTGCGCGACTTCTCGCGATTGCACCAGTACATGAGCGCGGCGCTCGGCCCCTGGATGTACAGGTCGCCGATCTCGCCGTCGGGCACGGGCTGACCGTTCTCGTCGCGCAACGCCACGGCGTAGCCCGGCACCGGTTCGCCGGTCGTTCCATAGACGACTTGTCCCGGACGGTTCGACAGGAAGATGTGCAGCATCTCGGTCGAGCCGATGCCGTCGAGAATCTCCGCGCCGAAATGCGCGGTGAAGCGCTCGCCGATTTCGCGCGGCAGCGCTTCGCCGGCCGAGGTGCACAGTCGCAACGCCACGTCCTCGCG
>NZ_JAELTP010000820.1 GCF_016428915.1 Pandoraea sp. ASV26
CCATAGCTGGGGCGGGCTAGGCAATCGCAGACTCCATTAACCCACTGATGCCGCACCTGTGGCGTTCATCCGCCCCTCGCCCCCCCCCCGGACGAGGAGCGTTACGAGTATTACGTTCGTAACTGCCTGGACCACGGCGTTGAGCTCTGTCGTTCAGTGGGAACCACTCACATCTGGCTTGAGTGCAGTAGAAGTGTGGAGAACCTCTCGTTGCAAAACGCCGCAAACTATCCTCTAGGCCCTGCTTAAAGATCTCCAGCGCTCCTATGAATGAGAGCTCACCATGGGCCATTACTTCGGCTGTCGCAGTCAAAACTCGGAGGAATTCCAAATCAAAAGGGTAATAAAGTTTATTTCCCATGCCCACAGATTACCGGACAGCGCCATGTAGTAT
>NZ_JAELTP010000821.1 GCF_016428915.1 Pandoraea sp. ASV26
GCGCAAAGCGAAGAGTCAGCCGCCCAGCGAGCCTATGGCGAGATTTTAGCACGTCGAGATTTATGCTGGCGGGCAAGCGACGAGGTGACAACGACGACGAAGGAGAACTAGAACTGAAGGAGATGAACAATAGTTTCTTGGCCAGTGCTACACCAGAGGGTCTGCGACAATTGGATGAGCTGGCCAAGGAAAACGGTGCCGACTCAATTGACCAGTTCATCGAGTCGACATTACGAAGCAGGCCGGGTCTGTCATCCGAGGACAGGCAATTGAGCGAAGACCTTTACAAGGACGATGTTGGCGAGAAGCCAGTCAAGTCATCTTTCTGGTTCGATGAAGAGGATCCGGACACCAATACCGAAGAACAGGAGTTTGACGAGGACGACATCACATC
>NZ_JAELTP010000822.1 GCF_016428915.1 Pandoraea sp. ASV26
CCCCCCCCCCCCCCCCCCCCCCCCCCCCCCCCCCCCCCCCCCCCCCCCCCCCCCCCCCCCCCCCCCCCTACACTCCCCCCCCCCCCCCCGCCCCCTCCACACCCCACGGTTCGTCGGCAGCGTCAGATGTGTATAAGAGACAGCCAGTATCTTCCACCATAAACTTGACTTCGATCATATCTGACGTCTCTTTCTCTTTCGCGACGGTAAAGCGGACAAAACCTTGGTTGGTGAATTTTATGCTGTTAGTACTGTCTCTTATACACATCTCCGAGCCCACGAGACGATATTGTGTATCGCGTATGCCGTCTTGTGGTTGAAAAGGGGGGGGGGGGGGGGGGGGGGGGGGGGGGGGGGGGGGGGGGGGGGGGGGGGGGGGGGGGGGGGGGGGGGG
>NZ_JAELTP010000823.1 GCF_016428915.1 Pandoraea sp. ASV26
CTTCTGTGGCTTCTGCATTGTCAATTTCCTCTGGCGCCTGGCGTGGCTCTTCCCGCTGCGGTTGTGGCAGCCTGCTCTCCTCGCCTTCGCGCATGATAATCTCAGCGCCAATGGCCCAGAGATTGTCACGTCGTATATCAGCCGTCATGTGTCGAGGCCGCAACTGCAGCGCCAGACCGAAAGCCTTGGCCGCCTTTTCGACATTTCCCTGTGCGAGGAACTGCTCGATAGATCCAACGAGGACATCTAAATGCCGTCTTTGCGGGTCTGGAGGCCGTCGCGGCTTAGACGCCGTCTGACGCTGCTCCGTATCGGTGGTGGTGTTGTTGCCATCAGCATCCGTCTCAGAAATCTCCGTCTCCCAGTCCGTATCAAACTCGGACGACTCAAGCTG
>NZ_JAELTP010000824.1 GCF_016428915.1 Pandoraea sp. ASV26
GCCATACCAAGGGCTGCCATCTATCTTTCTCGACAGAAAGAGCCTACAGCACGCACGCAAAGGAAGCCCATCGGATGAAGGCTCTCCCAAACAGTGCAGCACGAACAGAGCTCTGCCCTCAAATGGTTTTCGCTTGTGGATTCGCGTCATGCAAGGAAAGAATCTTTGAAGCATCATCGGCCGACGACACATCCGCTATGCGTGACAAACACTTTGAACACATCGCTAAGCACTTTGAGGATGACTTTGACGTGAGCGACTGGGAATTCAAGATTCAAGTGCAGAACCTTCTACGCCAACAGCAAGTGAAGCCGGTTTGGAAAGCATGCATCTGGCCGAAGGAGAAACGACAGAATCTGACTTGGCGTCTGAGGTCTTCTGGAGAGTTAAAGAG
>NZ_JAELTP010000825.1 GCF_016428915.1 Pandoraea sp. ASV26
GAATACTACTGCGGAGAACTCTGGCAAAATGTCTTTTAATGCAGAGAGACAGGATAAGACGGACAGCCAGGATCGTTCAAAGCTGGTTCAATGCACTGAATGCCACTGCTACTGCACTACCCTGAGCTCACTCACTACACACTATGCCACTGTGCATCCTGGAAAGAAGAGTATGCCGTTCAGGGCTGCTCAGAGAATGTGAGGTTTTGCAGCACATTGCGCCTCTGTGTTGTGCTCTATATTTTATTCTGTGTTTGTCTTGGTCCTGTGCTGTAAAATGGATTTGTCGTTACTTTTGTTTATACCCTCTTTCTCATGTCTTCTCTCCAATTTTATGATAGTTTGGTCAGTGGCCTCTGTATAAGGCAGTTATGTTTTAAATTTAATGATGTTT
>NZ_JAELTP010000826.1 GCF_016428915.1 Pandoraea sp. ASV26
GAAATTCCAGCGCAGCACCATTTCGGGGGACAGTATGAACCTCTTTCTCGGCGTCTTTTATCACGCACATACTGGAATAGACGTATCAGCACTCGACGACGAAGACTCAATCAATGAGTTGAAACAACTTCGAACCTCTCTCCTCAACGCACTCTCCGAACTCTCAGCCAACGACTTATTCACAGAAACCCACCCACTATCCTCAGAAGTTCCCCAAACGCTCCTCTCATGGCTCAAGGTCAACAACCCACAGCTGCAATCAGCAGCTTGTCTGGCACTGGGCAATCTCTCCCGATCAGACACGGCGTCTACCACGTTGGTCAAGACACACGCTCCTCAGACGGCACTCTTGCAGCTTCTTTCCAATCCAGCAGTGACAGATTCGCTACTGTTG
>NZ_JAELTP010000827.1 GCF_016428915.1 Pandoraea sp. ASV26
CCCCCCCCCCCCCCCCCCCCCCCCCCCCCCCCCCCCCCCCCCCCCCCCCCCCCCCCCCCCTTCTTACTCCCCCGCCCCCCCCCTCTCCCTCCACACCACACGGTTCGTCGGCAGCGTCAGATGTGTATAAGAGACAGTGCATGCACTGGGCCAGCTGGCGAGCAACTCTGGCTATGTCATTCAGCCGTACCTAGAATATCCTCAGCTGCTGGAGATTTTGCAAGGCATCATCCGCACTGAGGACCAGAAGGGTCCGATCCGACAAGAAACTATCAAACTGATGGGAATTCTGGGTGCACTAGACCCATACAAACACCAGCAGGTTGAGGAAAATCCTCAAGACGTACAAAGACTTCCCGAAGCTAGTCAAATGACGGATATTTCTCTCATGAT
>NZ_JAELTP010000828.1 GCF_016428915.1 Pandoraea sp. ASV26
GTTCAGCACCACCGTCAAACCTCGTGACCTGGACCGCCCGCCTCCTGCACGCGACGAGCCCAGACATCTGAGCCAAGTTCGAGTAAAGAGGAACCAACTCCTGTCATTTTTTAAAGACCAAAACCCCTTGTTCGATAAGACCTGTGTCTTGTCGATTTTGTCGATTTTTCATTAATTTTTCCATCTGGCATTCTGGCCCTTTTTGGTCGAGCCAAAACCAAACTCCTGTCTTTAAGACGCGCGCTTACAACCCACCGCGCGACATCACGAGATTGATCTCAGAACACGTGAGGACAGCAAACCCGTGATCTCGAGTCCCAGAAAACACATGATCTGCCCGGTAAGTGAGAGTCTCTGCACGTCAACAGCGCCGATTTGATGATTTTTCGATGCC
>NZ_JAELTP010000829.1 GCF_016428915.1 Pandoraea sp. ASV26
TTGTTGTTCTGCGCCTTTTGCGACTGCCGCTGTCTTCGTCACCGCCGCGACTTCGTTTCGCGCCTGCA
Organism: Pandoraea sp. ASV26; assembly: GCF_016428915.1. Classification (GTDB taxonomy): domain Bacteria; phylum Pseudomonadota; class Gammaproteobacteria; order Burkholderiales; family Burkholderiaceae; genus Pandoraea. Next base: position 69 of record NZ_JAELTP010000829.1, read on the forward strand.
AGGCTTGACATGCCTGCCATGCGCTGCGCTTCTTTAAGGAGGCGTTCACGGTTGCGTGCTTCGCGTTCTAGAGTGTGCGGGTCCTTGGTTGCGGTTGAATCGTCGGCTGGGGTGGCGCGGCCGTCGGCAGAGTCTTTTCTGCTGCCGCTTTCATGTCGGCTTTCCCTGTCGCGGTCACGGTCTCTGTCTCTGTGGCGGTCTTTGCGGTCTCTACGATCCCGGTCTCGGCGGCTGTCGCGGTCTTTATCCTTGTCGCGCTCGCGATCCCTATCTCTGTCTCTGTCTCTGTCTCTGCGACGGGAAGAATCGTAGTCACGGTCCCGGTG
>NZ_JAELTP010000086.1 GCF_016428915.1 Pandoraea sp. ASV26
GGCCCGGAACAGGCCGCCGTGAACCTGTCGTCGCCAATGTCGGCTCGTCTTAACGATGCGTCAGCCGCTATGCGAAGTCGCTTCGAGGGTTTTGCCAAGCGATCTGACACACCGTCATCGCCCACCCTGCGATGACGGTGTCAACGGCGTCAGATCAGCCTGAGATCAATCCCGCTGCGGCGACCACAAGGGCGCACACTTACGCGGCAAGTTTCCAATCATTTCCGTATCCATCGTGATGGTTGCCGAGTTCCCTCGTGGCGATTCGTCGACCATACACATCGAGCCTCGTTCGATTTCCCCTGGCCGTGTGCGGCGAAGGCGATGATGGGATTGACGGCGCAGTAGAAGACTCATCGTTTTCCTCTTCCTCCGGAATGACGTCGTCGGCCACGCGGTGGTGACGCGGCATGCGCTCCAGTCCGAACGATGTGGGCAGCGCGTCGGTGCTGCCTTGCCGAGCCAACGCGCGCGAGCGCTCCGGCTCAGGTGTGGAATGCAAGGAGGCCACGTCGTCGATAGCGGGTTCGCGTTGATACGAGTCGTCGCTGTGAAGCGAAGCTCGCCGCCTGACCGACGTCAGACTCACACTCAGGTCTGCTGATGTCAGGGAGGTCTGCTCGTCAAGATCGTCTCCAACCAGCGCCTGCGCAGCTGAAAGGTCGCGCACCCCGATTTCCCGGTGGCCTGCCATCCGTGCGAGGGTATCGCTGGCGTTCTGCGTGGCAACCTCCATTTCGCGTATCCGATTGAAAAGGAACGAGGCGCAGTCACCGCCCATGACGCAGTCCGACTTTGCGTCGTTGAGAATGACGGTATTTTCGTGACGGCCGAAACCGCGGGCGCGCAGCGTGTCGAGCGTGACAGGCGTTCCCGGCGCAAGACCGATCAGCATGGCCAGATTCGCCGCTTCCCGCCGTGCCCGTTGTGTCGGCGCCGTGAGCCTCGAACGGGATTTTGCGGGCTTCAGTGCACATTTGTCCGCGCGAATCGCCAGCCGCAACGGCACCTGCGCCCCACCGTTGGCGCGCTCCCTTTCGGCTTCCCGCGTCATCTCGTTGAGCAAGAACAGATCACGGCGGTCGTACTTGATTTGCGCAAGCGTATTGCTCAGCGATGTCGCCGTGGCGGCGTACATCGTGTCGCGAAGCTCGGCTGTGCGCTTGCGAATCGCATGGGCTCGGCGGGCATGCGGGCTTTCCGGTGCCGCTTCGCCGGTGTCTGCCCGACGCGACGCCAATTGACTCAGCTCGTCGATGGCTTGCGCCTGCACCCGATAGGTCTGCGTGTCGTATCTGCCAAGACGAGGCGCGTCGCCGAGGGTCTCCCCTCGGCTCGCGCGTAGTAACACGTCGTGACGCTCGTCTTCGAACGCCCGGGTGGCATTGGCACCCGCGAGGTAGGCGCTACGCCACGAATCGAGTGGCTTGCGTGCGTCATCCGAAAATGCCGTCAGACGCTGAAACTGCTGAATATTGTTGCTCATGCTTCTGCGCCAGGTCTCGAACGTGACCCGCGACGTTCCGCAGAGGGTGTCTCGGCTGCGTTCAGGATAGGTGCGCCACGCACTGCCAGCCGATCTCGATGTGTTGGGTGCCGCCAGCCCGAGCCGCAGGAAATCGCTGCCGAAGCTGTCACTGGCTTCGGTGGATTTCGGCTGGAAACTCAGTGTAACGACCGGTGCGGACGCTTGCGTGGAAAACAGCCGTGCCAATCTCATAAGAGAAACCTCCTTGTTATCCGATATCAGACAGAATGGTCTTCGAGCGCAAGGAGACTAGAGGTCATGACGCTGACGCGATTTCGATTCTGTGCGGGAAGGCTTCGTTTTGAGGCGCATGGGGGGCTTTTCGAACGCGAAGCGTGTCGGTCACGACGCAGCACAACGGCGCCAGTGTCTTCCTGATCGATACGTGAGCATCGTGCGAGCCTTCGTCGCATTGGCACTGCGCCCTCTCGACTCTTGACGCAATCGGCCCGTGAGAGGTCGATCAGGTCGATCAGGTCGATCAGGTCGATCGACACTCGATACTCGCCGGCGTCCCCGAGGCGATGTGGTGACGTGGTGACGTGGTGACGGTGCCCGTAGCGAAGCGCAGGCCGGGCTGGCGCCGACACATAATGAATATTTTAATTATCTGCAAGCCTTTTCAATCAATATGTTGCGCGAATTTCCGCAACAATCTCTTGCTTTGCCATGTAGGGAACTTGTCAGTAGAATGGCCTCGTTCTATGCGCTACGCGAGGTGAATAGCCTGTCAGGTTTTCTTCACGCACGGCGAGCCAACGCTTGACTGTGATGCGTGATTCGTCCCGTCCCCCACAAAAACGGAGAACTCCATGTCACAGGACAAGGAACCGCGCCGGCGCTTTTTGCGCCAGGTGCTGGCGATCGTGCCTGCCACGACGCTAGCCACTGGCGCGACGCTGACGCAGTCCGCCTGTAGCAGCGACAAGTCTGCTGCCCCCGCCGCTTCGACCACTCCCTACGAACCCAAATACTTCACTGCCGACGAATGGCGTTTCGTGAATGCCGCCGTCGACCGCCTGATTCCTGCCGACGATCTCGGCCCGGGCGCTTTGCAGGCCGATGTGCCGCAGTTCATCGACCGTCAGATGGAAACGCCCTTCGGGCACGGCAAGCTCTGGTACATGCAGGGGCCGTTCCACCCGGATCAGCCGCCCGAGATGGGCTATCAGTTGAGCCTCGTGCCGCGCGACATCTATCGTCACGGCATTGCGGCTTGCGATGCCTACTGCAAGAAGCAGTACAACAAGGCGTTCGCCGACCTCGATCACGCCACGCAGGAGGCCGTGCTCGGCGATATGGAGCATGCGAAGGTCGAGTTCGATAGCGTGCCTGCGCGCACGTTCTTCTCCTATCTGCTGGCCAACACGAAGGAAGGCTTCCTCTCGGATCCCATCCACGGCGGCAACAAGGACATGGTCGGCTGGAAGCTGGTTGGCTTTCCTGGCGCTCGCGCCGACTTCATGGATTGGGTGGATCAGCCCAACGTCAAGTACCCGTACGGGCCCGTGTCGATTTCCGGAAAGCGGGGCTAAGGGGACAACGTTATGGCAATCAAGAAAGATAAGGTCGATGCCGTCATCGTCGGCTTCGGCTGGACCGGGGCTATCCTCGGCCAGGAACTCACCGATGCAGGACTCAACGTGGTGGCGCTCGAGCGCGGCGGCATGCGGGATACGCCCACCGATGCGCAGTACCCCAAGGTCATCGACGAACTCGAATACTCCGTGCGCGGCAAGCTCTTTCAGGAACTGGCGCGCGAGACCGTCACCATTCGACACACGCCGGACGATCTCGCCGTGCCTTACCGTCAGAACGGCTCGTTCCTGCTGGGCAATGGGGTCGGGGGCGCGGGGTTTCACTGGAACGGCATGCACTACCGTGCCCTGCCCGAAGAGCTCAAGCTGCGCAGCCATTACGAAGAGCGCTACGGCAAGAAGTTCATCCCCGATGGCATGACGATTCAGGACTTCGGCGTGAGCTACGAAGAACTGGAGCCGCACTTCGATTTCGCCGAGAAAGTGTTCGGCACGTCGGGCAAGGCCGGGAACCTGAACGGCAAGATCGTGCCGGGTGGCAATCCGCGCGAGGGCGCGCGCTCGAGCGAATTCCCCACGCCGCCGTTGCAGAACACCTACGGCGCCACGCTGTTTGAAAAGGCGGCGCGCGAAGTCGGCTTCAATCCGTATCCGGCGCCTGCCGCGAACACCTCCCAGCCCTATACGAATCCGTATGGCGTGCGTCTCGGGCCGTGCAACTTCTGCGGCTTCTGCGAGAACTACGGCTGCTATATGTATTCGAAGGCGTCGCCGCAGACGACCATCCTGCCGGTATTGCTCAAGAAGACCAATTTCGAGCTGCGCACGAATGCGTACGTCATCAAGGTCAATCTCGACAGCGATGGCAAGAAGGCCACCGGTGTGACGTACATCGACGCCCAAGGTCGTGAAGTCGAGCAACCTGCCGACCTCGTCATCATGGCCGCTTACCAGATGCACAACGTGCGCTTGCTGCTGCTCTCGGGCATTGGCAAGCCTTACGATCCGAAGACGGGCGAAGGCGTCGTCGGCAAGAACTACGCGTATCAGATGAACGGCGCCGTGAACGTGCTGCTGCCCAAGGGCACGCAACTGAACCCGTTCATCGGCACGGGCGCAGGCGGCGTGTCGATGGACGACCTGAACGGCGACCAGTTCGACCACGGACCGCTGGGCTTTATCGGCGGCGCAAGCATTCGTCACATTCGCTATGGCGGACGTCCGATCAAGATGACCCCGACCGTGCCGGGCACGCCGTCGTGGGGCAGCAAGTGGAAGGCGGGCATTGCCGACGCGTATCAGCGCTACATGACCATCGGTATTTCCGGCTCGGTCATGTCGTATCGCGACGCGTGCCTCGACCTCGATCCGACGTACAAGGATGCCTACGGTGTGCCGCTGCTGCGCATGACGTTCGACTGGCACGACAACGAATACGCCATGCTGGGCTACATGGGCGACCGGATGGAAGAGGTCGGCCGGGCGATGAATCCGGAGAAGGTGTTCCGCGCGATCCGCAAGAAGGGCACCCATTACGACACGCGGATCTATCAGAGCACGCACACGACCGGGGGCGCCATCATGGGCACGAATCCGTCGAACAGCGTGGTCAACCGGTACTTGCAGAGCTGGGACGTGTCCAACGTGTTCGTGATGGGCGCATCGGCGTTTCCGCAGAACATGGGTTACAACCCCACGGGCGTGGTGGCGGCGCTGGCGTACTGGTCTGCGAAGGCGATTCGCGAACAGTACCTCAAGAACGCCGGCCCGCTGGTGCAAGCCTGAGGAGCGCAACCATGATCCGCAAAACGATGATGAAACGCTCCGCTGGCATGCTCACGGCCGGGGCGCTGGCGCTCGTGGCCGTTGCCGCGTGGGCGCAGAATGGCACGCAGAACGCGACCGCGCCCTCCGGCGCGGCCGTCTCGCCTGTGCCCACGCCTGCGGTGCCTGCCGCGCCGATGGCGGCTGGCACGCCCCAGATGCCTGCCGCCAACGATCCGCAGGCGCAACTGGTGAAGCAGGGCGAATATCTCGCTCGCGCCGCCGATTGTGCCGCGTGTCATACGGCGCCCAAGGGCAAGCCGTTCGCGGGCGGTCTGCCGATTGCCTCGCCCATCGGCACGATCTACTCGACGAACATCACGCCGGACAAGGACACCGGCATCGGCAGCTACAGCCTCGAAGACTTCGACAAGGCGGTGCGTCACGGTATCGCGAAGAATGGCTCGACGCTGTACCCGGCCATGCCGTATACCTCGTACGCGAAAGTGCGTCCGGCTGACGTGAAGGCGTTGTATGCCTACTTCATGAACGGCGTGCAGCCGGTCGCGCAGGCCAACAAGGCGACCGACATTCCGTGGCCGATGTCGATGCGCTGGCCGCTGTCGTTCTGGCGCAAGATGTTCGCACCGGCGGTCGCGGCCGATGCGGCGTCGACCGACAACGATCCGATCTCGCGCGGACGCTATCTCGTCGAAGGGCTGGGCCATTGCAGCGCCTGTCATACGCCGCGCGGCATCGCCTTGCAGGAGAAGGCGTTGACGGATGACAGCACGGCGTTCCTCTCGGGCGGTGTGGTCGACAACTTCCTCGCGAAGAACCTGCGTGGCGATGTCACCGACGGTCTGGGCAACTGGAGCGAAGGCGATATCACGGCGTTCCTCAAGGGCGGCCGCAACGATCATTCCGCAGCCTTCGGCGGCATGACGGACGTGGTGCAGCACAGCACCCAGTACATGAACGACGACGATCTCGCTGCGGTGGCCAAGTACCTGAAGACGCTCAAGCCCGTCGATCCGAACGCCAAGGCGCTCGCTTACGACGAAACCGCGGCCAAGGCGTTGCGTGCGGGCTCCGACAAGAGCAACGGTGCGCTCACGTTCATCGACAACTGTGCGGCATGTCACCGCAGCACGGGCAAGGGCTACACGCAGACGTTCCCGACGCTTGCGCTCAGCTCGACGGTGAACTCGGCAGACCCGACCTCGCTCATCCATATCGTGTTGCGCGGCGGAGAAATGCCGTGGACGAAGGCGGCACCGACGCATTACGCGATGCCGGGCTTCGACGATCGTCTGACCGATCAGGATGTGGCCGACGTGCTCACGTTCGTGCGCTCGAGCTGGGGCAACAAGGCGCCCGCAGTCACGGCCGCGCAGGTGGCCAAGGTGCGCAAGGACGTTGCCGCGGCGCCGCAGCCGCAGCGGTAAGCCTATCGGGCGACGGGCTCGCGGCGGCCGGTGCGTGCCGGCGCGAGCGCCGCGTCTGTGGTGAAATGAAGCCCCGCCGGGCCGTTCTGCTGGCGGGGCTTTTTGATGTTCGCGAACGTTGGGCGCGAACGGTATTGATGCAGGGAGGCAGGGGTGCCATTCATTCTTCTGGCGCTCGTCGTACTGGCGGGCATTGTGTACGGCGCGGTGCGGTTGTACGCGGCCGTGGCGCTTCGGTTCGGCACGCTCGCGGCTGTTGCGACGATTGCCGTGTGCGTGTTGATCGTCGTGTGGCTCGTGGTGGACGCGGTGCGTCGCTATCGCGCCGTGCACGGCGTACGACGCGACGGCAAGCGGCTCGTGAGTGTGTCGGGCGAGTGGGGCGAACTCACGCTCGACGCCGATCGCAAGATGGGCACCATGCGCGTGGACGGTCACGAGACGCGGTTCGTGTTTTCGGATGTGTCGTCGGCGAGCCCGGTCAGCGAGGGCGGACGTTGGTGGCTCGTGCTCGAACTCGCCCACAATGCGCAGGCGAACTGGCGCGTGCCGATGCCCGGGCGCTCGCTGGCGCAGCGCTGGACGAAGATCTTCCGTCTGGCGAACACGCATCGTCTGTAACACGGGAACGCTGGCGTTCATGCCGTCGGCACCCGGGTGTTGATGGGCATCGGCTGCCGGACCGGCGGCACCACGCGGTCATCGTTGATCGGGAAGTGCAGGGCTGCCGCCACCGCGCCGAGAATCGCTGTCGCGGCCCAGATGAGGTTGTAAGAGCCGGTGACGTCGAGCACGTAACCGCCAAGCCATGCACCGAGGAACGAGCCGACCTGATGGCTCATGAAGCACAGTCCGAAGAGTGTGCCCAAGTGCTGCGTGCCGAATACCTTCGCCACCAGTCCGCTGGTGAGCGGCACGGTGCCGAGCCACGTCAGCCCCATGACGGCGGCGAAGATCACCACGCTCGTGTCCGACTTCGGCAGCAGGAAGAAGAGCGCGATGGCCGCGCCGCGAATCAGGTACAGCCAGCCGAGCACATGATGCTGCCGATACCGTCCGCCCATCCAGCCGCATGCCCAGCTTCCCGCCATGTTGAACAGGCCGATCAGTGCGAGCGCGGTGGCGCCCAGCCCGATGGGCATGTGGCACATCAGCAGATAGCCGGGCAGGTGTGTGGCGATGAACGCCAATTGGAAGCCGCAGGTGAAAAAGCCTAACGAGAGCAACTGAAAGCCGCGATGGGTGCGCGCCTGATGCAGGGCGTCGCGTAGCGAGACGTGTTCACCGTCGGTGTTGGCGGCCGATGCCGTGGAGGTACCGGTGGCCCCCGACTGGGTGGCCACTTTGCCGTGCGGCAGCGTCATGAGCAGGCCGAGCGGGGCGGCGCAGCAGAGAATCGCCGCGAGGACGAAGAGCGACGTGGACACGCCGTATGCCTGACGCAAACCTTGCGCGACGGGTACCAGGGCAACCTGTCCGAGCGAGCCCCCGGCGCTCACGAGGCCCATCGCGATCGAGCGTTTCTCCGGCGCGACGGCGCGGCTGACGGCGGGCAGCACCACGCCGAACGTCGTGCAACTGATCCCGAGTCCGACCAGCAAGCCCAGTCCGATGACGAGCCACACGCCGGACGGCGCCAGCGCTGCCATGGCCAATCCCGCGGCGAAGGCAAGCGCGCCGAACGCGACCACGGGGGCCGGGCCATGACGGTCTGCCATCGCCCCGGCGAACGGCTGGGCGAATCCCCACACGAGGTTGTGAAGTGCGATTGCAAAGGCCACGAGCGTGACGGGCACGCCACGGTCGTACGAAAAGGGATTGATGAAGAGGCCGAACGTCTGGCGGGTGCCCATCGCGGCACTCAACACGAGTGCGCCGGCAATGATGATCAGGGTGATGCGGCTTTGCAGCGAAGGCAACGTGGAAGTCATGGATTTTTGCATGGTGGTGAGTCCTCCTCACGGAAGTCTCGCAACGAAATCCACGTCTGGCAAAGGAGTTGTGTGTCAGTGCGGGTGAATTTTATTCATCTGGCAGGCTGGCTTGTTCGATGACCCAGTCTCGGAACGCGACGCACTCGGGGTGCGGTTCGATGTCGTCTGCGCAGATTAGCCAGTAGGCGCCCTGCGCTGGCGTTGTGATGTCGTGCGCGGGCACGAGGCTGCCGTTTGCGAGATATGCGTCGACAAGCGGCCGGCGTCCGATGACGACGCCAAGGCCGGTCGTCGCCGCCTCGAAGGCCATCTGAATGCTGTCGAAACTCAGCCCGCCTTGCGCGTCGAAGTCATCGATCCCTGCGCCTTCGATCCAGCCCTGCCAGTCTTCGCTCGCGCTGCTCACGTGAATTCGCGTGACGGCGCGCAGATCGATCTTGCCGTGGGCGTCGGCATGGCTCGCGTGATACGCCGGACTGCACACGGGGACGAATCGCTCTCCGAACAGCCGATGCCAGGTATCGCTCGCGACCGGTGTGCGCGACAGGCGGATGGCGAAGTCGAAGCCGTCGGTCGGGAAGCCGACCTGGCGGCGCGACGTGTCGAGCGTGATGTCGACGTTGGGCATGCGTTGCAGGAACGTGTCGAGGCGCGGCAGGAGCCAGCGCGAAGCGAGGGTCGGCGCGCAGGTGATGGCGATGGCGCGTGAGGCGTCCGGCGTGGGCAGGCGTCGGGTGCCGGTGAGCAGCAGCGAGAACGCCTCGGTGACGTAGGCCAGATAGTCCACACCCTCCGGCGTGAGCGAGAGGCCCTGCGGCGAGCGGGTGAACAGGGCGACGCCCAGCGTTTGCTCCAGCCCGACAATGCCGTGGCTGACGGCGCTCGGCGTGAGATGCAGTTCGGCGGCGGCGCGTTTGAAGCTCTGGTGACGCCCGGCGGCTTCGAACAGGCGCAGGGCGGACAGCGGTGGCAGGCGAGGGGGCATCGGTGAGGTGTCGAGCGGTCGTGAGCGGGGAGCAAGCGCGCCGGTGTCGATGGCTTCGTTCGGATGGCGTCGATTTTCGCACGATGCCGGGCGTTGTGTGGCACCGGGGCGTCAATCGACGCGGCTCGCCCGGGGGCGGCGGTCGTGCGTCTGAACTGTCATGGCTGGCGGCCGGTACAGGCCTGTCCTGATTCGGTGAACTGTATCGGGATTCGGCCGATGCACGTGCCTATCCTGTGGGTCCGCGAGTCCAGAGGTGACTGCAAGACGCAGCGCCCGCGCGGGTGTTTCAGACTGACGACTATGACGACCGAACAACTGCTGGCCTTCTGCGCTTTCGCCGTGATTACGCTGGTGACGCCGGGGCCGAACAACATGATGATCCTCGCTTCGGGCCTGAACTATGGCTTCGTGCGCACATTGCCGCATCTGGCGGGCATTGCCGTTGGCTTTGCCTTGATGGTGTTCTTGACGGGCGCGGGGCTGCACTCGGTCTTTGTGCGCTTCCCGGCGATTCACACGGTGCTGAAGTATGTGGGCGCGGCTTATCTGCTGTGGCTCGCATGGCATCTTGCACGGTCGGGGCCGATGGATGGTGAGCGTCGTGCACGCGAGCGCCCCATGGGGTTTCTTGGCGCGGCAGCGTTTCAGTGGGTCAATCCGAAGGCGTGGGTGATGGCCGTGGGCGCGATCAGCACATACCTGCCCAACGCCTCGCATCTGCCCGATGTGATGGTGCTCGCGTTGATCTATGGCGTGTTGGGGGCACCGTGCATTGGCCTGTGGGCGGGGTTCGGTGTCGCAATGCGACGCGTGCTCACCGACGCGCGCTCGGTACGGGTCTTCAACGGTTGTGCGGCCGCCTTGCTGGTGGCGTCGCTATATCCGATTCTGATCGATTGATGCGGCGTGGCGTTTGATGCGGAGCGGGGAAGCGCGGGGAAGGGCGGGGAGGGGCGGCGGAGTGCGGCGGCTGAAGTGCGTAAGACTGGCTTAGTTATACTGAGGGTTCTTGCGAATCGCTCCCCCAACATGAGGTGTCGCCATGTCCCGCATGCTCGTCAGAACGCTGCCTTGTCTGCTCGCTGCCGCAACGCTTGCGTTATCCCCGCTATCGTCATTGGCCTGCACCCGTGTGGTGTATCTCGGCGCGAATGACGACGTCATCACGGCGCGTTCGATGGATTGGAAACTCGACATCGCCACGAATCTCTATGTGTTGCCGCGAGGTATCGCGCGCACGGGGGAAGCCGGGCCGAACTCGATTCGCTGGACGGCCAAGTACGGCAGCGTGGTCGCGACGGGCTACGACGTATCGACGACCGATGGCGTCAACGAGAAGGGGCTCTCAGCGCAGTTGCTGTGGCTGGTGGAGTCGCAATATCCGAAGTTCGACAATGGCGCGAAGCCGGGGCTGACGATTGCGGCCTGGGCGCAATACGTGCTGGACAACTTTGCGACGGTTGACGAAGCGGTGGCGGCGTTGGAGAAGGCGCCGTTCACGATCGTGACGGACAACGTGCCGGGCGAGAACCGGCTCGCGACGCTGCATTTGTCGATGTCGGACAAGTCGGGCGACAGTGCGATCGTCGAATACATCAACGGCCGGCAGGTCATTCATCATGGCCGTCAGTATCAGGTGATGACGAATTCGCCGACGTTCGACGAGCAACTCGCGTTGAACACGTACTGGCAGCAGATCGGGGGCACGACGTTCCTGCCGGGGACGAACCGCGCATCGGATCGCTTTGCGCGGGCGTCGTTCTACATCAACGCGATTCCGAAGAGTGAAGATCCGGTCGAAGCGCTGGCGAGCGTGTTCAGCGTGATCCGCAATGCGTCGGTGCCGTATGGAATCACGACGCCAGGCGAGCCGAACATTTCGTCGACGCGCTGGCGCACGGTCGTCGACCACAAGCGCATGCTCTATTTCTTTGAATCGGCGCTCACGCCCAATACCTTCTGGGTGGATCTGAACAAGGTGGATTTCGCGGCAGGGGCGCCGGTGAAGCGGCTTGATCTTGGCAAGGATCAGCGCAATACGTTCAGTGGCGAGGTGTCCGCCGATTTCAAACCGGCGCCGCCGTTTCCGTTTCTCGGGCTGAATAGCACGAAGGGACGCTGAAAAAGAAAAACGGGCCAGAAGGCCCGTTTCTCTTTCAGGATGGTGGTGGAGCCGGCGGGGATCGAACCCGCGCAGTACATCCCGCAAAGGCTTATCCCGTAAGGGTTTTGGGATTCTTGGCATTGCCGCGTGCCGTTTGAGTGCCGTTTTCGTGAGCCGGCGCACCCTCTTGAGTCCAATCGTTCACGAGCTGGTAGCCACTGCCATGCCGGCTGTTCGGAATCCACTTTCCGTAATGCCGGAAGATCATTTCGACGTCGACGTGCCCCATCTGGTTGGCCACCCACCATGGGTTCTCGCCCTTCGACAGCAGCGTGGATGCGTAGGTGTGGCGCGTCTGATACGGGTTGCGGTACCGAACGCCAGCCTTCTTCAATACGTAGATCCACGACGTCTTCCGGATCTGAGCATCCGTCTCCCAGGGCACCCCGGTTTTCGGGTTATGGAACACCCGATGTCCGGCTAGGAAGGTGTGCGATTTCTGCGCTTCAAGAGCTTCCAGTGCCGCCGGTAGCAGCAATACCTCCCGTGTGCCCGCTGCCGTTTTCGTTCCTTTCTCCTGTTTCACCACCACCGCTCGCTGGACTTTGATGCACCCGTGCACCCAGTCGACGTCGCCCCATTCAAGAGCGATCAACTCTGACGTGCGCAGCCCCGTCCACAAGGCGAATTGGTAGAGGTTTCGAGCCTGAACATCTGCTGCGCCGAGGATGGCCTGCTTCTCGGCTGCGTCGAACGGATCGACCACGTACTCCGATTTCTTGGCTGTTGTCGCGAGCAGCTTGTTCAGTGCGATGCGGTCGAGCGGGTTGCTCTCAATCAATTCATCGTTCTTCGCGTCGTCTAGGATCGAGCGCAATACCGATACGACGTTGCGGGCCGTCTTTGCAGTGGTGCCGAGGCCAGCGACCCATTCGCGCAGCATTGCCGGCCCCAACTCACGAAGCGGGACGTTGCTGAAACGCGGCAGGATCTGGCCGTTGACGATCTTACGGTACCCGTTGACCGTCGACGGCGAGAGCTTTCCATTCTTTACCGCTTGGTCGCAGCCCGCCAGGTAGGCAGTGGCCCGCTCACCGAGCGTCGCTCGGGTGACAACGTGTCCGAATAGCCGGGCACGCGGCGACTCCGGGAAGTACTCGTTGTACCGGAACGAATCCTGCTCGATCTTGCGGATGATCTCTCGGCGTAGCCCGTCGGCGTACCTGATGTTGGCCGCTGTTGGCTCGAGCCGCAGGCTTTCGCGGCAACGCACGCCGCGAAACGTGAAGTCGATTTGCAGCGACTCGACATTCATGTGCGCCCGAATCCTTACGCCCCTCGGAGGGCGCTGACCGTCGCTTTTGCCCCTTGTTCCACCCATCGTTCCACCGCCTCAGTGTTAATCCACAGGTTGCCGTCGTCGGCGATCCTGCAATGCACGCCGTCGACAAATTGCCCCTTGCGGCGTTTCGCATGCACTGCGTCCGGTGTGTCCCCGGTCAGCTCGCAGTACTTTTTCAGCTTAACCCATTTCATATGAGTTGCCCCCCGGCCTTCATCTCGAATGGGGTGACCACACGCAGCGCAACTCGTGGATTCATGGATTGGTCGGTGATCCCCATTAACTCATTGAATTCAAACAAAATATTTTCCACGAGTTTCCACGAATCGACTCGTGGAAGGGGGTAAAACTCGTGGATTAAAAAATAGGCAGCCGCGCTGACTCGTGGAAAAAATGGCCCAACTCGTGGATGCCGGTTTGTGCGCGGCTCGATCGCTTTCTTCTCTGCTTTCTCTTTCTTCTTCAATAATTTAAGAGAGAGAGAGGTATAGAGACAGGGCGAATGTCCAAAAACACGACCCGTGGAAAAAGCAGGGCGACTCGTGGAAAAAACACCCCAACTCGTGAAGCATGTCCTCTCAACAATCAATGACTTAGCAGTGACAAGCCGTGCAATCCACGAGTTATTTGCGCTCCCCGGCGTACCCTTGCGCAAAAATGGCTTGCGGCCGGCCCCCTCCTTCCCGGTTGGCAGTTCCCCGGCCCTACCAACACTCGCAGGGGGTACGGGGGAGTCGACGGAGGACGACGTGCGCGCGTTGACCGCGCACCCCATCGGAAGGCGCGAGCCGCCAGCGAGAATCGCCCAGGCGCGCGTTGCGTAGGGCGTCGCACGCACCTGGCGGGCCGTCGGCCCGGTGGCTGGGGATTGATCGAATACAGCGGCCGTGCCGGCCGCAAATGAGACGACGCGGGGCATTACCATGCCCCCGCAATGCTGCCGAGCTGCTGCAGGGCGCAGTTGGCCAGGACACCATCATGGTGTTGGAGCGCGATCATGAGGCCGTGCCGAAGCGTGATACGCCGGCCGATGCGGCGGCCAACGCTGAGGTACAAGACACCGCCGGAGTACGGGATCATCATTGGATTCACTTGTCGTTGCGGATGGCCACGGCGAGGCCGAAGTTCTTGATGCGGTCGAGCGAGATGGCCGACAGGTAGTTGACGCGGCGGTTGTGGATCGTGCGCTCGTGCTCTTTTTCGCCGACGATGACGCCGGCGGACTGGATCTGCTTCTTGAATACGCGGTCGCTCTTGACCGGCAGGCTGTTCCACTTCTCGCGCAGGGAAGGAGAGTGCGCGATGTGGTCCATGATGTGACTCGTGCGCACGAGCAGGCATGGCTCGCCGTCGACGTCGTCAAAGGCGTAGGGGTGTTTGAAGTTGCTGGCGTCGATCTCGGAAAGCGCGGTTTCCATGATCCACACCCAGGGTTCTCGGTCGGCGCTGGTCTCGGCAATGTGTGTGTTCATCTCGGCCAGCAGGTCTTTCGGAAAGCCGCCTTCGTCGCGGTCCATGCCCGCGAACTCGCATAGATAGCCCCACGCGAGCAGCACGGCCGCATAGTTGCCTGCCATGCGCATCGCCCCGTCGTCGCTGCCGCTGGCGCGGCTGCGGCTCAGACAGTAATCGCGCAGATCGCGATACTTGGCCAGCACCTCGAGGCGATTCAGGCTGGCCAGGAATTCGAGCCACTGGCGCAGCGGAAAGCGCGGCAGATCGTCCGGCATCATTGGCCCCTTCTTCCCTGTCAGCGTCGTGCGCACCAACTTGCCGAGCAGGCTTCGCACGGGCACGTCTTCGCCGGCGAGCATGACGGGTGCCGACAACAGGTATTCGGTCATGTCAGTGCCGCGGCGCGTCACCGTGTACTGGTAGTTCTCTTGCAGCAGGCCGACCGCCTTATCGATGACGTCCTGGCGGCGAGCTGACAGCTCCTCCCATCCGACCGGGTGGCTGGTGTGGCTGATGCTGGTGAGCAGACGGAATTCGGTCTGCAGGCTCTGGCCCGAAAACATCGTGAAGGCGAGCGTGCGCTCGAGCCGCTTGATGAGAGTCGATTTACCTGCGCCCTTGTCAGCCTGCACGGTCATATGCGGCCAGAAGCCCAGGAGAGCCTTCAGATGCCCCCCGAGCGACCAGATCAGGGGAATGGCCGCTGCGTTCTGCCGGAACGTCTCCTGGTAGGCATTGACGACTTTGCGCGCGTCGGTGGATGGCCCGGAAGGGAAGGTCAGGTTGTGGTACGGGCATTGCTTGTCTGCCTCGGTGAAATAGCAGTCCGGCCCTTCATTGACGATGAGCTGGCCATCGCGCCAGGCGAGGCCCACGAAGTTGGCCGCGTGGCGTGCACCGAGGTGCGCGGTGCGCTCAAGGATGTTCACCATGCGCTTGAACGGTGCCGGCGACCAGATCGGCCCGAACTTGCCCCACTGGTCGACGTTGTGGAGCTGGTCATCGAGCATGACCTTGCGGATAAGCTTGGCGCCGTGGCGCGGCGTCTGCACAGACACGGCGAAATAGATGGTCGGGGACTGGTCGGGATCTCCCGTCATTGTCGACGTCGCGCTGGCCACCGACACACGACTCAGGGACGCGATACGGAAGCCCGCCAGGTCAACGATGACCGGTGTCTCGGCTTCGGCACCTTCCTCCTTATTCATCTTCGATACGTAGCTCGTGAAGTCCGGCCGCACCCTGAATTTCCAGTACTGCGCGAAGTCATGCGCCGGAAGAAACACGCGCTTTTTGCCCTTCACGGAAGCGTCGCCGGCGAGACCAGGGATCAGCCAGTGCTCATGGACATCGAGCGCCAACGCAAGCTTCTTTGCGCCGCGAAGGCGCAGGTAATCGTTCACGTCGTTGATCGGCTTGTGCTCGGTGGAGCCGTCCGCGAGATCTGCTGACCAATGCGCCTGGTCGACGAGCATGGCGCTGATGTTCATGGCAGTCAGGCGTTCATGCAGTGCCCACGCTGCCTCGGGCCCGGGGCGATGGCCTGCGCGCGGCTTGCCCTCTTCGATGGGTTCGTCGTTGTCGAAGCAGATGACAACCTGCTTATCCTGGAGAAACGAAAAATCGATGTGCTGGACGTTACCGATGCCACGCACGGCGAACGACGCGGTGCCAGGGATGCCGCATGTATCGACGGACAACGCATTGACCGAGCTCTCCACGACGATGACGCGATGGGCGCGCTTGAGCTTGCGCCAGTCAGCCGTCCAGCCGTGGCCATCCTTGGCCCCCTGTGTTTGCGTCTTGACGCCACCATTGGCCACCGGATCCAAGTAGCGCATATCGACGGCGACAATCTGCCCCGTATCCTGCGTGCGGACGATAAAGGCGGCAGCGGGACCGCCGTAACCGACGTTGCCGGCGGCGACCTTCTGGCTCGTCCAGTCGTTGAATCCAAGTGAGCGCGTTGCGATGGCGGCGTCAAGCGCGGCGTCACCGATATCGCGGCCCTTCAGGTACTCACGGGCACGGCTGCTGTCAGCCACGCAGCGATCGGCGATGTAATCCAGAGTCGACTTGCGTTCTTGTTCCTTCGCCTCGGGCTTGTCGAAAGCGATGCCGAAGGCTTCGTGCAGCCAGCGCATGGCCTCGCCGACGGTGCCGCCGCGCGCATACATCACCAGATCAACACATGACCCGCCTTCTCCGGAACTGTGATCCTTCCAGCAGGTGCCATAGTCCTTATGATCTTGGAGAATGGAGAGCGACGCGCTCTTGTCTGCATGGCGCGGGGAGTGATAGAGCGCCTTATCGCCGCCGGGCGCACGTTTGATGCCCAGGCGTTCCGCAAGCTCGTGAAGGTTGATGCTCTTTTTCAGTTGCTCGATGGATGCCATTTTTCTATTCGGTATGAGAGAAGCCGGCTTGCGCCGGCGGGGTTACTGTTTGCATTGCTTGGGCGGGGAGGCCGCAGGCTTGCCGCCTAGCCACTCTCGGAACGGGCGGTGGATCTTCTCAACGAAGACGTGGGCAGCACGCTCGTTGGTATCTAGCTCGGCGCGTGAGTTGATCTCGCAGGCGAGGTAGACGAATTCGATCGCGTCATCCTCCGTCACTGGTAGCCCGCCCAACTCGTAGAGCCAGCGGTGGAAGTCAGGGGATGCACACCAGATGCCGGCGAGTTGTGCGAGGCCTTTCATCTCGCCCCCTTCTTGGCCTCTTCGATAGGCACGACAACATCCGTTTGATCGACACGCGTGACGCAGTACGCGGTCAACGAAACATCAATCTCGGCCCCTCTGTACCCGAGCGAAAGGCAGGTCGACTTCGCTCGGGCCTTTGTGTAGATGACGAGCGCGCTCGCTGCTCCCATGAAGAGGAGGAAGCACAGACAGAGAATCCCTGTCACGAGGTCGTATCGGCTGATGCCATTGAATACCCGGTTTGGCACTCGCCGAGGTGCGGAGGTTGGGCTTATCTCTCGCATGTGAAGACCTCCCCAGCCGGAACTTGTTGGGCCGTTGTCAGTGCGAACTCATGCGCCGCGAGCTGCTCGCGACGCGTGGTGATCTTCTGGAGATCATCGGTAAGCGTCAGGCCGCGCGCGATAGCGCGGAACTGGTCGCCAGTGACGCCGAGGCGCTTCTCCGCCATGTACCGTTTCCCAACCTCAGAAACGGCGATAGCAGCGTCGGAAAGCGCCTCGCGCACGTCCGGCGTGAAGTAGGCAACGGCGAGCGCCTGGCCCACGTTGATGCGGAACGCCAGGGTGTGCCAGGACTCTTCGGTTGCGGTGCCGGTGCGCAGTTTCTCGAGCTCCTCGTGCGGCACGAGCATGAGCTGACATTCGGCAGCGCTGTTGTGGCGAAGGATGATCGGGATGCGGCGTTCGGTTGGAACGTAAGCGCGGCGTTGTTTGCGGTGCTTGCTTGTCGGCATGTCCGTCTCCCAATCAAGCGTGACCTGCCGGAAATTCCGACAGTTCGACAACGAAGGGAACGACCATGCGCTCTACGGTGAGACCGAATCCATAGGTCCAGCCGCCATCCATCTGCGGGAGCGGGCAGACAGTGGGCCGATATCCGAGGGCGTGGCCGGCATCGATGGCCTCCTCGAGCGTGCGGCCGCGATGCTGGAGCATGAAAGCGACAGCGGCTGCGGGGACGAGGAACTCGGGAAAGGATGCCGGCAGGCCGAAGGTGCGAATGTTCATCGAGCACCTCCGAACCACGCGATCAAGCGGGAGATGAGGTGGCGAACACCTCGGTTGCGGTTGTATGGGCCTTCGATGGTGTAGCCGCCAAGGGCCGAGCGGTGAATCAGGGCACAACGATTATTGCGGTGTCGCATGGTTGCTCCTGCTGCGGTTAATCGCGGTCGCCAGCGGCCATACGCTTCGCGTCGGTACCGGTGATCTCGCGCGGGTTGGGCAACGGTGTAGCGGGGCGATTCAGAGCACCTCGTGCGACCGCTGCCAAGGTCGCGAACATGAGCGGGGACAGGCCTTCTACGGGCGCTTCTGGTAGGCGCATCGCGCGCTGTGCGCGACGCAGGTCGTCGTGCGTAATCGCTTTCGTATCCACTCCTGCAAGCCTCCCGCTCAGAAAATTTGGGCAAAAAAATCCCCTCGCGCCGTAGGGGCACGATGCGAGGGGCAACATGGGGTGATTCGGTTTTGCGCGTTACGCGCTGCTTTTCAGCAGATCCATCTGCCGGGCGTCGCTCTGCTGCAACTTCGCTTTACCCATCGGGATAAAGACGGCCGGGTCAGGTGACTGGCTCGGCGCCAGGGTGTGAACGATCGAGAGGAGCGCCACACAAGTGAAGGCGCATTCGACGTTCTCGCACTGGAGGTACAACTGGCTCGTCTGGCGAGTCACTTTTCGGCTTGTGCGGGTCTTCAAACGCAGCGCGCAGTGGGGACAGTTCAGTTTCATTGCGCGCTTCCTTGCTTCTTGACTTCGTACATGGCTCGCCGCCTGCCGGCGACGCGCTCCATCTGCTCGCGCATACGGGCCTTCAGCAGCCACGTAGCGGCTTCCTCGATGCTCGGTAATCCGAGCGTTTCGCGGATTTCCTCAATCAATTCCAGCTCGCTGTCGCTGACGGCAATTTCGAGTTCCGGCATCTGATGAGCGGCTCTTCGTCGACTTCGATTACGCGGCGTCGCGCGATACATTGCTCGCCAAGCCGAACGCCTCGGCGGCCTGGCGCAGCAGCAACTGCCTGGCCAGAGTGGCCGGCTGTTCGCCGAGGTACTGCGCCATTGACGTGATGACGGCCAGCTCGGCGTCGTTGAGCCGGAGCGTCATACGGTTATCGCGGACACTTTTCGGATCGAGATACACGGTGACCTCCATTCGGAGCGAATCAGGAACGGGTAGCGGCCTCCGCCTTATAGACGGAGAGGCCAATCAGTACGAGTCGGCGCACGATGCTTGAGGCCGAGCAGCGCTCTGCGTCGGAGACGCGAAGGACTTCGTCGCGCTCGCTCGAAGTGAGGCGGGTGTAGAGCGGCTTGTCCGACATAACGCCACGCGGGGCGCGACGCAGCGGCTTCTTTTCAGAGGTCATGGCGATATACTTGGGAGAATTAACCTTGCACAAAATGGATGATAGTGGCCGTTTGACCACATGTCAACTTAAAAGTATTCGTATGACCACTTTTGGCGACCGACTCAAGTCGGAGCGCAAGCGCATCGGCTTGAGTCAGGAGCAATTTGCTGTTCACGGTGGCGTGAAACGCGATGCTCAGATCAACTATGAAAACGGGTCGCGGAAGCCTGACTCGGGATACCTCGAGGCAATCTCGTCTCTGGGGGTAGATGTGCTTTATGTGGTAACAGGCCGGCAGGACTTAACGGAAATGTCAGCCGATGAAGCTGATTTGATCCGGCGGTATCGTGAGGCGACGGACGCGGTGAAGGCAGCGGTCCTAGGCGCACTTATAGGCAGCGCAGCTCCGGCGAAGGTTCAGCAGAACTTCCATAGCGGCGTCAAGATCGGTCAGCAGGTTATGGGCGACATCAAGACGCCGCAAACCTTCACGTTCGGCAGCACCAAGAAGAAAAAGTAGTTCTTTACCAGGTTTGGCTCTGAACGCATGCCACAGTGCGCGGGGCAAGGATTTCGGGGATGAACGAGCAAAACTTCCACGGCGACGTTGGTCAGGTGGCGGCCGGCAGTATCGTCAACAACACGCACGGGCCGACGCAAAGCAACGTCATTACCATCCACGGCGCAGCGCAACAGGAGACGCCAGCGCCCATTACCGAGTTTCAGCGCAAAGCCATTGCGGCGAAGGTCGACCAGGTTGCCAAGCTCGGTGGCGTCGACAAGATCGATGTGTATCGCATTGTCCTGACAGAGTTCGGCGTCAACCGAATTCGCGAGTTGCCGAAGGCGGACTATCGACCGGCGATGGACATGCTCGACGGCCTGGAAAAGAACGTCGATGAAGCGCCCACCGATCCTGAGTCCTCGGAAAAGGTTGGCCCCGTCAATGCTTCCGGCTCAGCGATCCACATTCACCCTGCGCCGTGTCAAGGGTGCTTAGGGCTTACCGGGGAACTCAGTCTTGTCGAACGCCAGGCGCGCGCAGCGCGCGTGTGGGCAGGTGCGATGGCGTCGGCACTGTTTGCCGGCGTACTGGTTGTTGCCACTGCGTTCTACACGGGGCACATTGAGGCAAAAGGGCGTTTAGCGCAGCAGGTGTGCCATTTCGGCAGCGGCGTCTATTCGGTAGGAAGTGTGTTACCCATTGCGGGCAGTAAGACGCGTGAATGCCTGCCGGACGTCACTGGTTACGGCGCGCATTGGGAAACGGTGGGCACGCCATCAACGCGCAAGTAGGCGGCATCACGGGGTGCACGTTCAGTTAGCGCATCGTACAAAAACTCAAGAAAAGATGAAGCTTCCAAACTGGTTCAAGATCATCTGGTGGGCTGCCCTGACCCTGACGCTCGGCTATTTCTTACGGGCTCGCCTACCCGCGCTCTTGAGTGGGAATGCTTCTCCGGGCGACTTGGTGGTGTTTGGCGTTTGGATGGCCTTACTGTTGGCCCCGCTTTTTACCGAAGTGTCCATTCTCGGCGTAACGCTCAAATCGGAGATAGAAGAGCTGAAGGGGGCGATTTCTGCCCAGTTCTCTGACATGAGGTCCGAGATGCGGACCTACGTTGGCGTCAGTAATACGGTTAGTCCGACAATCCATCTCAGCCAGCAAGCACCAGCGCCAGACGCCGAGCTTCCTGACTTAGAGGCGAGAGTAAAGGAAACCGTAGAGGAGATTTTTAAGAAGCGTGATAGCGAAGCCTCCTCCGAAACAACGACATCGAAAATTCCCGCTGAAGCAGCCTCGCAACAATCATTCGCCGACGCTGGTCTGACCGTCAATGACGACGTAAAAATGCTTTTCGCTGCGCGTTACAACATTGAAGTCGAACTAGACCGCATAGCGAGGCAAATTGGTCTTTCTCCCCGCAGGCTCCCGATGCCTTCCGCCCAGATTGTCACGGCGCTAACCAATTCTGGTCACTTGAATGAAGTGCTGAGCAAAGCAGTTCTGGAGGTGCAGATCATCTGCAACAAGGGGATACATGGCGCCGAGATCTCACGCCAGCAGATCTCATTTGTTCGGGACACAGCTCCTGTCTTGGTCGCCATGCTAAAGCGAATAGCGTTCGAAGACTCGAAGGCCATGGCGCTTGCCGAGGCACTCCGTAGCTGGAAGCCCAAAAACTAGTCCTGTTCGTCTGGTACTTCCGTTGCCTTGATCTCTAATTCAATCTGAGTTGTGAAGCCGCCGTGCCCATCTAACGTATGGCGCGTCTTGGCCAAGATCCAGTCGGTGCTATCGATCTGCGGTTTGAATCCGCGAACCGTCACCGGCACTTCAGGGAACAGTCCGGCATCGCCCCGCGCCAGCGTCATCGAGAAGGTTGCAACGCCCCGTTGTATGCGTTGCCATTCGGCGCGTGCGGCGCGCAGCGCGTTGGTCTTGCTGGCGTAAGTGTGCCTCAGTTCTTTCGTGTTGCCGGTCGGCTCAACAATGGGCGGCGCCGGTTGCTTGGGCGGCTCAGCCTGTCCTTTCTTGCTGCGCTTTTTCGTTGACCCGCTTGAGCGACCCGTGCTGGTCTCGGCCACGGCCGTGACGACGACCTGCCCCTTCTTCGCCGCTCGGGTGTCCTGGTAATACGCGACAACGGAATCGAACGACTCGCGATCTGCAACGGAGAAGTGATGGCGATCGCCATCCTGCCTGGTGATGGTCATCGGTGCGAGCGGCTTACCAGACGCTGTCAGCGATTGCCCCATCTTCGTGAACAGCAGCTTGTCGGCCTTCACTGTCGCAATGGCGTCAAACATCTTCGCTACGCGCGTCAGGAAGCTCGCGTCCGACTCGCCGGTCTGGTCGATGTGGGAGACCAGTTGATTCGCCAGGGTCGACGCGATCATGGCGCCGAGGTTGTGACGTTGTGCGATGAGGTTCACCAGGTCAAGCAGCGAGACGTTGTGATAGGACGTTTCGCGCTTCTTCGTGAGACCCGAGCGCAGGTCTGCGCTGCGCGCGCGGATAATGAGTCGATCAGGCGGGCCGTCGTGGGTAATCTCATCGACAACGAACTTCCCCTTGTCGACCAGGCCTTCGTGCTTCCATCCGAACGCGACGGCCAGCTTCGCGCCGCGCGACGGCAGCTCGAGCGCGCCGTCGGAGTCATCCAGCTCGATGTCCAGTTGATCGGCCTCGAAGCCGCGGTTCTCCTCGAGCGTCAGGCTGATGAGCCGACTGGCGAATGCGTCGGAGATGTCTTTGCCATCCTTGGTAATGCGATAGATGGGCACGGGCACCAGATCGTCCTGCGTGCCAAGCAACTTGCCCGCCATGCCTGCCACGCTGCCCGCCAGACCGGTGAGGCTTCCCAATGCTTCGATCACAGTACCTTCCCCACCACATTGCCGACGGCCCCGCCAACGACATTGCCGGCAATGCCGCCGACGACATTGCCCGCTAGGCTGCCCACGACGCCGCCCACAGCACCGCCGGCCAGTCCGCCAACGCTGCCGAGGAGATTGCCCGCCATACCGCCCAGCAGGCTGGTAGCAAGTCCCAGGAGCCGCAGGTCGTAGTTGTCCGCGCGCTTAAACGACGCGGTGAACTCGATGCGGCGTGGGGCCCCATTGTCGAAAAACAGCGTGCTGGTGGTCTCCAGACTTTCCAGCGTGTACATGCCGTAGATGTTGCCTGTCCCCTCGAGCAGCGGCCATGCCTTGCCCTGGGAGCCGAGCAGCTCGAGCGTCTTGAGCGACAGCCGGCCGCCGGTCAGCTCGGGCAGTAGCGTGCCGCGCAGCGTGATCGGCTCTTCGTCGGGGCCGATGTACTGCCGCGCTGGCCGCAGGCCCACACGCTGGTTCGTGGCGAAGCGCCAGGTGATCTGGCGCGAAAACTCCTGATAGGCGACCGTGTTCAACGTGAACACGAATAGCCCGTAAGCCATCATCATGGTTTGCCTCTCAATCTGGGTCGCTGAAGCGCGAGCGGGCGCGTGCCGCGTCCCGGCGCTGGATCTCCTCAAGCTTGCGCTCGAGCAACTGCACGAGCTGCGCTTCGTTCATGCCAGGCGCGGCGTGCAGGTGGATCTCGTAGTGATTGCCGCCGCCCGCCGACACCTGCGGTGCGGACGCGGAAATAGGCGGTCTCGTGTCGAAGATGCTGCTCGCCACGGCGGGATTGCCCGCAGCGATCGCCAGGCCAGCGCCGGCACCGGCAATGTGCTTTGCTACCTGCTGCACCGCCGACAGAGGCCCATCCTTGCCGTTTGCGATACCTTGCTCCAGGCCCGCCATCGTGAATCCGCCCAGCTCGGCGAAAACGCGGCTCGGAGAGTGAATGCCTAGCTTGTCCTTGAACCATGTGATCGTTCGCTCTCCCAGGCCCACGACGGCGTCCTTGACCGCCGATGCGGCCGACGTAATGCCGTTCACCAGGCCCTGGACGATGTTGGCGCCGAACTCGCTGAATTTGCTCGGCATCTCCACGCCGAACCAGCTCATGACGGTCGCAAACGCCTTGTAGAAAAGTCCCAACGGTGACCAATTCAGGATCAGAGCGGACACGCCACCGATGCCGCTGGCGAAGGCGTTGCGGACGTCGTTCCACAGTCCGACGAAGAAGCCGCGCACGGCATCCCAGTGGGTGTAGATCAGATACGCTGCCCCAGCGATGGCTGCGACGGCGAGCAGGATGGGGTTGGCGAGCAGCGCGCGACCTACCCACAGCAGTGAAGTGCCGACAAACCCGATGGATTTGCCCAGCACACCCATGACGCCGGCGAGGATGCCACCTTGGATGCCTGCGGCCTGCATCATGAAACGCATGACTGCGAAGGGGCCGAGCATGGCGGCGATTGCGAGCAGGGCGGGGCCGATGAGCAGCAGCGCTCCGGCCACGCCCGCGATGACCACCATGAGCACCTTGGCAACGGTGGTGTGATTCTCCAGGAAGCCGGTCAGGCCCTTGACGGCGGTCGACAGCGTTTCCAC
>NZ_JAELTP010000830.1 GCF_016428915.1 Pandoraea sp. ASV26
GGTGTGTGTGTTCCTCGTCTCCTCTCCCCTTGCTCCTCTCTTTCCTCTCCGCTCCCCCCTCCCCTTGCGTGTGCTCGCCCCCCCCCCCTCCCCCGCCCGCGCGTCGGCCCCCCCCCCCCCCCCCCCCCCCCCCCCCCCCCCCCCCCCCCCCCCCCCCCCCCCCCCCCCCCCCCCCCCCCCCCCCCCCCCCCCCCCCCCCCCCCCCCCCCCCCCCCCCCCCCCCCCCCCCCCCCCCCCCCCCCCCTTTCTACTGCCCCCCCCCCCCCCGACACCTACCCACCACCCGGTTCGTCGGCAGCGTCAGATGTGTATAAGAGACAGATCGGATGCAACGCAATTTGCGGATTGGCATTCGACATTTGCCAATCACGACTTGAATAGGAC
>NZ_JAELTP010000831.1 GCF_016428915.1 Pandoraea sp. ASV26
GCAGATATGTTTGGGCGATTCAAGCACAATCATATTGACCGAGAAGCGTTTTCGTCAAATGCAGCAGCGGCAGAGTTCAGCGCCGATACTCTGGAGTCATGGTCGTCCAAATATAGCATGGATGATCCCCACGAGCCACTTAAAGCTCACAAGGCAGAATCTTCGTCTGCCAATTTCGTTGGTCGGCAGGCAGCTTGGAGTCCGGGAGGAGAATGGTGTGTCGTAGTTGGTAGCTCGAACATGACGTTGGTGCTGCAGCGGTGGTCACAAAAGCCTACCGCGCCGTCAACGATTGGCGAGTAGATACAATGATATCATGTATTCCAATTCTTTTATACCTTGCGGATGGGCAGTGTTGAATATAGATGGGTCGCGAATGGCTCCTCCATCTCTC
>NZ_JAELTP010000832.1 GCF_016428915.1 Pandoraea sp. ASV26
TTCCAGGTCTAAGAGACGCAACTGGCGGGAAGTGCGGAGATAAAAATATTGGATGAAGTAGAGAACAATAAGGAAGATTGGTATAATTGGAGCCGCGTACGAAGCGCCTGAGGCGATTATACCGATGTCAGTGAGCACCGATACGGTCACTGGGGTTGTGTCAGTGCTAGAAGTTTGGTAAAATAGCAGGCAATATGAGATAGATGCTTACCAAAGCTTGTCTCCATGAACGAGAGCGGAAGATGTTGCGAAATAAGGGTCATGTCTTGACTGAATCTAATTGCCGAGGAAAGTCAGTGCGTGATAACTGAACAGCAAAACACATCCCTTCTCACCTGTTCAGAATGGTTCCACTATCCGTTTCAGAGAGGAAAGAAATGGTCGCGCTGGGAC
>NZ_JAELTP010000833.1 GCF_016428915.1 Pandoraea sp. ASV26
TACTCGATACACAATATCGTCTCGTGGGCTCGGAGATGTGTATAAGAGACAGGCGGTAAGTCGTTACGCGACGATAAGGGAGGAGGAGGATGTGCAAGTGGAAGATTGATGACAGTGCAAGCTGTGTTGCAAGCTGGGTCGTAACTGGGAACTTACTTGGGTTGAGCTCCCTCCATCACGTGAGGGCCTCTGAGCACCTCAGTAAGGTAAGGTAGCTAATAAGTGGAGGTGCAGTGGTGGTGGTGGGCGGCGGGCTTTGTCTCGCCCCGGCGCATAAAGAGAAGTTTTGTCTTTGACACAAGCTTTTACATTTACACGCACTTATACAAGCAAGTGAAGGTTAATTGTATTTTAAACAATCGAAATCAAGCGAATTAATTGTCCATCAGAAGG
>NZ_JAELTP010000834.1 GCF_016428915.1 Pandoraea sp. ASV26
CCCCCCCCCCCCCCCCCCCCCCCTCACTACTCACCCGCCCCCCCCCCACACATACACACCACACGGTTCGTCGGCAGCGTCAGATGTGTATAAGAGACAGCCAATAATAAATACGAGTGTGTTAGGCACCTAGAAGTAAATACTAGGTAATAGTGGCTTGCTCTAGCCTCGACGTATTTCCCATTGGAAAGGTTTCCCCCACATTGGGCACATTTGCAGCTGCAGCACGGCCAAAGCGACCATATTTAAAATGCCAGCCAATATTTTTCATCTCGCCTTCCTACATGCAAAATAAGAGAGTTTTACTGCTCATCAAAGTCCACGAATAGTACGCAGCCCGTCAGAAATTCATCATTCAAAGAGCCTTTTGATACCTAAAATGGACGCTATGCG
>NZ_JAELTP010000835.1 GCF_016428915.1 Pandoraea sp. ASV26
ACACCACACGGTTCGTCGGCAGCGTCAGATGTGTATAAGAGACAGGCATGTGGCCGTGGAGACTCCAGACTACCTCTAGAGCGACAGGCTCGGCGTTTTCAATTGGCTTTGTCAATTCTCTTGGTCAAATTGGAACAGTGATTGGTCCGCAGATCTTTAGGTCCAAGTTTGCGCCTCACTACTCCCAGTCGTTTGGTATTGCCATGGGCTTTACGGGGCTGTGCATTATTTTTACGGCGGTTACTTGGTGGATGACGAGAACTACTGAAAAGCAAACACGTCAGATGCGCCAGCTTCGTATTGCTGCCGCGAAGCGCGGCGAGCGGCTGGATAGTGATGCCGATGTTGACGCGGACGCTGACGTTACGCGCAAGCTTGGCTAGTATTGTGGCG
>NZ_JAELTP010000836.1 GCF_016428915.1 Pandoraea sp. ASV26
CTCTTACACAATGCACCTTTGCTAATGAAAACGCAAGGTAAGCAAGGACGACATTTTCGGCGTGGGGAAGAGGTGGCCGGCACCTACTGCCCTCGATTCTCGTCGGCAATTGATCAAGGAGTTTATGAAGTCTGCCTACTTCATCGTGAAACTTGTTCTCGATTTACTTAATGAAAACCTCGGCTTACCTAAAGGTTATTTACATTCTCTCCATCGACTCGAGGCGTGCAGTGGCGATCAAGTCCGTTTTATAAAAGCTCCACCGCAGCCGAGAGATGACGAGCAGGTCGCTCTCGGGGAACACACCGATTTTGGCAGCGTATCGGTTCTTTTTAACAGGCTTGGCGGTCTCCAAGTTCTTCCTCCGGGAAGGGACGCAACGTGGTGCTACGT
>NZ_JAELTP010000837.1 GCF_016428915.1 Pandoraea sp. ASV26
TGATACAGCCGCGCTGTCCAAGTATGTACGCAACTGGAATGAATTTTTCCAGAAAAAGAATGGCACGCAGCGTCCATCGTCGTGGGAGGTGAGTAATGTCGGTGTCTTGGCTCCGGATACGGATACGGCCAAGGATGCAAAGTACAAAATCACTCGCATCTTGTTTTCCAACGCGGGCATGCCTACGGGTGCTGCGGTTAGTCTCAATGTCGCTAGTGTAGCTGGCGGCTCGTTGGGCGTCGCCCTCAGCTGGCAGGAGAGGACAGTGGAGGACGAGCTGGTAGAGTATCTTGCAAAGGGCTTACAACGTTTGGTGGAGTCTTTTTGTGACGGCGGAGAGTTTTTGATTTGATGAGGTCGTCGTTTTTCGATATCTGGTCGTGTTGTAAAGAT
>NZ_JAELTP010000838.1 GCF_016428915.1 Pandoraea sp. ASV26
GCCGTCATGTCTTGCCTTTCAATCGTTGCGCTAGCATCTGTTATTATTATTGAGCACCGTCGCATCCCGAACTCCTCCACTGCCTTACCAAGTGCGTTTTTGATGCTTACAGTGCTAACTGGCATTGCAAAAACAAGGAGCTACTTCCTCCGTGCCATGCACGCACTTGCGGCTCTCTCTACTGTCAGCACCATCTTCAGGTTTCTGCTGATTGCCTTGCTTGAAGTTCCGAAGAGAAGCTATATCATCGACAAGGATATGCAGCAATCTATTGGAAGAGAAGCTGTTGCAGGATTCTGGAACAGGGTTTTCTTTGTCTGGCTGAACCCGACCTTTATCCGCGGGTTTCGACATCTTCTTCATGTTGAAGACTTGAGCCCCTTAGGTCCCGAG
>NZ_JAELTP010000839.1 GCF_016428915.1 Pandoraea sp. ASV26
CCCCCCCCCCCCCCCCCCCCCCCCCCCCCCCCCCCCCCCCCCCCCCCCCCCCCCCCCCCCCCCCCCCCCGTTTAAATGCATATTACTGCATACTCGATACACAATATCGTCTCGTGGGCTCGGAGATGTGTATAAGAGACAGCAAGCTCCCACTACCGAACCGGACTTTCGGGGGCATTTACAGCAGCTTGCGTGGAGTCTGGCGCTAAGCTCGGGTGCAACCCACACCTGTCGCTTCGTAGTACAGGCCGCTGTGTCTTATACACATCTGACGCTGCCGACGAACCGTGTGGTGTGTATATCTCGGTGGTCGCCGGGTCATTAAAAAAAAAGTGGTGGGGGGGGGGGGGGGGGGGGGGGGGGGGGGGGGGGGGGGGGGGGGGGGGGGGGGGT
>NZ_JAELTP010000087.1 GCF_016428915.1 Pandoraea sp. ASV26
GGTATAGTCGCCGCATTGGCGGCGGGGTGCTACGTCCGGCCGCCACGTCGGTTTCATAAAGCACGTGAGAGCAGCACGTGAAAAAACGAATGCGAGGGGATGTGAATGCAATGGCTGGTTGACCAAATGACGTTGCTGCCAACGGCGCTGTTGCTCGTCTGTATGGCGCTCGGCACGGCGCTGCTTGCCGTCGTCGTTGCCTCGCTCGCGCGTGTCTGGTTGTTCGACCGCCTGGCCGATCCGTCGGAAGCGCGCGGCACGGTGGCCGATGTCGTCCACGGCAGCTTGCTCGCGTTCATCGTCTTCGTGCTCGCTCACGTGCTGACCGACGTGCGTGCCAACCTCGGCCATGCCGACGATCAGGCGCTGCACGAGGCGTCGGTCGTAAGACGTCTGGATCGCGAACTCAAGGCGGTCGGAGACACCGATGCGCAGGCCGCCCGGGTGTTGCTGCGCGCTTACGTGAAGTCTGCCGTGACTGACGAATGGGCGACCCTGAGCACCGCCGATCCCGATCTGTCGCCGACGACGGAAGATGCCCTCACAGCGTTTGTCGGCGCCACGCGTCACGTGGTTTCGAAACATGAGGACAGCGCCAGTTCGATCCGTACACTGCTCGATCGGCTGGAGGAGTCGCGGCAGGGACGCTTCGAGAATGCAACGAAGACGGTGCCCGCTGTGTTCTGGTGGGTCATCTCGCTCTTCCTGCTCGCGGCGATGGCGATGAATGGGCGGTATCCCGGCTCGTGGAAGGGTAATTTCATCATTGCGATCCACATGGGGGCGATCGGCATGGTGGTCGCATTGATCATCAATCTGGACGAGCCGTTCCGCGGCGCATCGGGCATTTCGCCCGTGCCGCTGGCGAAGTCGGTCGGTATCGCGATTCCGCACTGAGTTGGGACGTTCGCGAATGTTTTTGTGCCGGATCAGATTCGGTTGTCTTATTCGGTTGTCGTATGCAGGAGAAGAGAACGATGTTTTCGAATGTGCCATCGCCGTCGGCGGAATCCACGCCGGAAATCGAGGCGTTTCGCCCAGGTGTTTACCGCCACTACAAAGGCAATTGCTATCTCGCGCTGGGCATCGCCCGAGCGGACGAGACCGACGAACCGGTGGTCGTCTACACGCGACTCTATCCGCGTGAAGGGTTGCCCATGAGCACGCGGCTGTTGCGCATCTGGAACGAGCCGGTGATGACGGACAGCGGGCCGGTGCCGCGCTTCACGTATATCGGTCACACGACCCCCGACGCCTGAGCGGCGCTATCGCGCATCGCGAGTCTGGCAACGACGCGCCAGAATCACACGACTTACCGCCATCCCGCCTTTTTCAAGAGCCACCACCCATGACCACGCTCCCCCCGACGGGCCATCAGGCCACTGCCGCGTTGCGCGCCCACCCCGTGACCGCCAACGAGCACGCCCCCCGCGCCAGCGGCACCGATGACGCCAAAGCGGCGTCGAAGCCTGCGCCTCGCAACCTGCGCCGTTGGTGGGCCCTGTTCGCGATTCTTCCGTTCGTGACGTCGGTGGCGGGGTGTGGATTGTTGGCCGCGCCGTGCCGCGTGACATCGGCGGGCCTGAAGATCATTCCGGGGGTTGGGGGCGTGCTGGCGGCGCCGACGGACGCGTGTGCCGCCGCTATCGACTGATCTTCCCGGGCAGTGACGCGCCGCAGGACAACGCGTTTTCCTGCCGCAGAAAAAAAGAAAGCCCGCTTGGTGCGGGCTAAATCCATATCAGGAGGAGACATGGAGGAGACGAGTTCAGTATAGGACGCTGTGCTGCAACGCACCATATGTATTTTTACGTAAGCCTCCACATGTTGCGCACTCGCAACGAAAAATAAATCCCATAAAATCAAGGATTTATTTCCATTGTCACGCTTCCCCCCCCCCCTGTCTCCCCTTCGCAGTCTCGAGTTCTTCCTCTAGTTATTGTGCGCGCGCACGTCCTTTCGTTGCCATCTGTTCGAGGACGAAGGGGACCGAGTCGCGCAGGGACGGGTTGACCGTCGCGTCGTGATCCAGCCCGTCGTACACATGCACCCGCGTGTGGGTACCGGCTTTGGATACATCTCGCGCAAACGCCTGCTGCATGATGACCGGTACGTCAATGTCCTTCGTGCCCATGCCGATGAACACCGGATGCTTGATATGCAGCGTCGGGTAACGCAGTGACGGTGTCTGGTTATTCAGCAGCTTCTGGATCATCGGCTGCATGCTGTTGCCGGCGTTCAGGCCGGCCGCCGTGGCGTGGTCGGTCAGCTCGCCAATGCACAGCGTGCGGGCCTCGTCGAGCACCGGTAGCGCCTGCGGCGAGAAGTACCGTGCCGCCAGCAATGTCGGATCGCGGTCGGCAGCCGACAGGAACAGGTACATCGCGTAGGGAATCTTCGGGTCCGGGGCGCCCGGGTCGGGTTGACCCGCAAACAGCGTGGCGGCGGACGTTTGCTCATTGAAGTACGGTGTGCCTGTGAGCACGGTCGCGATCACTTTGACGTCTGGCGCGTACTGCGGTTGATAGCCCGCCGCCGCGAACGCCGCGTGCGCGCCCTGCGATTGTCCGACCAGCACCACGCGGTTCTGCAACGGAAACACGCTGCGCGCGGCCAGCAGACTGTCGAGCACGCTGTAAGCCTCCGCTCGCGCATTCAGGTAGTGATGCAGCCCCTGAGAGCCAAGGCCGGCGTAGTCGGGCGCCACGATGGCGAAGCCGAGGGAGAGCCACGTGCCGAGGTACTGAATGTCGCGCTGGCTGCGCACATTGAGCGACGGGGCGCAGGCGCTGGCGATGCCCACCGTGCCGTGTGCCCACACGACGACCGGCCAGCCGCCGGGCGGCGTCGGCCCTTTGGGCAGGAAGACGGTCCCTGTATCCTCGCGCGCTTCGATGCCGCCAACGCCATCGATGGAGCTGTATCGGATGCGGAATTGCGCACCCGCCTCGGGCAGACCGTGGTCGGCTTCGAGCGGTTGCCGATCGACGATGGCGCCGTGAGGGATGGTGGCGGGCGCGGCGTCGGGCGTGATCGCGTGAGCGGCACGGCCGATGACCAGACTGGCGAACATGGCGGCGCTCGCGAAGCGCCACAGGCGGTTGAACATGTTGAACTGTCCTCGTCTTGGGTTTTGCTTCTGAAGCTTGCGCGGGCGACGACCCTGCGTCGCCCGAATGCCTGCCGCCATTGCCCCGACCAGCACAAGTGACGTTACTCCGTCCCTACACGAATGTCTCGCGGGCCCTGCCGCTATGCACGTTCAACCGTGCGACGCCGAATTGCCCTGCGTCTGGGCGACGGCGGCTTGCTCGGCGGCCTCTCGCCATGCCCGGCGCGAGCGGCGCATACGACGCAGCGCGAGCGACGACATCGTGATCCAGCCGAACGGACGCGGGTCGACCAGCATGCTCACCGCGCGCGCGTAATCGAGCACCAGGCCGGGCGTCCACGCCATCGTCTTGGCCCGTTTGCGCAGTTGCGCGGCGACCCACAGTTCGGGCGTGAGCCACAGACGCACGAACGTCCACCAGCCGGCGTCCTCGCCGTTCGGCAGTTGGCCCACCCGGCCTTCGATCGCCGCCTCGAGCGCGTTGGCCACACTGCTCGAGCAGTTGCGGTGCGTGAGGTTGTACGTGTTGTCCTGCTGATAGGTCTGCCAGAACGCGCTCAGTTGGCGCGGGCTGTAATTGCGAATGCGGACTTTGACCGTCGACGGGCACCAGGCTTTCGATTCCGTTGCATAGTCCGGCTGGAACACGCCGGGCACATCGTTCTCGCGCGTGGCACGAAGCAGTTGCCCGAACTGGTCCGGTGAGCGGTCGATTTCCTTGGCCGGATAAAGGCTCACGTAAATGCCCTCGTGGCTCTCCAGCGCGGCGTGGCCCGTCGAGATCACGCCGTTCTTGTCGACCGCGGCAATGTAGCGGTCGATCACTGGGTGGCGGCGTGGCGGCGCCTTGGAGGAGCCCGATGGGGTCCAGACGTGCACCGTCAGGGCCGGCTCGGACTCCGTGGGCGGCCCTTCCCAGCGGGGCGCGCGCGGGCGTTCGCTCCACAGGCTGCGCTTGTCTTCCGGGCTGCCCAGAATCTGCTCGACGCGGAAGTCGCGGCGCATGCGTCGCGCGCGCATGGCGAGCACCAGCACGTTCCAGCCGGTGAACGCGAGCCCCAGCCCGATGGCGTACGGCAGCGTGCCCTTGTAGTGCGTCGGATACGGTTGGTAGAAGAAGATCGCCACGGCAATCTCAAGCAACCCGCCTGCCATGGCCCACGCCCAGCGTGGATACCGCACGACGTACGCGGCCACGCATTGCAGCAGTCCATCGGCAAGGAACAGGGTGCCGAACAGCATCGACAGCCAGAAGTTGCCGTTCTGTTCATGGAGGACGAGAACGAGCAGCGCGGCAATGGTGAACGCCCCGCCCTTGAGCCCGCGCACGAGCCGCTGACCGCCCACGCCAATGGAGACGATGGCGAGCGTGGCCAGCCCTTCAAGCAACAGCAGCCAGGCGAACACCTTGAGCGGGAAATGGACGACACCGTCGAGCGCGTCGACGATGAGTGCCAGTCCGAAGGCGAAGAAAATCGCACCGATCCAGACCAGTGCGCGAGCGCGGCGGCGCAAATAATCGACGCCAAGCAACAGCAGTATCAGACGTACCAACGTAAGGTCTCCATCGCATGCGCCTGTCCCGCTGATCACGGAGTAAGCGCGCACCCCGAATGCGGGAGGATTAAGGATTTGTCTTATTGTGACGCTATCTTAGCGCGTGAACCGTGACAGGCCAAAAACAAAGGCGGCGCGCTCCTTACGGGGCGCGCCGCCTGTTGCGACAGACAACACGGACAACACGGATGCAAGGCCCCGAAAGGCGATGCATCCGCCGGCTGACTTAGTCCTTCTTGCTTTCGAGCTGCGGCAGGGCGTCGCCGCTCGATGCGGTCAGCAGACCGACCTTGGCGTAGGTCATCAGCTTCTCGCGGGTGTCGACGATGTCGAGCGTACGCATCGTGAGTTGACCGATGCGGTCGAGCGGCGTGAATACCGAGTCACCCTTTTCCATCGTCAGACGCTCGGGCTTGTACGTGAGGTTCGGCGACGTGGTGTTGAGCAGCGAGTAATCGTTGCCGCGACGCAGTTCGATGGTCACTTCGCCCGTCACGGCGCGTGCTACCCAGCGTTGCGCCGTCTCGCGCAGCATGATGGCTTGCGGGTCGAACCAGCGGCCCTGATACAGCAGACGGCCCAGACGGCGGCCGTTCTCGCGGTACTGCTCGATGGTGTCTTCGTTGTGGATGCCGGTCACGAGACGCTCGTAAGCGATGAACAGCAGCGCGAGACCCGGGGCTTCATAGATGCCACGGCTCTTGGCTTCGATGATGCGGTTCTCGATCTGGTCGCTCATGCCCAGGCCGTGACGCCCGCCGATGCGGTTGGCTTCTTCGAACAGTTCCACGGCGTTGGCGAACGTCTTGCCGTTCAGCGCCACCGGCTGACCTTCCTCGAAGCGCACGGTCACTTCCTCGGCCTTGATCGCGCAATCGTCGCGCCAGAACGGCACGCCCATGATCGGCTGCACGATCTTGATGCCCGAATTCAGATGCTCGAGATCCTTGGCTTCGTGCGTTGCGCCCAGCATGTTCGAGTCCGTCGAATAGGCTTTCTCGACCGACATCTTGTAATCGAAGCCGTTGGCGATCAGGAACTCCGACATTTCCTTGCGGCCACCGAGCTCATCGATGAACGTCTGGTCCAGCCACGGCTTGTAGATTTGCAGGCTGGGGTTGGTCAAGAGACCGTAGCGGTAGAAGCGCTCGATGTCATTGCCCTTGTACGTGCTGCCATCGCCCCAGATATTGACGTCATCTTCCTTCATCGCGGCAACGAGCATCGTGCCCGTGACGGCGCGCCCGATCGGCGTGGTGTTGAAGTAGGTGACGCCGGCGGTCGAGATGTGGAACGCGCCCGATTGCAGGGCGGCGATGCCTTCGGCCACGAGTTGCGCGCGGCAGTCGATCAGGCGGGCGTTCTCGGCGCCGTAACCCATGGCGCGGCGCGGGATTTCCTCGTAGTCCGGTTCGTCCGGCTGACCCAGATTGGCCGTGTAGGCGTACGGAATCGCGCCTTTTTGGCGCATCCAAAGCAGCGCAGCGCTGGTGTCGAGACCGCCCGAAAAGGCGATGCCGACCCGTTGTCCCGTGGGAATGTGTTGCAGAATCGTGGTCATCGGCGTGGAAAAGCTGGGTTTTTAACCTGTCAAGTATCCCCGTCCGGGCTATGGATGGTCAAGTCTGACGGCCGATTCCCGTGTGCCGGGATCGCCGTCACCTCCCAAATCCTCACCATTGCGTACCCGCCACGCTGCACGCCGAGGCCAGAAAGTCGGAGAACGCACGTATCACGAGCGATGCCTGACGATGCTGCGGATATACGACGTGAATGGCCGTCGGCGCGGGCGCGAAGTCGTCCAGCACCGTGACAAGCCGCCCGCTCAGCAGCGCCGGCGCGACAATGAACACCGGCAGCCACGTCAGCCCGAGCCCCGCTACCGCGGCGTCGCGCGCCAGTTCGCCGTTGTTCACGCGCAGGCGTCCGGCAACCGGGATGTCGACCGGATGCCCGTCTCGTGCGTAGGTCCAGTTCACGCGCTGCGTGTGGCCATAGGGCAGCACGGCATGGTCGCGCAGGTCTTCCGGGGTTTGCGGCGCGCCGTGGGCTTCCAGATAGCGCGGACTGGCGCAGGTGACCATCCGCATGGGCGCGACCGTTCGGGCGATCAGCGACGAATCGGCCAGCTCGCCGATGCGCACCGCCACGTCGTAGCCCTCGGCGATGATGTCGACGGTGCGGTCGTTCAGTTCCAGCTCGATGGTGACGTCCGGATATGTCGTGAGAAACGACGGAATGACCGATCCGAGGAACATCGTGCCGAACGACATGGGCGCGGAGACCCGCAGATTGCCGCGCGGGCGCTCGCCTTGGCTGCTTACGGCGAGGTTGGCGGCCTCCACGTCTTCGAGAATGCGTCGTGCGCGCTCGTAATAGATCCGGCCGAGGTCCGTGACCGCCAGCCGTCGCGTCGTACGTAGCAGCAACCGCGCGCCCAACGTCTGCTCCAGCGACGAGATGCGGCGGCTCACGAACTGCTTCGAGAGCCCGAGTTTCGCCGCCGCGCCCGTAAAGCTCATCGCATCCACGGCGGTGACGAAGATGCGCATATCGTCGAGCAGATCCATCGGTAAGAGTCCTGTCGTAAAAGAATCGGGTGACAACGAGAGGGTTTCGCTCGTCATTGTCACCAGCTAGCTGACAATCTTAGCCGACGCGCGGGGTGACGCGTGTCTGCGCTGGGCTGCGTTACCGGAGCGCCAATCGCAATCCCAGCAGGATTGCGGCGGTGCCCGCGACGGCGAGCGCTGTCGGGCGATGGCCGAAGATGCCCCAGTCGAGCAACGCCGTTACCACGGGCACCAGATAGAACAGGCTGGTGACGGTGACGAGGTTGCCCGTCGCGATCATGCGGTAGAGCAGCAGCGTGGCGCCCACGGAAATCACCAGACCCATGTAGAGCAGCGGCAGCCAGAAGCCCAACGACGCATCGATATGCCACGGCTGCGCGGGCGCCACGAGCAGCGCCAGTGCGAGCCCGACCGCGTATTGCAGCGGCAGCACGTCGAGCGGCGTCTGGCGCGAGCCCTTCTGCGCGAGCGTGCCGAGCGTCATGCACGCGAGCGCGCTCAGCGCCCACACCGAGCCTGCCGCCGACAGTCGCGCCGACATCAGACTTTGCGCGACGACGAGCGCCAGTCCGGCCAGCGCGACGGCCAGCCCGGCGAGACGCCGTGCGCCATGCGTTCGCTCAAGTGCCACGAGCGTGAGAATCGGCTGCACGCCGAGCACCGTCGCGAGCGCCCCCGGCGTGATGCCGTTGGCAAGCGCCAGCAGATAGGCCGCCTGATAGCCGCCGACGAGTAACGCGCCGGTGCCCGCGACCTGCCATCGGGTGCCGGGCGCCGGCCACCACTGACGACGCGTCAACGCGATCAGCGTGAGCGCGGCAAGCGCCACGCCCAGCCGCACCACGAGAAACGCAAACGCCGACGCATGCGTCAGCCCCCATTTGGCGGCCAGTGCGCCGCCGCTCCACAGCAGAACGAACAAGAGCGTCGCGCCATGTCGGCGCCACGCGAGACTTTCAACGTGCATCGATCTTCCCCTGAACAGGATGTCCGGCCTGCCGGGCGTCGCGTCAATGAAAGCGGCGTGCGATCGCCGTCTCCCATGACGAGATGCCGATCGCATGCGCAACGTGACGACATGTCATCGCGTTCGACGCATGACGCGCGCACAGGCGGATCGAAACTGAAATTCGGATGAAAAGGTGCGGTGCCGGGCGATGAACACCCGGAACATCCGCGGCACCCAGCGCGCCAGCGGTGGCGTCAGGCCACGGTGCTGACGACGGCGACCACCACGGCGGGAGTTGCCACGCCGGCTGGCGGTGAGAGCAGGGAGAGCGGAGGCGGGGCGACGGCTGCGAAGCGTGCGCGCACACGCGAGCCGACACCGCATTGCAGCGGCGCTGCGTCGGAGTCGGCAAGTCGGGCAGACGCGTGAGTCGTCATGGATCGATGAAGAGACAAAGGGCGCGCGTCACTCGACGGGCGTGGACACACTCTACACGCGCCGTTTGTACGCGGCAAGCGCGGGGCGAACATCACATCAAACCGTCGGCCAGGCACCCGTGCGTTCGACGCTGGGCGACGTCTCGCCGTCACGCCATTGCAACGGCAGCGCGCCGTGCACACGACGCACTTCCCGCACATGCAACCTCACGAGTCGTTGTGCGCCTTCAAAGCCGCTTTGCGCTTCGTCCTGCCAAAGAATTTCGGCGTCGCCTGCCACATGAAGAAAGTCTCCCGTCGCGAAGTCGACGAACACCAGTCCCGCGCGCGGGTTGGCGTGGAGATTGCCCAGCGTGTTGTAGAACGCGTTGCCGCGAAAGTCGGGCCACGTCAGTGTGTGCGCATCTTCGACCCGCACGAAGCCCGGTTTGCCGCCGCGATGCGAGACGTCCGTGCCCACGCTGCGTTCGGTGGCGTCTTCGCCGGCGTGCTGTGGCCCATAGTGCGAGGCGATGAAGAACGTGTCGGCGCTGGCGATCTGCCACTGGGCGTCGTCGTCGAGCGACGTTTGCGATGGCTCGGCCCGAGGCGCTTCGTCATGGCTGTGCGGCGTGGTTTCGCGTTTGCGGATGTACTGCGGGCAGTTGCCGAAACTCTGCGCAACGCGAATTGCAAAGCCCTGCGCATGCGCTTCGATCACCGTTCCGTTCACGCGATTCCGGCGGCGTGTGGACGGCTCCAACCCGAGCATGCCGATCGGTGCGCCCGGCGTTATCGCGCCATGCAACGGATCGGTCGAGGGCGGCAGTGCGTGCACACGCAGCAGCGTCGGGTCGGGCGACTGCACGAAGCCGGGCGTGCCGCTCAACAGCGTTGCCCAGGGCTGGCCGTGCGAGTCCAGCGCACCCACGACGAGAAACGGCAACTGCGCGAAGAACTGACGATGCTGATCCGGCATCGAGGTCTGGATGACGCGCGCGCCGATTTCCGCCATCGCTTCACGCGAGCCGGCGAGCGTTTGCACAGCCATCTCGCCTGCGTGGAACGGCGAGCCGGTGGGCGATGTGGGTACGGGCGCGGTCATGGCGTCCTCCTTGGTGTTCATGCTGCGTTCAGCCAGCGTTCAGGCGGCATTCAGGCCGCAGGCCGTCGACGCCATCGGCACGAAGCGCGGCAGCGCGGCCACACGGGCCAGCCAGGCACGCACCGCGGGATAGGGTTCGAGCGAGACGTTGCCTTCCGGCGCATGCGCGAGATACGCATAGCAGGCGATGTCGGCAATCGTGGGGGTCTTGCCTGCGAGGAACGGCGTGGCTTGCGGTGCGCTCAGATACGTCTCGACGCGCGAGAGCAAAGTCTTGGCGCGTTCGATCATCTCGGTGGCGTCGACGGGACGCTTGAACACCACCACCACGCGCGCGGCCGCCGGGCCGAACGCCAGATCGCCCGCCGCCACCGACAGCCAGCGCTGCACCGTCGCGGCGCCGACGGCATCGCGCGGCAGCCATGTGCCACCGGTGTCATAGCGCGTGGCGAGATACGTGAGGATCGCATTGGAGTCGGCGATCACCACGCCATCGTCGTCGATCACCGGTACCTGAGCGAACAGGTTGATGGCGAGAAACGCCGGCTGTTTGTGCTCACCCGCCACGAAGTCGATGTCGATGGCCTCGAAGGGTAGATCCAGCAGATGCAGCATCAGCTCGACACGATGACAGTGGCCCGACAGCGCGTGCCGGTAAAAGCGAATGGGACGAGCCGGGCGGGCGGGGTGTTGCGCTTGCGCTTCGGCGAGGTGAGTCATGGCATGTCTCCGGTGATGGGGCGGTGCGGTCCCGAGGTCGGAGCCGTTACCCGATGAGCGCATTGTCCATCTCGCCAATTTCCGGATAAATACCTCGAAACTGATTTGACTACTCCGATAATCGGAGTAATGATGCGACGCATGGATAAGCTACGTGCCATGCAGACGTTCGTCGCCATCGTCGATCAGGGCAGCCTGAGCGCGGCGGCGCGCGCACTCGATTCCTCCCTCCCGGCGGTGGTGCGTACCCTGGCGGCGCTCGAGACTTCGCTCGACGTCCGGCTGCTCAACCGCACAACGCGACGCATTGCGCTCACCGAAGAGGGACGCACGTACCTCGACACCTGCCGTCAGATTCTCAACGAACTGCACGAGGCGGAAGCGCGGCTGAGCGCACGGCACGAGGCGCCGAGCGGCACGCTCGTGGTCACGGCGCCGGTGCTCTTCGGGCAACTGCACGTTGCGCCTGCGCTATATCGCTTTTTGCGCGCCTATCCGGCCGTCAAATGCCGGCTGTTGCTCAACGACCGCGTGGTGAATCTCTGGGAGGAGGGCATCGACGTCGGTATTCGCATCTCGCCGCTGGAGGACTCGACCCTCGTCGCGCAGGGCGTCGGTGCGATTCGTCGTGTGGTGGTGGCGAGTCCGGCGTGTCTGGCCGAGCAGGGCGAGGTCGTGCATCCGCGCGAACTGGTCGGCAAGCACTGCATCCGCTCGTACGGCGGCGGATTTGGTCAGTGGCGGTTTTGGGAGGGCGGGCGGGAGTTCGTCGTTCCGGTCGATGGCAATCTCGAAATCAGTCACGGCTTCACGGCCATCGAGGCGTGTATCGGCGGGATGGGCTACGGCTGCTTCCTCTCGTATCAGGTGGCGGCCCCGCTGGCGGACGGGCGACTGGTGCGCGTACTCAGAGACTACGAAGGGCCGGCGCGGCCGGTCAGTATCGTGTATCCGCATGCGCGGCTTTTGCCATCGCGTACGCGAGCGTT
The DNA here is from genome assembly GCF_016428915.1 of Pandoraea sp. ASV26. GTDB lineage: Bacteria > Pseudomonadota > Gammaproteobacteria > Burkholderiales > Burkholderiaceae > Pandoraea. Next base: position 11,422 of record NZ_JAELTP010000087.1, read on the forward strand.
CGTGGATTGGATGAAGCGAGCGTTGCGCAACGTGCCGATGGTGTAATCGGGGGCGTGCGGTGGTTAGGAGACGGGCGTCAGAGAAAAGAACGCGGAAAGCGACGGAGCCGCTTCCCGCTTAAAAAGCCCGCCGACGCCAACCGGCGGGCCGCTTCGTTCTTGAGGATGAAATCAGTCGCGGCGCCAGCCACCGTGCCAACCGCGATCATGGCGGTCGTCCCAGCGGCGATCGTGCCAATCGCGCCAACGATCACGACCGTAGTAGACGACCGGCTGCGGCGCCACGTACACCGGACGCGGTTGCACGTAGACCGGCTGCGGTGCGACGTACACCGGCGGGGCCACAACGACCGGCGCGGGCACGCCCAGATATACGCCGACGTCCACGTGAGCCGACGCGGCGCTCGAGGCAACAGCGGCGGCAGCGCCGAGAGCAGCAATGACAAGCAGGCGTTTCATGATGATCTCCAGAGGCGCTCGCAGGTCGATGCCAGAGGCGAGGAAGCTGCGTGCGCGAAGGCAATGTTGCCGGTCAGTCGGATCGATTCGCGAAGGCGGACGCTGTTGCGCTGTCGAGTTGCCTTTCGTCGAACCGTTGAAGCCAGTGTATCGACGAGGCGGCGTAGCAGGTGCTACGAGTTTGTCTGGGATGTGTCGTTTTGTAACGAGGGCAGCACACGGGGACTGCGCCGGTAGTGCGCGGGAGGTGATGGCGTGAGGCAATGGCGGGAGGCGGGCTGCGTCAGCTAGCAGTCCAGAAGAATCGGCCGCTGAAAAAACAAAAGGCGTCACGCGAAAACGCGCGACGCCTTGTGCTTTGATTCGTTGGTAGGCTCGATTGGACTCGAACCAACGACCCCCACCATGTCAAGGTGGTGCTCTAACCAGCTGAGCTACGAGCCTAGAAAGACCGCGAGTATAGGGTCAATTTTTGAAGCTGGCAAGCGTTTCGCGCGAAATATCCGAAAAAAGTTTCCTTCGCGCTCATTCGCCGCGCTTGGCGGTGCCGCGCCTGGGCTTGAGCCGCACCCAAAGGCCCTTGTTGCCCCCACTGCCCGCACGCTGTTCGACGTCGAATAGTCCGATGGTTGTCACGAGGTCGCTCAGCTTGCCGAATCCGTAGTTGCGCGAATCGAAGTCAGGCGCCTGCTTGGCGATGTGACTGCCGATGGGGCCGAGGCTCGCCCAGCCGTCTTCATCGGAAACGCCGGTCACGGCATTGCGCAACAGCCGCACGAGGCGCGTGTCGCGCTTGAGGTCCGTCGCACTGCGACGCTTGCGTGGCGCCGGGGCTTCATCGTCGTCGGGTTCGTCGTCCTGGCGCAGCAATTCCGTGTAGATGAATTTGTCGCAGGCGGTGACGAACGGCTGCGGTGTCTTGCGTTCCCCGAAGCCGTACACGATCAGTCCCTGCTCGCGGATGCGCGAGGCGAGGCGCGTGAAATCGCTGTCGCTGGAGACGAGACAGAAACCGTCGAATCGACCCGTGTAGAGCAGATCCATCGCGTCGATGATCATCGCGCTGTCCGTGGCGTTCTTGCCGACGGTGTAGCGGAACTGCTGGATCGGCTGGATCGAGTATTCGAGCAGGCACTTCTTCCAGCCGTCGAGATTCGGCTTCGTCCAGTCGCCGTAGATGCGCTTCACACTCGCCACGCCGTACTTGGCCACTTCGGTGAGCAGGCCTTCGACGATAGCGGGTGCCGCGTTATCGGCATCGATGAGAACGACGAGCGTAGGGCCCTGAGCGGTCACGGGGGCGTTTACAGGCATGTTGGGTTCCTTGATCGCGAAGACGTTTCGCATTATGGCCCGGAACCGTGACGAACGACGCGTCAGGCCGCTTGCGTTGCCGGTGGCGGCAAGTCGCTTGCCGCCTGAGCAATGAGATCGATCACCCGCTGCGGGTCCTGGATCTCATGCGCCAGAAGCAGGGCGACCTTGGCGAGCAGAAGCTCGCCCTTGTGCTGCGGGGCAGCGTCGATGGCGAGCGCGAGGGTGTCGTAAATTTCCTCGAGTCCGGCGATGGTGGTCTGTTGAGCGGTCATGACAGTGTTTCCTTGAGCGATGTGACGACTCACGCGCGGGCGGTCGCTTGCGCAAGAGCGCTGGCAAGACGGGTTGCGTCGAGCCGCTGCCAACGCGCGCAGATGTGGTGATCGGGGCGCAAGAGATACGCCGTGCCGTCGTGCGCACCGTACTTGGCTGCGGCGTGGCCCGTTGGATCGGGCAGCGTGATGTCCGATCCCGCGACGGCGTTTTGCGTGAGTGGCGATGGCGCAAATGCGATGACCTTCACCGGCACCCCGCGCTCGCGCCATCTCACGATCTCATGACGCAGCGCTTCGTCGAGCGAAGCATCGCCAAACGTCACGAGATGGAAGGCCGCCCCGAGGTGGTCGTAGAGATAGTCGTTCTCGGCGAGCCTGACGTTCGGGGCCGGTGCCCCGACGCTCGGGCCGGCGGTCATCTGTGCGTTGTCATCGTCGGGACAGTTGAGCGGCGAGTCACGATAGTCGTGTGCCCGCGACGTGCGCCAGTGGAACAGCGGCCGCACGAATTCGTGGTCGAGCGAGAGGTCCAGCACGGCGTCGCGCAACACGCGAAAGCCGTGCGACGGCGGCGTCATGAAGCGGGTGCTCTTGCCGGCTTCCGCAATGATCTCGCGTGCAGCGCCCACACGGTCGTGCGTGTACGACGCGAGCAGCGGCTCGGGCGCTGCGCCCGTCACCACGGCCGCGAGTTTCCACGACAGATCGATGGCGTCCTGAAAGCCGGTGTTGGCGCCGCGCACCCCGAAGATCGGCAGCAGATGCGCCGCGTCGCCCGCGAAGAGCACGCGGCCGTGTACGTAGTCGGGCAGCGTGAGCGCGCGCGCCGAATACACCGAGCACCAGTCGAGTTCCCACGGCTTGCCCCCCAGACCCATCATGTCGAGTTGTGCGTCGATGCGCGTGCGAATCGTCTCGGGTTGCAGCGCATCTTCGGACGTCTCCGACGCCGGCAATTGATAGTCCACACGCCAGATACCTTCGGGCTCGCGGTGCATCAGCACGGTATTGCCCGGATTCCAGTCGGGGGCGAAGTACGCGAGACGCTCGGTCGGCAGATCGAGATCGATGCGAATGTCGGCGATGACGAAGCGGCCCTCGTAGCTCGCCCCTTCGAAGCGCAGTCCCAGCGCCGTGCGCACCGTCGAGCGCGCGCCATCTGCGGCCACGAGCCAGCCCGTGCGTTGCGTGTACTCGCCATCGGGCGTGTCGATTTGCAACGCAACGCCGTTCGCTTGCTGCGTGAGACCGACGAGTTTGTTGCCCCAACGCATCTCGATGAGCGGCTCACGCTCGATGGCGTCCACCAGATAGCTCTCGAGCACGTTCTGTTGCAGGTTGATGAGCGGCGCGAAGCGGTCGTCCTCGTCCACCGGCGACTCCATGCGGAACACGCGCTGGCCGCGATAGTACGAATTCCCGCTGGTCCAGGGCAGCCCCTTCGCGACGACCGCATCAGCCACGCCCACGGCTTGCAGAATCTCCTGCGAGCGGCGCGTGAAGACGATGGCCCGGCTGCCCTCCGAGACCTGTTGCTCGGCCTGCAACACGACGCAGCGCACACCGTGACGTGCCAGCGCGAGCGCCGTGACCATGCCGATGGGGCCGCCGCCGACGATGGTCACGGGCACCTCCTGCGTGTCGCCCTGCGGCGCAAAGTGAGGATGGACGCGATACGCGTGGTACAGCGACGCGCGCGGGGTGGTCTCCGGTCGATGCATGATGTGGCACCTGATAAGCCGCTCGAAGCGTGTGCAGCCGGTCTCGTGTCGGCGCAGGCCAGTGGACGTGGCGGATGCACATCGCGGGAATGACGACACGCGTCATCGAGCATTTGGTTGTGAACGCAACGATTCCAGTGTGCTAATGTTGCGTTCGCAACCAAATATCGACCTATTTCGTCTAGGGGAAAACACGGCAATGCGGCCAGCCCACAAATCGCTCGACCAGTTCCTGACGTACAAGATGCACCGTTTGATGAAGCAGCACGACAAGCGCATTGCGCAGTCGTATGCGCAAGCGGTGCAACTGAGTCTGGCCGAGTCGCGCGTGCTTGCCGCGGTGGGCGCGGCGGGGGCGTTGTCGAACTCGGAGCTGGCGCGCCGTGCGAATCTCGACAAGAGTCAGGCGAGCCGGGGCGCGGACGGTCTGGTGTCGCGCGGGCTGGTGCGTCGGGCGCCGGACGAGCACGACGGCCGGGCGGTCCAGGTGACGCTCACGCCGGAAGGCGAGCGCGTGTGGCGCGTGGTGATCGACGCCGCCCGCGCGCACTACGACCGCCTGTTCGAGGCGCTCACGGACGACGAGATGCGCGTGTACGAGCGTCTGCTGGATAAACTGCTGCTGCGCTCGGACGAACTCGACGAGCACGAGTGACGGCAACGCCGCACACCGCGCGATGGCAAGAGAAAGGGCACCCGCAGGTGCCCTTTTCCTTTGGCGTGCGCTTCGAGGGCGATGCCGTCAGCACCTCGGTGCCAACGTCAGCGACCCTCTGGCTTCAGGCGAACGACAGCGTCTTCGTCAGATCGCCCGGCGGCATGGCGCCTTGTGCGGCGAAGGCGGCGTTGCGATACGCGATGCCTTCGAGCGTCGGCAGATCGTACAGACGCGTGATGAAGCGCAGCACCGACGTGGTGTCGTAGAACGTGTGATCGACGTTGCCGCGCTTGGCGAACGGCGAGACCACGAGCGCCGGAATGCGCGAGCCCGGCCCCCAGCGATCGCCCTTCGGCGGCGCGACGTGATCCCACCAGCCGCCATTCTCGTCATACGTAATCACGACCATCATGTTCTGCCACTGGGGCGACTTCATCAGGTGTGCGAGCACGTTCGTCACGTGCTGGTCGCCCGACTCCACATCCGAGTAACCCGCGTGCTGGTTCAGGTTGCCCTGCGGCTTGTAGAACGTGACGGCCGGCAGCTTGCCCGCAATGGCGTCGGCGAGGAATTTGTTCGCGATCGGGCTGTCGCCCTCGCCGCCATCGCGCAGATGTTCCTCACGTGCGGCCGTGCCCGGCGCGAACTGGGCGAAGTAGTTGAACGGCTGATGGTGGTACTGGAAGTTCGGCCTGTCGGCGCCGCCCTTGTGATCGAGCGCCGACTGCCACGCGCCCGCATACCAGGCCCACGACACGCCCTTCGCCGAGAGCAGGTCGCCGATGGTGGCGTACGTCTGCGGCGGCAGCGTGGCGGGGTTCGACGGATCGGCCAGACGCTTGTCACCCGACGCCGCAGGCTTGATCGGCGACGGCTGATACGGCGGCATCATGGTGTTCACCGCGAAGTTGTCGGGCGTGATGGCGCCGTCGCGCACGAACTTCGGCTTGCCGTCGGCGGCCGATGCGGGCGAGTCCGGTGCCACTGCCAGACGCGCGCCCTGCGGTCCGTCGGCGAGCACGGCGATCTTGTCCTTCGCGGGGCTTTCTGCGGCGTTCGGATACACGGGCGGACGGCCCGCAATCAGGAACTGATGGTTCAGGAAGGAGCCGCCGAATGCCGCCATGAAGAAGTTGTCGCACATGGTGTACTGCTGCGCGATCTTGTACATGTCGAGCGTCTTGGCGGTCTCGCCGTAGTAGCCCATCACCAGACCGCCCGAGTCGGCCCATGCGGCGAACTGATTGTTCGCGCCGTTGTTGATCTGCATCTGGTTCTGCCAGAACAGATGCCACAGATCGCGCGTGATGACCGACTCGGGCAGCAGCTTGCCCTCGGCGTCCTTGAGCATGAACGGTGCGTTCGGCTGACGGGCGATGTCCTTCTCGGTGATGTGGTACTTCTTGCCACCGATGGTTTGCGCACGCGGCACGAGACCGTCGAAGAACGGCGGCAGCAGCGACATCGGCGTCTTGCCGTCGCGGTCGAGCTGCGTGTACTCGGATGCGGCCACCTTCGAGAGCGGCTTCTCCACGCCGGGGAAATCGGCGAACAGGTTGTTGAAGCTGCGGTTCTCGAGATAGATCACGACCACCGTCTTGATGTTGGCCTTGAGCTGCGCGTCGAACGTGCCGCCTGCGGCCACGGCCGTGGGGGCACCGGCACCGCCCTCGGCGGCGCAACCGCTCAGTGCCGTGGTGGCGCCCGCCGCACCGGCGGCGCCGATGGCAGCCAGCCCCTGAAGCAGACGGCGACGCGACGGGTCCGACGGATTGTCGTCGTGCGAGCGCTCGGCATCCAGCGCGGGATCGTGAGGTTGGGGCGTGGCGTCGTTCGTCATGATGTCCTTGTTGTCCTTGTGTGGCGTAGCAGGCAGTGGCGTTCGGCTATATGCGCGTGATGCGTGTGCTGCGTGCGGCGCGCTTGATGCGCGCGCGCATGCGCAACCGGCCGGCAGGGGCTGACGTCGACATACGGGAGCGGCGGCGTCGGCTTGCCCGGGCGGGCGAGGCAGACGATGTTTTTACGCGGGGATTGTGACAATTCGGTGACGCCGTCATGACGTCACGCCGGATGACCCGCGGCGGGGCGCTTCAGGTGGCCGGGGTGGCTCGACGTGTGGCGTAGCCGGTGTCTTCGAACAGTCCGGTGCGGAACTGTTCGACCAGATCGTCGAGCAACGCGCGCAAGGCGCTCGGCATCTGCTTGCGGGACATGTACACACCGTAGACGGTCATCTCGCGCGGCACATAGTCGGGCAGCAGCGCACGCAGGGTGCCGTCGCGCAGATGCGGCAGCGCCGAATAGACGGGCTGCATGGAGATGCCCGCGCCCGCCAGCGTGGCGGCGAAGACCACGTTGACTTCATTGGCCGACAGATTGCCGCCGACGGGCACACCGAGCGGCGTGCCGTTGTGCGTGAACTGCCAGAGACTCTTGCCGAAGTAGGTGTACGTCAGACAGTTGTGCAGCGCGAGGTCTTCGGCGCGCTCCGGCGTGCCATGACGCTGAAGATACGAGGGTGCTGCGCACACCACGGAGTGGCACGTGGCGAGCCGTCGGGCGATGAGACCGGGCGACGGTTCGCTGGTCACGCGAATCGCGAGGTCGATGCGCTCGTCCACCAGATCGACGGTGCGGTCCGCCACCACGAGATCGACGGCCACGCCCGGATGCCGCACGATGAAACGCGTGACGGCCGCGGCCAGAAACGCCTGACCGAGCGAGGTGCTGCACGCCACGCGCAGCAGGCCGCGCGGTGCGCTGTCGGCGGTAGAGGCACACGCCAGATCGTCGGCGATGCCGAGCATTTCGCGACAGCGTGGCAGGGCGTCGTTACCGGCGTCGGTGAGGCTCACCGCGCGGGTCGTGCGGTGCAGCAGCCGTGTGCCGAGCCACGCTTCGAGCTCCGCCAGATACCGCGAGACCATCGCGCGCGACATGTCGAGCCGCTGCGCCGCCGCCGTGAGCGAGCCGCGTTCGGCCACCTCGGTAAAGACACGCATTGCCGTCAGACGGTCCATGATTCGCTCGATCGATGCAACAAAGTGATCGTCATTATGGGCTTTTTTTGAGCGATTGGCGCGACTACGATGGCATACATGAGACGCCGTCGCGTGACGGCGATGCACGACACAGGACAGATCGAAATGCCGCAGGCAACACTGCATTACATCGCCGACCCGCTGTGCGGTTGGTGCTACGCCGCCGCGCCGCTGGTGCGTGCCGCCCGCGAGGTGGCCGGCCTCGACGTGGTGTTTCACGGTGGCGGCATGATGGCCGGGCCGAACGCGCAACCGGTCACGCCGCAGCTTCGCAATTACGTCATGCCGCACGACCATCGCATTGCGGCGCTGACCGGTCAGCCGTTTGGCGACGCCTACTTCGAAGGGCTGCTGCGCGACGGCACCGCCGTATTCGACTCCGCGCCGCCCACGGCTGCCGTGCTTGCCGCCGAGGCGCTGGCCGGGCGCGGGCTCGACATGTTCGCCGCGTTGCAGCGCGCCCATTACGTCGACGGCAAGCGCATTGCCGATCGCGACGTGCTCATCGATATCGCTGCGGGTGCGGCTAATGCCACAGATCCGGCATCTCTCGGCCTCGACCGGGAGGCATTCGCCAACGCCTTCGACGCGCAGGATGCCACCTCGCTCATGCAGCACTTCCGCGACAGCCGCGCGTGGCTCGCCCGTGTGGGCGGCAGCGGTTTCCCGACCTTTGCGCTGGAGATCGGCGGCCAGACGGAACGCCTTGAACCCGGCCGCTATCTGGGCCAACCCGATGCGTGGCGCGATGCGCTGCGCGAGCGTCTGCTGGCCGCGCAGACGACGGCATCTGCCCAAGGCGGTGCCGGTGCGCTGCCGCAATGCGGTCCTGACGGCTGCGCGCGCTGAGCGTCGGCCGCTATCCCGAATTTCCCCCTCACTCCCAGGAGAATCCTGATGAAAGTCGCCTTGATTGGTATTACCGGCCGCGTGGGTACGCGCGTTGCCGCCGAGTTGCTGCAACGTGGTCACACCGTCACGGGTATCGCGCGCAATCCCGAACGTGTCGAAGCCGAGCCGGGCCTCTCGATCGTCAAGGGCGACGCTGCGGACCCGACGTCGCTCGCGCCGCTGCTTGCCGGTCACGACGCCGTGATCAGCGCGGGTCGTTTCGCCTCGATGGATGCCGCCAAACTCATCGACGCAGTCAAGCGTGCGAACGTGCCGCGTCTGCTCGTGGTGGGCGGTGCGGGGAGTCTGGAGATTGCACCGGGCAAGGCACTCATCGACACGCCGGATTTTCCGCAGGCCTACAAGCCGGAAGCGAGCGCCGGTCGCGAGTTCCTTCAAGTGCTGCGCGCCGAGCCGAAGGACTCGTCGCTGAACTGGACGTTCCTGTCGCCCTCGGCGTTGTTCGAGCCGGGCGAGCGCACGGGCAAGTTCCGTCTCGGTGCCGACGCTCTGCTCGTCGATGCCGACGGCAAGAGCTGGATCTCGATGGAAGACTACGCCATCGCGCTGGTCGACGAGCTCGAGAAGAACCAGCACCCGCGCGCGCGTTTCACGGTCGGGTATTGAGCCGCGTATTGAGCTGCGTATTGAGCCAGATAGTGAGTAAGGTATGACGGCGAGGCGCGCGTCGGTTGAACGATCAGCGCGCCTGCCGGAACGTGAGGTTGTAGCGCACGGCCTGAGCGTCGAAGCTGCCTTCGACGCTCGCAATGCCGTGATAGACGAGCCGTGACGGGCCGCCCCACACGACCACGTCGCCCGGGCTCAGCCGCACACGACGCGTGCGGTCGGTGCGCTGCAACCCGCCCCACAGGAAGATCGCGGGCAGCCCGAGCGAGACCGACACGATGGGCGCACCCAGTTCGCGTTCGTCACGATCCTGATGCAGCGTGAGACGTGCGTCCAGCGCATAGCGATTGATGAGACAGGCGTCGGGGGCGAAGTCGCGATAGCCGGCCGCCTCGGCGGCCTGACGCGCGAGCGTAACGAACGACGCAGGCATCGACGGCCACGGTTGCTTCGAGAGCGGATCGTGCGTGCCATAGCGATAGCCCATGCGGTCGCTGATCCATCCCACTTCGCCGCAATTCGTCATGGCGACCGACATGCGCTTGCCGCCCGGCGTCAGCCAGTGACGCAACGGCGCTTGCGCAATCACCGCATCGATGTCCGCCTGCAAGCTCGCCAGTTGCGGCTGCGCAAACCCGCGCAACACGAACGCGCCCGGACCCAGTTCATCGGTCTGCGGGCTGTCGTGGCAAGCGTTGTCGTGTGCGTTGCCGAAGAGGTCGAGTGTCATGTGGCGTCGTGCAGGATCACGCCGAGCGTATGCCGATGGCCGCTGCGCACGCGGCTCACGCCGTGTCGCATGTTCACGCGATACACGCCGCGCGTGCCGTTCACCGGACGGTGATGCACGGCGAACACGACAGCATCGCCACGCGTGAGCGGCACCACTTCGGCACGTGACTGCATGCGCGGGCGCTGCTCGGTGAGGACGAACTCGCCGCCCGTGAAATCTTCGCCGGGCTGCGAGAGCAGAATGGCCACCTGCAACGGGAAGACGTGTTCCCCATAGAGGTCTTGATGCAGACAATTGTAGTCGCCCGCCTCGTAGCGCAGCAGTAGCGGCGTGGGGCGGCGCTGACCGGCGTCGTGGCACTGCGCGAGGTAGGCGCTGTGCGTGGCAGGGTAGCGCGTGGCGATGCCCATTGCCGCGTGCCAGCGGTGCGCAATCTCTCGCAACGGGGCGTAGAACGCTTCGCGCAGTCCGGCAACGAGCGAGGGCAGCGGGTAGGCGAAGTATTGATATTCCCCTTGTCCGAAGCCATGGCGCGCCATCACGACACGGCTGCGAAAACGAGGCGACGTCGGCGTGGTACTCGTTCGTGCGTTCGTCTCGCCATACATCGCGCAGAGTTCGTCGCATTCGCCGGCGCTCAGCAGATGGGGAATGCGAGCCGCACCGAAGCGATTGAGCTCGTCTTCCAGTGCGGCCCAATCGAGCGACTCGATCGATGCGACTGACGCGATGGACTCGACGGATTCGAGTGAATTGAAGGACGAGGCGCGCGCGGTCACAGCTTCACCTTATCCGAACCCGAACCTTCACCGTCATCCATGCCATCCCCGCGCTCATGGGCGAGCAGCGCGCGCTTGCGTTCGACGCCCCAGCGATAGCCCGACAGCGCGCCATCGTGGCGCACGATCCGGTGGCACGGAATGACCACGGCCAGCTTGTTCGACGCGCATGCCTGCGCCACGGCACGAACCGCGCGCGGGGAACCGATGCGCTGCGCGATCTGCGCGTAGCTCGCTGTCTCGCCAGCGGGGACATCGCGCAGCGCCTGCCAGACGCGTTGCTGGAACGCCGTGCCGCGCACATCCAGCGGCAACGACAGACCGATGCGCGGCGACTCCACGAACCCCACGACCTGCGCGACCCAGCGCTCGAACTCGACGTCGGCACCGACCAACTCCGCCTTCGGGAAGCGGTCCTGCAAATCCTTCACGAGCGTCTCGGGGTCGTCGCCCAACGAGATGTCGCACAGCCCACGCGCGGTGGCGGCGACCAGTAGCGCGCCGAGCGAGCACTGCGCCACGGCGAAGCGAATCGATTCGGCCTTGCCACCGGCCCGGAACGCCGCCGGCTTCATGCCGAGCAGGGCGTTGGCGTTCGCGTAGAAGCGGCCATTGGAATTGAAGCCGGCGTCGTAGAAGGCCGACGTGACGCTCTGCGCGGCGGGCAGCGCATCACGCACACGCTCGGCGCGACGCGCGTTCGCATAGGCGTGCGGCGTCACACCCGTCACCGAGCGAAACAGCCGGTGGAAATAGTGCGGACTCAAACCCGCCTCGGCGGCGAGGGCTTCCAGACGCGGCGCCACCTCGGCCGTCTCGATGCGACGGCAGGCGGCGCTCACCAGCGCGGCGTGACGCGCGTCGAGTCCACCCTGATCCGGCTTGCACCGCTTGCACGGACGAAAGCCCGCGCGTTCAGCCGCTGCCGTATCCGCATGGAACGCGACGTTTTCGCGACGGGCGAGGCGCGCACCGCACGACGGCCGGCAATACACACCGGTCGTGCGCACGGCGTAGACGAATTCGCCATCCGCCTGCTTGTCGCGAGCGGTGACGGCCGCCCATTTGGCGTCGTCCGTTGCGTAGGGCTGCACGGCAGGGGCCGTCGCCGTCCGGGCCGGCTTGTCGGCGCCATGCGAGATATCCGAGATATCAGATGTCTCGGATGTCTCGCGCAGACCGGGGGTGCCGGAGCGAAGCGGGCGTTTGGCGGTCATTTGTTGGGTACGCATCACGGTGTTCTCCCGATGACTGAAGTCTGGCCTTCAGTGTAGGGAGCGGGTCGCGACACTGCGCTCCGTTTCTTGCTATCGAATTCGATCAGACGCCCGGGGGCATCGTCGTGCCGAGCTTCGCCGCCAGACTCATCACCATCACCAGCACGAGCGCTTCAACGGCGACGACGCGCGCGAAGGCCGTCGTATCGAGCGGTGTCTCGCCGGCATCGAGCGCCAGACGCGGCAGGAAATGCCAACGATTCCAGGCCCCGAGCAACGCGGCGCAGGCCACGAGTACGAGCTTCGTCACGAGCCACGCCAGATAAGGCGCATTCTGAGTGGTGAACCACAGCGACGGCGTCTCGCCGAGGGTGCGCCAGGCGTTGAACGCGCCCGTCACCAGCGCGACGAACATGGCCAGCGTAGCGACCGACGACAACCGTTCCCCGTAGGC
>NZ_JAELTP010000840.1 GCF_016428915.1 Pandoraea sp. ASV26
TCACACGGTCATTCTTCAAAGGCACCGTGACAGGGCCACCATCTGGAGCAGTCATGTCAAACCCAACAACAATCATGGCTGCAAAGAGCAAAATCTCATTAATAGCAAAGTGCCGTCCGGGACACAGCGTCTTTCCACCACCAAAGCCGCGAAACGCCGCGGGGTGGAATCCAGCCGCCTTTGCTCGCTGGCCCAGGAATCTCTCCGGGTTAAAGTCCTCCACGTCGTCGCCCCATATAGACTTGTCAGAGTGAATGACGCCTCCAGAAATTTGCACAACAGCGCCTTTCTTGAGGAAATATCGACCCGACAGCATAGTGTCTTCCTTGATTAGCCGAACCGAAAAGTTTTCTGAGCCGATACGCAGGCTCTCGCGGAAGACGGCTGAAAGGG
>NZ_JAELTP010000841.1 GCF_016428915.1 Pandoraea sp. ASV26
CTACCGAGCAAATCGCTCGCGTCGGTGGATTCGAGGCCAAGGACCGCAAGGACAGTGCATCAGGGCAGTTTTCTGTCGAGGTCGTCGAGTATGATCCTAACAGGTACAGTAACACCGTTCCAAGGGCTCTTTATGTTTTACTACTCCGTGCTGACGTGTATTCCGCCAAAGTGACATCCAATATTATAAGGTTCAGTTTCCTACTCCCCTCAAGGCTGGTAGCCAACAAACCATCGGGGTCTCGTTCTTTTACTTGAAGGCATACAGCGCATTGCCTGCGTCAATCCCTCAGGATGGACAGCAATTCCTTGCATACGAATTTTCTGCTTTTGCTCCTTCGGCATACCCGACATTGAAGCAAAAGACCGAAATCAAGGCCGCTTCGGGCTCGAT
>NZ_JAELTP010000842.1 GCF_016428915.1 Pandoraea sp. ASV26
ACCCAAAGACATGTATCATTGTTTTTGAAATGCAAGATGTTGATTGCCCGCAGGTTAACCAGGCCAGAGAAGTACTGCATAAATGCATGCTTTTAAAACGTATTTGTTAGCTCTTGGTGGAATATTATGCCCAATGCAAATGTCGCACTTACCACGGCGTGTATGTTCATGCTCACAGCCAGCTCCTCGAGTTGACGGCCCTGATTGCATATCAGAATCAGGGCCTTCTCGTCTGCATCCCAGTTGGCCTCCTTCGACTCATCCTTGATGCTGAGCCGCCTCAATGTTGAAATATGCTTCTTAAGTACCAACCGGCGGATCTGATCGATGGTGATTGACGCGCGAGGTGCAAAGCTCTCGGGCTTATGGGCAACGCTCCGCTCTAGCATGAAT
>NZ_JAELTP010000843.1 GCF_016428915.1 Pandoraea sp. ASV26
CCTTTGGTCAGCATGCTAATGGCCCGTAGACTTGTCACTCCTTCTGCTTTAAGGCGTACATTACTGTGAAAAACCGCAGAGACAAGATTAAAGACCTGAGGGAAATTACACGCCGCGGTGGCAGGCATTGCTTCAGCCAGCCTACTTCAAAAAGTTGCATTAACGTACGCCGTGGTATGGAAAGCTACGGTGACACGAGCCACTCGCCAACATACCTTATTTCAACTTACAAGGAAAGTGTCCGTATGCGTCCTGTAAAATGTTGTGCTCTACTCATTCGTCGTCGGGAGATGCGCGACTGGTAACTTGAGAGATGCATCCACGGTCTCTGCGGGTACCAGAACTTGAAGTGTGAAAGAACGGAGTGGCGTTTGCAAGTCGGTACCTCAGGT
>NZ_JAELTP010000844.1 GCF_016428915.1 Pandoraea sp. ASV26
TTTCTGTATATCAGCGCTTCCTAGGTAAACTGAATGATGATATTGCTTGAGTCTGACATGAAATATCCCAATAATGGTTAATTGATACGAAGTGCATGTTGGTATACTTTGTAGCTTAATCGAGACGGAAGTGGTCTTGTCTCGTTGGTGACGTTTGATTTGTCGATACTTGACCCAGTATGTTGCCAAGCCATTAAGCCACCTACGGATCGGGGAGCGCGCCAATCTCGTCTGGTGGCCACCACACCACCGGCTGATCCTTTGTGCCAAAGGTAGCTTAGCTAAAGTGCCGATTTATCCGTCTTGCCGCCGTCAAGGCGTACTACTGCACACTAAGACTTCAGGCAGCTATTCATCCTTCCCTAAGCTTCAGGCCAATCAACAGGCCTTCC
>NZ_JAELTP010000845.1 GCF_016428915.1 Pandoraea sp. ASV26
CCCCCCCCCCCCCCCCCCCCCCCCCCCCCCCCCCCCCCCCCTTTTCCACTCACCCCCCCACCCCCGCTCACTCCACACCACACGGTTCGTCGGCAGCGTCAGATGTGTATAAGAGACAGCTTCTGTAGTCTCTGAATCTGCCTTTGTTCCCACGTCGTCCATCTCAGTATCTAAGCAGCGAGCAAGTGGCTGATCCATAAAGTAATTTCGATAATTCAAAAAAGCTAGCGAGTCATCAAACGGCTGTATACTCAAGTTTTCCAGCTGCGGCGGCGAATCACCGACTTGATTCGTAACTAGTTTCTCGTTGGCTCTGGTGGAATCATCGTCAACCGCCTGAAGCCCACTTGTAGAAGACGAAGATTCAATCCACGCAACAATTGACCTGACAC
>NZ_JAELTP010000846.1 GCF_016428915.1 Pandoraea sp. ASV26
GGTACGTTTTCTCATTCAACCGCGAGCTTTCTATTTTGCTACGTCCGACTTTTTTGGCGATGACTTTTTTTTGCGCCGCGGGAACATTTCATTGTTTCTTCTGTTCATGTGGCTAACTAGATCCTTCACAGTTCTTGGACGGTCTGTACGTTTCCGAGAAGACCAACGTTGTTATGGATGAGTAAAAAAAAAAGGACGCGTGGGACTTGGGCCTTGTTTCTTTTTTTGCGTTTTGGGGTCTTCTGGAGTGGCGAAGGTTTTAAACTTGCATGTCATGTAGCATATGGCACTACTACGAACAAAATACAAACAAAAGCAAAGAATCAATCTTGCTTGTGCCTGTCTCTTATACACATCTGACGCTGCCGACGAACCGGGTGGTGGGTGGGGGG
>NZ_JAELTP010000847.1 GCF_016428915.1 Pandoraea sp. ASV26
CTCCCAAACCCATGCAAGGCCCATGTGCCACGTACCAGACCGTCGGTAACATGATGCAAACAGCTATGATGCCTCCGGCTTCCTTGGATGATATGTCACACGGAAGCCGCAGGCAGAACAGCGCATCTTTAGGAGGGCGGGGCAGGACGGAAATCAGATTGTTCCCATGGATATTACTCGTACAGTGCAGCATCCACTCTAGACTTGGAGGGCAGGGGTTGCTATTGAATGACATCCTGGAACAAAAAAGCGTGTCCAGAATTTGAGAGATGAGCAATGGGGATTTGCAACGCCAGATCTGCAGAACTCAACAGACAGTAGATAGCGTTGGTGCTGTGCTTGTCAATATTCTCAGTGTCTGGTGTCGTCACACTTCGTGGCCGGGCGGGATG
>NZ_JAELTP010000088.1 GCF_016428915.1 Pandoraea sp. ASV26
ATCGTCGAACATGCTGGCCGGGCTGGGAATGCGTTCGTCAATCAGCGTGCCGAACTTTTCGGCCTCTTTCTGCGCGGCGACGATCTCGGCTTCGAGCGCGGCAATCAAATCGTCATGCGCCTGTTCCGACCAGATGCCTTTCGCGATCAGATGCTGCTTGAAGCGGCCGATCGGGTCGCCCAGCGGGAAGCGCGTCCAGTCGTCGCCCGGACGATATTTGGTGGGATCGTCGGACGTCGAGTGAGCGCCGGCCCGGTACGTGACCCATTCGATCAGCGTTGGCCCCAGATTGCTGCGCGCACGTTCGGCGGCCCAGCGCGAGGCCGCATACACCGCGAGATAGTCGTTGCCGTCAACGCGCAAAGAAGCAATGCCGCAGCCCACGCCGCGCCCCGCAAAAGTCGTGCCCTCGCCGCCAGCGATTGCCTGGAAGGTCGAGATAGCCCACTGGTTGTTGACGACGTTAAGGATGACCGGCGCACGATAGACGTGGGCAAAGGTCAGCGCGGTATGAAAGTCGGCTTCGGCAGTGGCGCCGTCGCCGATCCATGCCGACGCGATTTTCGTGTCGCCCTTGATCGCCGACGCCATCGCCCAGCCCACGGCCTGAATGAACTGCGTGGCGAGGTTGCCGGAGATCGTGAAGAAGCCGTTCTCCCGATCCGAATACATGACCGGCAGTTGCCGCCCTTTGAGCGGATCGCCCTCGTTCGACATGAGCTGGCACATCATGCCGACAAGCGGCACCTCACGCGCGATCAGAATGCTCTGCTGCCGATAGGTGGGGAAGCACATGTCGCCGGTATCGAGCGCCATGGCCTGCGCCGAACCGATCGCCTCCTCGCCGAGGCTTTGCATGTAGAACGAAATCTTTTTCTGGCGCTGCGCGATCTGCATGCGCGCGTCGAAGATGCGTGTCTTGAGCATCGCGCGCATGCCGGCCAGCAATTGGGCGTCGCTCAGGTCCGGCGCCCATGGGCCGACGGCGTTGCCGCTGTCGTCGAGCACGCGCACGAGGCTGTAGGCGAGATCGCTGGTTTCGACCGGCGCGACGTCGATGGCCGGCTTGCGCACCGCCCCGGCGGGCGATAGATGCAGGTAGGAGAAGTCGGTGCTGCAACCCGGCCGCCCGGTAGGCTCCGGCACATGCAGACGTAGTGGCTCACGACGCTCGCGCGAGTCACGCGGCTCTGGCAGGCTCATTGTGTTTGTCTCCACGTTTGAGATTGTGTCTCACGCTGTCACAAAGACGGGGCATCTGGCCGTGGGTGTGCGGCCGATACTCTGGGTGACGAACGCACGCCGCGATGACGCACCTTCGTCTTGCGTCGGCCAAGCGGTTCGCGCATTGCCGACATAGTGAGAGTGTACGGAATACGCGCGCCCGCTTCGATGTCCAAGACGCTCAATCGGATTGAGCGTATTTGTCACCTTACGCGCGTTGCGGTGGGCTTGCACGCGCCACGCAGCGCGCGCGGCGAATCTGTTGCAGCGCAACAGACGCCGGGCGAAACGGCTCCCTCTGACGAGGCACCTCCGCCGCAGGGGGCCGTGGGACGGGGCGCCCGCGCTATTTGTTGACCAACGCGCGCGGCAACGTCAGGGCGAGCGCCCCGCCCAGCGCCATGAAAGCCGCCAGCAAGTGCATGCCGGCACCGTTCGACGCCGTCCCCTGACGCAACAGGCCCATCAGGTAAGGTCCGAGGAAGCCGGCCAGATTGCCGATCGAATTGATCATGGCAATGCCGGCGGCCGCTGCCGCGCCGCCGAGAAACGCGGTCGGCAGGCTCCAGAACAGCGGAATGACACTCAGGATGCCCATCGTCGCAAGCGTGAGGCTCGCCATCGCCCAAACCGTTTCGTGGGCCCAAAGCACCGATAGCACCATGCCGATCGCGCTCATCGCCGCCGGCAGCGCCAGATGCCAGCGCCGCTCGCGCATCCGGTCCGAGCTACGCGCGATGGCGAGCATCGCCACCACGGCCGCGGCATAAGGCACCGCCGAGAGCAGCCCGATAGTGAACGGATCGGCCACCCCCGTCGCATGGATAAGCGTCGGCAGCCAGAAACCGACGCCATAAAGCCCCATCACGAACGAAAAGTAGATCACGCACATCAGCCAGACGCGCGGGCTCGTCATGACCGCACCGAACGACATCGTCGACTTCTGCCCCTCCTCGCTGCGGATATTGCGCTCGAGTAACGCCCGCTCGTCCTCGCTCAGCCATCGGGCCTGCGCAATGCGATCGTCCAGCGCGAAAAATACGAGCAGCCCGACCAGCACCGACGGCAGCCCCTCCAGCAGGTACAGCCATTGCCAGCCATGCCACCCGCCCATGCCGTCGAACGTCTTGAGGATGAAGCCGGAGATCGGGCCGCCGATCACGCCCGAAAGCGCCACGGCCGTCATGAACACGGTCGTCATGCGACCGCGCCTGTGGGCCGGATACCAGTAGGTCAAATAGAGAATCACACCGGGAAAGAAGCCGGCCTCGGCAACGCCGAGCACAAAACGCATCACGTAGAACATGGCCGGCGTGGTAACGAACATCGTCAGCGCCGACACCACGCCCCACGTAATCATGATGCGGGCAATCCAGACACGCGCCCCGACGCGATGCATGATCAGGTTGCTCGGCACCTCGAAGAGGAAATAGCCGAAGAAGAAAATCCCGGCGCCAAGTCCGTAGGCCGCGTCCGACAGCCCGAGATCGGCGGCCATCTGAAGCTTCGCGAAACCGACGTTCACGCGATCCAGATACGACACCAGATAACACAACAGCAGCAACGGCGTAAGCCGCCAGGCCACCTTGCGGTAAGCCGATGCCTCAAATGCCGACGACGCGCCCGCAAGCGCGGATACCGAAGCCTCCATGATGCTCCTCCAAGAGATGTTGTCGTTCCCGTCGATGTCGGGAATCGTTGTCGGCTCGCCCGTGGTGGCGTAGCGAGCCAATACCGCCGGGATCTTGTAGATCCGCGACACTTGCTACATCTGCCGAGCGCGTTGTTCGCGCATCGTGAAAAAAGCGATCAGGACCACGAACAGCACCGCAACGAGTGCCAGCGCAATGCCAAAGTGGCGGTACGACGCCGACGCATCGCCCGCGCTCGCGAGCAGGCCGAACACTGCGACGCCGAACGCGCCGCAGATCTGCCGGAAGAAGTTGATGACGGCCGAGATCATGCCGCCGCGCTCGGGGCCGATCGACTGCATGGCGATAGCGGTCATCATCGGCGGCACGAAGCCGATGCCGAAAGTCGTCAGGGCGAAGGCCGGCAGCATCAACCGGTAATCGGCGTGCAGCCACGGCAGCGCCAGCCAGCAAAGGCCGGGAATCATCAGTGCGAAGCCGACTTTTACGGTGTACGCCGGGCCGTGCGTGCGCGCCATACGGCTGCCGAGCAGATTGCCCACGATGAGCGGCAGCGTGATGGGGATAAAGGCCAGCCCGGCCATGAGCACCGACATCCGCAGGTCATCGCGGAAGTAGAGACTGGCAAAGAACACCAGACCGAAATAGACGAAGTTGATCAGTCCGCTATAGGCCAACGCCTTTTGCAGTCCGAGGTTGCGGAAAATTTCAAGCGGAATGGCCGGATGCGGATGACGCCGCTCGACCCGGACACATAGCGCCAGCGCCAGTGCCGAGACGGCCAGCAAGCCACCGCGCCACGCTGGCGAGAAGTCGTCGTAATTGACGATCAGCAGCAGCGCACCGGTGGAAAACGCCAGCACCAAGCCCTGACCAAGCCAGTCCTGTGAGGGTGTGGACCGTCGTGAGGTCCGCGCCACGTGGCGCAGCGTCAGCCATGCGCCGATGGCGCACACCGGCAGATTCAGGAAGAAGATATAGCGCCAACTGGCTACGGCATTGATCACGCCGCCGAAGATCGGACCGCAGGTCAGCGCGGCGCCGCCGAACGCGATCCAGATCGCCACGACGCTCGCTCGTAACTGCGGCTTGTCCGCAAACGCCCAATTGATCGCCGCCAGCGAGTTCGGCACGATGATCGCCGCGCCCAGCCCCTGCACGACCCGTCCCAACAGCAGCGTGCCGATGCCGGGCGCGAGCCCGCAGGCCAGCGAACCGAGCGCGAACACGCCATAGCCGATCAGGAGGAATTTGCGGCTGCCGAAACGATCGCCCAGAACGCCCGCGCAGAGCAACGCCACCGAGAACGACAGCGTGTAGAGGTTGACGATCCATTGCAGCACCGCCACGTCCGCACGGTAATAATCGCGCAGCGTCGGCAGACTCAGGTTGACGATCGATACGTCGAGCTGCACCACGAAATAGCCGAGCGAGGTCGCCGCCAGAAACCACACGAACGACCATCGGCCCATGCGGTCGGTCACGTCGTCAATGCTGGTCGTCGAGACGGGCGCTTCGATCATGTCGCGGGTGCGATGACGGCGTTGGGGGCGCCTGCCTCACGCGCGAATACGTTGCGATTGCGCTTCGTCGATCGGTGGCAGTGCGTGCGAATGCGTGAACAATGCGACTGCGCCACTGATACGTCAAATATTGTTTTCGACTCGAATTGGGTCGAAAAACGACTCATTCGACTGACCGATTCAAGTCGCCTCCGACCGACAACCAACACAATCCGTGGATTCCGTCTTCATTGGCGATACGCCAGACGGCGCGCGCGCCGCCGGCGATCGATATCGCGTCTAGCTTGTGCACCGGCCGTCACCAACCATTTTGATTCACTAACCAAATCGGTATTCATGCTAAGTCGGCGCGACCGCACGACGTAGAATCGACTGAACGGCGACTACGCCAATCCAAGCTGTGCTCTGCACATCCGTACGACTGCGCGCCTGCGGCGTCGAAGTGATTACGCCGCGCATTGCCTTGCCCGGCCCATCGCAACGATTCGCGTGGCCAATGCTGCGGCGCCGGGCACAGCCCTGCGCGACGCCAACGTGGTCGCAAGTGTGGTCGAGCGCGACTACGTGCGCTTCGGCTTCGGTGCCTACAACACGCGCGAGGATGTCGAAGTCATCGTGGGCGTCTTGCTGGAAAAACGGTGCTGATTCTCCGATTGTCCGATTGTCCGATTCTCCTTATCCCAACCGAACGACGAATCTTCCTATGACCGAAACCACGAAACCCGACTGGCGTCTTGAAACCGTTGCCGTGCACGGCGGCTATCGCCCGGATCCGACCACGCGCGCGGTGGCCGTGCCGATCTATCAGACGGTGGCCTACGCCTTCGACGACACGCAGCACGGCGCCGATCTGTTCGACCTCAAGGTGCCCGGCAACATCTACACGCGCATCATGAATCCGACGCAGGACGTGCTGGAACAGCGCGTCGCGGCGCTCGAAGGCGGGGTTGGCGCATTGGCACTGGCGTCCGGACAGGCGGCGGTCACGTATGCGATCCAGACGATTGCCGAGGCGGGCGACAACATCGTGTCGGCCAGCGCGCTCTACGGCGGCACTTACAACCTGCTCGCGCACACGCTGCCGCTCTCCGGCATTACGACGCGCTTCGCCGATCCGCGCGAACCCGAGTCGTTTGCCGCGCTGATTGACGACAAGACCAAAGCGATCTTCGCGGAGTCCGTGGGCAACCCGCTCGGTAACGTCACCGACATCGCCAAGCTGGCCGAGATTGCGCATCGCCATGGCATTCCGCTGATTATCGACAACACGGTGCCGACACCCTATCTGCTGCGTCCGTTCGAGCACGGCGCCGACATTGTCGTGCATTCGCTGACGAAGTATCTGGGCGGTCACGGCACGAGCCTCGGCGGCGCGATCGTCGACGCCGGAAAATTTCCGTGGGCCGATCACAAGACACGCTTCAAGCGTCTGAACGAGCCCGATGTCAGCTATCACGGTGTGGTCTACACCGAAGCGTTCGGGCCGGCGGCTTATATCGGCCGGGCGCGCGTGGTGCCGCTGCGCAACACCGGCGCGGCCATCTCGCCGTTCAATGCGTTCCAGATCTTGCAAGGCATCGAGACACTGGCGCTGCGGCTCGAGCGCATCACCGAGAACGCACTCAAGGTCGCGCAGTTCCTCAAGGGTCACAAGCATGTCGAGTGGGTGAACTACTCGGGGCTGCCGGAGCATCCGGACCATGCGCTGGCGCAGAAGTATCTCTCGGGACGTGGTCCGGGCATCCTGACTTTTGGCGTCAAAGGGGGGCGTGCGGCCGGCGCGGCATTCCAGGACGCATTGCAACTGTTCACGCGTCTGGTCAATATCGGCGACGCCAAGTCGCTCGCGACGCATCCGGCGTCCACGACACACCGTCAACTGTCGCAGGAAGAACTGCAAAAGGCAGGCGTCAGCGAAGAAACCGTGCGCCTGTCGATCGGCATCGAGCATATCGACGATCTGCTCGCGGATCTGGATCAGGCGCTCTCACGCACACGCTAAGCCTGCGCCCTTTTGCACGATCGGCACGCCCCGCGGGCGTTGCCGGTTGCGCGGCGTTACGCGAAACGGGCATTACGGGCAGGCAACCGTTTCGGGCGCACTCGCGGGAACGGAATTCACATAAGCGGTGATGTCGTCCAACACCGTCGAGAACTTCCTGAACGGCACGGCGAGTGCGCCAAGGAGCAAGGCATGCCCCAGGTCGTAGCGATGGACCTGCACGTCAGCGCCCATCTCCCTCAATCGACGGGCAAACCGGTCGGTGTTGCCCGGATCGACAAGGGAATCCCGATCGCCGACGCCCAACCACATCGGCGGCTCGTGGCCTGACACGAACCGGATCGGCTGACTCTCGTCTCGTACCGCCTCGGGGAAGATTCGCCGCAGCACGGCACTTTGCAGCGGTAGAAAATCGTACGGCCCGGCCAGACCGACCACGGCCGCGATGTCGTGCTGCGCCACGCCATTGGCACACAGATAACGCGTGTCGGTAGCCAGCAACGCCACAATCTGCGCGCCCGCCGAATGCCCCATCAGAATCAAGCGACCCGAGTCGCCGCCGAACGCCTGCGCATGATCCCGCGCCCAGCGCACCGCTAGCGCGGCATCTTGCATGAATGCAGGGAACACCACCTCCGGATAAGTGCGATAGTCCGGAAGGACGACGAGAAACCCCCGCGACGCGAGCGCCTCGCCCACAAAGCGGTACTCGTCCCGCGTCCCGTCCTGCCAACTGCCCCCGTAGAAGAACACCACCACCGGCATGCCGGCACCGCCTTCGGCCCGACGCGCCGGCACGTAGACGTCGAGCGACTGTCGCGTCGATTGGCCATACATAATCCCCGTCGTCGCCTGGTAAGTGGAGCGCGGTGTCCAGGCGTTCACCAGATGGGCGGGACTGCACGCGCTGAGCGCCACCCCCGCAGTAGTCACCAGCAACAAACTGTTGAGCAACGCACTTGGCATGGTGTCTCCCTTTGCACGAGCCATTCAGGTCTAACCGCTCAGAGGCGTGGGTGATCCTCCGGCAAAGCGCCCCGCAACACACCACGCACGCCTGTTCAAATACGGCCGGCGCCCGCGATCAGATGCAGGCGGCGCGCAAAAAGCTCGCTTTCTTTTTGAGCCGATGCATCCGCCGGGCGGTTTCGTCCGTATTAAGTGCTGAGCCCACTCTGTCCGATGCCCCATGCCCGAAACGCCCGTTTCTTTGCGCAGTCCTTCGTCCTGGCTGGCGTCCTCGCTGGCTCGCGCAGTCCTGATCCTGTCGGTGGGCGCCAGCCTGCTGTTGACGGGGTGCTCCGGCGCGCCCGCCAACCCGAATCCCCGGGCGGACGTGCCGCTCCAGACCGTATCCGTCGATCTGCCCCGCTATATGGGACGCTGGTACGTCATCGCTAACATCCCCTACTTTGCCGAGCGCGACTTCGTCGGCAGCCGCGCCGAGTGGTTCCTGCGCGAGGACGGCCGGATCGACGACCACTTCTATGGACGAAAGAACGGCTTCGATCAACCCGAGAGCCACTATCAGTTCGTCGACACCGTGGTGCCGGGCAGCGGCGGGGGCCTCTGGCGAGTCCGGCTGTTCTGGCCGATCTACGTCTCCCAGCTCACCCTGTATGTCGACCCGGACTACCGCTACACCCTGCTCGGCTATCCCGACAAGTCCCTCGGCTGGATCTTCTCGCGCGATCCCGTCATGGACGACGCGACTTACCACGAACTGCTGGCCCGCTTCGACGCGATGGGCTACGACACGTCTCGTTTCCGCCGTGTGCCGCAGCTCGCGAATCAGCTCGGTCAGCCGGGCTTCGCCAGTCCCGGCCAGGATGACCGGCCTTCCGGCGGGGCGAAGGGTGAGTAAGTTGCGCACGCGCAGACTCCCGGCGGCCCTGCTCGCCTGCCTGCTCGGCGTGTGGGGTGTCTCGGGCGCGCAGGCAGGCTGCCGCGACGACATCCCCGACGCTCGCCGCATCGGCGCCGGTGAGTTCTGTGTCCTGGGCTTCTGCCTGTATCGGGCCGAACTATGGGCTGCGCAGCCGCCTGCGGTGCCAACGGCGTCCGAGACGCCATTTGCGCTCTCGCTCACCTACGAGCGCAGCGTGAGCGGCGAACGCATCGTCTCGACAGGGCTCGACGAGATGCAGCGTCTGGCCCCGCACCCCATTGCCGAAGCGACATTGACCACGTGGCAGCAGGACATGCGGCGCGCATTCGGTGACGTCTCGCGCGGCGACGAGCTTTGCGGCGTCTATCTGCCCGGGCACGGCGCACGCTTTTATACCAATGGCAAAGTGTCCACGGAAGTCCGCGACCCGGCTTTCGCGCAGGCGTTCTTCGGTATCTGGCTGGACGCCCGCACGCGTGCGCCGACGCTTCGCAAGCAACTGCTGGGTGGCCCCTGAATGTCGGGCGTTCCCGGCTCGTTTCTCATCGACCTGTCACGCACGCACTGGCGTGTGCTCTATTTTGTGCTCGGTCAGGCGGGGTGGCTGATCTGCGTGCTCAGTGCAGCGGGCGGCATCGGATGGCTCGGGGTCCTGTTCGTCGCCCTGCTCCTGGCGGCACATTTGTCGTGGGCGGAAAACCGTTCGCGCGAAGCCGCGTTTGTCGCCATCGTCACCCTGGCCGGCTGGGCATGGGAATCGCTGGTGCTCAAAACCGGATGGGTCGCCTACCCGAATGGCATAGTGCTGGCCGGATATGCCCCCTATTGGATGGCCGGTCTATGGGCTCTCTTCGCTTTACAGATCAATCCGCTTTTCTCATGGCTTCGCAACCATTGGGCGCTGGCCGCCCTGCTCGGGGCGGTAGGCGGCCCGCTGTCGTTTCGCGCCGGGGCGGCGTTGGGTGCCATCCGGTTCGTCGATACATGGGCAGCCTTCGCCGTCATTGCGAGCGGATGGGCGGTCATTTTTCCAACGTTGCTGTGGCTGGGCAAACGCATGTCGGCAAATCCGGGCGGCGATCATGGTGCGCTGCATCCATAGCCGCCCTGACCAGCGAGTAGAATCCGGTCTAAATATTTCAATCTTCCATTATCGGAGGCTGACGTGCCCGGACTTCTTCCCGATGTCGACCGCGAGGGGCTCCTCGAATATTCGGTCGTGTACACCGATCGATCCCTCAATCACATGTCGCAGCGCTTTCAGGGCGTCATGCGCGACATTTCCGATGTCCTGAAAAAGGTCTACCACGCGAAGTCTGCCATCATCGTCCCGGGCAGCGGAACGTTCGGCATGGAAGCCGTCGCCCGGCAGTTCGCGACGAACAAGAAGTGTCTGGTCATTCGCAATGGCTGGTTCAGCTTCCGCTGGACGCAGATTTTCGACATGGGCGGCATTCCGTCCGAGTCGATCGTTTTGAAAGCCCGCCCGGTCGAACAAGGCCGGCAAGCGGCCTATGCCCCGGCACCCATTGACGAGGTGGTCGCCGCGATCCGGGAGCACAAGCCGGATCTGGTCTTTGCCCCGCATGTCGAGACCGCCGCCGGAATGATGCTGCCCGACGCCTATTTGCGCGCGGTGGCCGACGCGGTTCACGACGTCGGCGGCATGTTTGTGCTCGATTGCATTGCATCCGGTACGGTCTGGGTCGACATGCAGGCGTGTGGCGTCGATGTTCTCATCAGCGCGCCGCAAAAGGGATGGAGTGCCTCACCTTGCTGCGCCATGGTCATGCTCAGCCCGCTGGCGCGCGAACGAATCGAGAGCACCACGAGTACGAGTTTCGCCTGCGATCTTCGCCAATGGCTTCAGATCATGGAGACCTACGAGAAAGGCGGCTTTGCATATCACGCCACGATGCCGACGGACAGTCTCACGACATTGCGTGACGTCATGAAAGAGACCGAGGCGTACGGCTTCGACAAGGTGCGTGCGGAACAGTTGGAACTCGGCAAACGCGTTCGCTCGCTGCTGGCGGGCAAAGGCTTCAAAAGTCTCGCGGCCGAAGGTTTCGAGGCGGCCGGTGTCGTGGTCTGCTACACAGATGACGACGGCATTCGCTCCGGGAAGAAATTCGCCGATGTCGGCTTGCAGATCGCGGCAGGCGTTCCGCTTCGCGTTGACGAGCCGGACGATTTCAAGACCTTCCGCATCGGGTTGTTCGGTCTGGACAAACTGCATGACGTCGAGGCCGCAGTGGGCCGGTTCGCCAAGGCGTTGGACAACATTTCGTAACTTTCATAGGGCGCCATTCAGGCGCCCGCCCGGTGGCCACCGATCCATCGTCACGATGGATCCGGTGGCCCTCGCCCCGGACCGGCTCTGCGCCATCGAACGTTACAGCCGCATCGACAGTTCCACATCATCGCCAATCGAGACAGACAGATAACCACTGTCACGGCTGCGCACCCTCGCCAGATACTCGGGACTGAATCCAGCGTTATCCGCGACGATGACGGCGCCCGACCTCAGATGCGGCTCCACTAGCGTCAGGATGTCGCCGTACAGCGACTTCGCGCCGTCGAGCAGCAACAGGTCGATCTCGTCAGGCAGGTTCACGCGCAATGTCTGCAACGCGTCGCCCTCGCGCACTTCCACGAGATCGGCAACACCGCCAGCACGCAAGTGCTCCCGGGCTCGCGCCACCTTCGACGGCTCAAACTCGCTGGTAATCAGACGTCCACCGCCGTTATCTCGCAGGGCCGCGGCCAGATGCAGCGTCGAAATGCCGAACGACGTACCGAACTCCACCACGTGACGCGCCCGGCTATTGCGCGCCAGCATATAAAGCAGCGCGCCCGTATCGCGCGACACCGGCAGCCAGAGATCCTTGATTCGGCCATAGAAATCAAGGTATTCCGTCTTGCTTTGCATCATTCGGAAAGCCTCGTCGCGAGAGATTTCGGCCATCGCCGGGCTCGTCGCCGCGTCCGCTTGGGCGAACAGGTCATTCAGTAAAGGCCCCAAGGGGGCGGAAGTCAGTGTCGACATGGGAGGTTCTCCAGTTCAGATTGCGAGTCTCGAAAGACCCCATTAAAATGCGAATAATTCGTCACAAATAATACGACTGATTCGTCGCATTACCTATTCGCATTCCTGACCGCCATGGCCACAGCCCGCCGCCCCCAGATAGCTACGCGCAAAGAGCCGAAACAAGCGCGCTCCACCGAGCTTGTCGCCTCGATTCTCGAAGCGGCTATTCAGGTTTTGGCAAAGGAAGGCGCCCAGCGCTTCACAACGGCGCGGGTCGCGGAACGAGCGGGCGTGAGCGTCGGCTCGGTTTATCAGTACTTCCCGAACAAGGCCGCGATATTGTTCCGGCTTCAGAGCGACGAATGGCGGCAAACCGCCGACATGTTGCAGCGAATCCTTGTCGACACGGGCAAGCCACCACTGGAGCGGCTCAGGCGCCTGGTCGTCGCGTTCATCCGGTCGGAGTGTGATGAAGCCGAGATGCGCGTAGCGCTGAGCGATGCAGCCCCGCTCTACCGCGATGCGCCCGAGGCGCACGAGGCCCATGCGCAATCGCAGAAAGTGCTCGACGCCTATATGCGCGAGGCCCTGCCCAATGCCGCTCAGGCCACACGCGACACGGCCGCAGAGTTGATCACGACCACCCTGAGCGCGGTCGGAAAGCAGTTTTCCATGAAGCCCCGCTCCCCGGCCGAGATCAAGGCTTACGCCAACGCCCTGAGCGATATGTTCTGCGCCTATCTGCAATCGATCGACGCGAAGTGAGTCCGCGTCAGGTGGAAGCTTGCCCTTTTCGGTAAACTGCCGGTATTCCGGGACATATCACCTCCCGCCGCTTACTCAGTCCCACATGTCGAATACCCACGAAATCCGCCCCGGCCAGTCCGTCGAACTGCTCAAGGAACTGCACATCCTGACCCGCGACGGCAAGATGAATCAGGACAGCCGCCGCAAGCTCAAGCAGGTCTATCACCTGTTCCAGTTCATCGAACCCCTGTTGCAGGAGGTCAAGACCGAAAGCGGCCGCGTGACGCTCGCCGACCACGGCGCCGGCAAGTCCTACCTGGGTTTCATCCTCTACGATCTTTTCTTCAAGGCACTGGCCGACGACTCGCATATCTTCGGCATCGAAACCCGCGAGGAACTGGTGACGTCCTCTCAGGCGCTGGCCTCACGGCTGGGCTTTCCCGGGATGTCGTTCCTGAATCTGTCCGTCGCGGAATCGATCACGTCGCCGGCACTGCCGGAGAAGATCGACGTCGTCACCGCGCTGCACGCGTGCAATACCGCCACCGACGACGCCATCCGCTTCGCCTTGGCCAAGCAGGCGCGCCATATCGTGCTGGTGCCTTGCTGCCAGGCCGAGGTGGCCGGCGTACTGCGCAAGCACAAAGGCAAGTTGCTCGCTGGCAATCCGCTCACGGAGATCTGGCGCCATCCGCTGCACACCCGTGAGTTCGGCAGCCAGGTCACCAACGTGCTGCGCTGCTTGCAGCTGGAAGCCCATGGCTACCATGTGACCGTGACCGAGCTGGTCGGCTGGGAACACTCGATGAAGAACGAACTCATCATCGCGCAGTACAAGAATCTGCCACGCCGTCGGCCCGCCGAGCGACTCGAGACCGTGCTCGAATCGCTCGGGCTGGAAGAGCTGCGCGAGCGCTTCTCCACCACGCTGGTGCCGCAGGCATAACAGATACTGCGGACACCGTGGGCACCGTTGGCATTACAGGCATCGCGTCCCGCTGTCCCCCGCATCTGCCGGTCTGACGCACGAAGCCGCCCACTCAGGCGGCTTTTCTCATTTCAAGTGCCCCGGAAAAGTGCCCGACGTGAGATCGCGCCGGGCGAGCGAGTCGAATCGCTCTCGTGCCGAATGCAGCATATGCAACGTGATCTGCTTGACCTCGGCCTGACTCTGTTTGATATGCGCCTCGATTCTTGCCTGAGCCTGACTCGCGTCTTTGGATTGAATCGCGTCAAGAATCGCCGCGTGCTCCTCGTACGTCGCTAACACGCGGGGCGCCTTGGTGAAGTCCAGCCGCCGAATGATCCGGATCCGCTCGGTCACGTCGAAATGCATCCTGACCATCTCCAGATTCCCGGTCGCCGCGATCAACCCCGCATGAAACGCTTCGTCCAGTGCCGCCACCCGCGCCGGCTCAGGCTCGCGCTGCGCCGGTGCCACGCACCATATGTCGCGCAACGGCATCAAGGCATCGACGGCATCCTCCTTGACCAGACGGGCAATGGCCGCGGACTCCATCATGATGCGGATTTCGTACAGGTCTTCGAAGTACTTGAAGTCGAATTCACGCACCTGCCAGCCGCTCTTGAAGTGGACCTCCACGTAGCCCTCGCGTTGCAGCCAGAACAACGCCTGCCGCACCGGCGTACGACTGACCTGCATACGCGTCGCCACGTCGCCCTCGCTGAACCGGTCTCCCGGCAGCAGACGAAAATCGAAGATATCGGCCTTGAGTCTGGCGTAGATCTGGGCGGCCAGCGAACCCGCGCTGCTCGCCGGGCCAAGCTCCCGCGAATGGGCGTCGGCCGTCTCAACAACGTCGATGGTGGCTGTCTTCATACCAGTGACACCAGCGGATCGCCCGCACTGATCATCATGCCCGGGCGGCAATGGAACGATCCGACCACGCCGTCATGAGGTGCCGAAATTTGAAACTCCATTTTCATCGCTTCCAGAATTAGCAGCGGATCGCCCGCACTGACCTTCTCGCCCTGCTGCGCAAGCAGCTTCCAGACATTCCCTGTGATATCGGCCGCAACGACGGTACCCTGAAGCTCGATTGGCGCCGCAGCCTCGCGGGCCTCGTGCGCCCCCTCGGTCGCCGAGGCCTCGGCAGCCCAGCGCTCGACCTCGGCGTCGAAGGCACGTTTCTGCGCCGTCCTGAACGTTGCCATCTCGCCGGCGATGCGATCGAGAAACGCGTTGTACTCGCCCAGATCGAAGACCTCTTCCTCGATATGCACCGTCTGCCGCCCTTCCCTGAAGTCTCGCCGGAGCGTGTCGAGTTCCGCCTCCGTCACCGGGTAGAACCGCACCTGATCGAAGAAGCGCAGCAACCATGGCTTGCCGTCGACGAACACGTCGTTCTTGAGAAACTTGTTCCAGATCGGCAGCGTACGGCCGACCAACTGATACCCGCCGGGCGAATCCATGCCGTAGATACACATGTAGACGCCGCCAATGCCCACCGTCCCTTCCGCCGTATACGTGCGCGCCGGATTGTACTTCGACGTGAGCAGCCGATGACGCGGGTCGACGGGCACGGCACACGGTGCGCCGAGGTACACGTCGCCCAGCCCCAGCACCATATAGCTCGCGGCGAAGACCGTATCCTGCACCGCCTGCGCCGAACCCAGCCCGTTGATGCGCCGGATGAACTCCGTATTGCTCGGCAGCCACGGGGCCGTGTCACGCACTGACTGGCGATACCGGGCGACCGCGTCGAGCGTGGCCGAGTCTTCGTAGGCCATTGGCAGATAGACCACCCGGCTCGGCACCCGCATCGTGAGGACGTCGCGCAATCCGTCGTCCGTGGCGGCAATACGCTCGACCAATGCACGCTGCGAAATCACGCGGCTGTCAAAGCGCACCTGTAGCGAACGCACGCCCGGCGAGAGCTCCATCACGCCGTCGATCGCCTGCGCGCGCAGTGCTTCCATCAAGGCGTGGATGCGAAAACGCAGATTCAGATCGAGCACGTTCTCGCCGTACTCGACGAGCACATGCTTGTCGCCCGCCTGCCTCACCACCGCCTTCGGCCGATCTGCCTGCGCGCTCACCTCGTGGAGGATCGGCGTGGCCTCGGGGGCTCGCGGCGCATGGCCCGGCGCATGGCCCGGCGCATGGCCCGGCGCTTGCGCCAGCGGTGCCGCATCCCAGGTCGACAGGAAAGCATCCTGAGCGCGCTCGAGAGCGAGCGCATCGTCAAAGGTCATCGGGCGGAAACGTATCCGATCGCCCGGCTTGACCTGCCCGACCTTCCACAACTCCGCCTTCGCAATCGTGACGGGGCAGACGAATCCGCCAAGGCTCGGGCCGTCGCGCGTGAGGATCACCGGCATATCGCCCGTGAAATTGATGCTGCCGACGGCGTACTCGCAATCGTGAATGTTCGACGGGTGCAGGCCAGCCTCGCCGCCATCGACGCGGGTCCACTCGGGCTTCGGGCCGTTGAGTCGAATACCGAGCCGGTTCGAGTTGTAGTGCACTTCCCACTCGGCGGCGAAAAACGCGTCGATGGACGCCTGCGTAAAGAAATCCGGTGCGCCGTGCGGCCCGTACAGCACGCCGATGTCCCACGTCTTGCCGTACGCCGGAATCAGAACGTCAGGGAGCGCGGCGGGCGCACTCACCGGTGCGAGGTCCTGCGTTGCGGGGCGTGCCACATCGGCGATGGGAAGCACATCCGAGGCGCGCAACGTGCGACCGGCATGACCACCGAACTGGCCGAGCGCAAACGTGGCGCGGCTGCCCAGATAGACGGGGACGTCAAACCCATTGCGCACCGCGAGGTAGGTTCGGCATCCCGCTTTGGCCTTGCCCATGCGAAGCGTCTGCCCGGCCCTGACGTGAATCGGTGTCCAGAACGGCACCGGCTCGGCGTCCAGTTCGGCGTCGGCGGGCGCGCCCGTCAGTGCAATCGTTGCGTCGGACCAGAAGCGCAACGTCGGGCCCATGACCGTCGCCTCGATGCCTGCCGCATGCGGTGCATTGCCCACGATTCGGTTCGCCACACGGAACGCCCAGTCGTCCATCGGCCCAGACGGCGGCACGCCGATGTCCCAGTAACCGACACGGCCCGGATAGTCCTGAATCGTCGTGTAAGTGCCGGGTTCGAGCACTTCGACGGCGCTCGGCGCATAGGGGAAGGTGTCCAGCGCTCGCGTCGAAACCTCCCCGGCAGCAAACGCCTCGGCACCGACGATGGCACGCAAGTAGTCCAGATTGGTTGCGATCCCGCCAAGCCGCACTTGCGCCAGCGCGCCCTGAAGTCTCGCGATGGCTTTTGCCCGGTCGTCGCCAAACACAATGATCTTGGCGATCATCGGGTCGTAATGCGCCGACACCTCGGTGCCCGTCTCCACCCATGTGTCGACGCGCTCGTCTGCCGGAAACTCGACCTGTGTGAGCACGCCCGGACTCGGCGCAAAGTTGCGCAGCGGATTCTCGGCGTAGACACGAACTTCGATGCTCGCGCCGCGTGGGCTCACATCCTGCTCGAGCTCCGGCGGCTCACCGGCGGCCGTGCGAATCATCCATTCGACGAGATCGACACCCGTCACGGCCTCGGTAATCGCGTGCTCCACTTGCAAACGCGTGTTCACTTCGAGGAAATAGAACGCTTCCTTGGCGGGGTCGTAAATGAACTCGACCGTTCCGGCGGAGCGATAGTTGACCGACTGTCCGAGCCGGCGGGCGCACGCGAGCAGTTGTTCGCGCACTTGCGCAGGCAGGTTCGGGGCCGGCGTCTCCTCCACCACTTTCTGATTGCGACGTTGCAGCGAGCAGTCGCGCTCGCCCAACGTGATGACATGGCCACGCCCATCGCCAAAAATCTGGACTTCGACGTGGCGCGCACGGTCGACGAAGCGTTCGACAAAGACGCCGGCGTTGGCGAAAAACGATTGCCCCAGCCGTTGGACGGACTCGAAAGCCGTGATGAGTTCGGCTTCGTCGTTGCAGCGGGTCAGGCCAATGCCCCCGCCGCCCGCCGTGCTCTTGAGCATGACGGGGTACCCGATGGCGGCGGCAGCCGAGCGCGCAGCGTCGACGTCGGCGAGCAATCCCGAGCCGGGCGTGAGCGGCACACCGGCCATCTCGGCAAGCTCGCGTGCCGCGTGCTTGAGCCCGAACTGTTCCATCTGCTCGGGCGTCGGGCCGACGAAGGCGATGCCCTGCGCTTCGCATTGCGCCGCGAATCCGGCGTTCTCCGACAGGAAGCCGTATCCGGGGATGATGGCCTGTGCGCCGGTCGCCTTCGCGGCGGCAATGATGAGATCCGTGCGCAGGTAGCTCTCGGCGGCCGCATTGCCGCCCAACGGCACAGCCACATCTGCCGCGCCGACATGCAGGCTGTTGCGGTCGGCGTCGGAATACACGGCAACACTGCGGATGTTCATGCGACGCAAGGTGCGCGCAATACGACAAGCGATCTCGCCTCGGTTGGCGATCAGAACGGTATCGAACATGGGGACTCCGGCGTTAGCGAACGATCGCGGGGGTTGCACGCAGCGATTGCTGATAGGCGGCCCAACCGCCGAATTCGGTGACATCCCTGGCATCGCGAATCGCGAACGGCTCGCAAATGAAGCCCTTCACGCACCGGCCATCCGCCAGTTCGAGCGTGCCAATGCCAAGTGGCGCAGGAATGCCCGCCACAAAGGTGCCGAAGGCGCTGGCGGGCACGTCCCACAACTCCACGTGGATGGCGGCGCCATCGTCACCGCGTACGAGGCCCGGTTTGGGCGGTGTCGTATTCGCCAGCGCATAGAGCCGGTAGGTCGAACTTGTGGTCGTCGCCTCGACGAAGCGAGCGTTGCGCGAGGTCAGTTCGTGATTGAGCGGCATGCCGCGCAAATGTGCGCCAACGACCGCAACACGGATGACGTCGTCTCGCTGTGCCGGGACAGGCACGTCAGACGGCGCGCGCTCGGGCAGCGGCAGACCCGTCGCCCCGCGCGGCAGCCCGGTGGCCTCGTGCCACTGCGCGGCGTAGACGGACAACGCCCGCTCGCGCCAGGCATCGGCAATCAGTGTGATGCCGAACGGCAACCCGTCGCTTCGCAGGCTGGCCGGCACGGATACCGCGCTCCAGTCCAGCAGGTTCACGAAGTTGGTGTATTTACCCTGATGGCTATTGAGGCGCACGGGGTCGCCCAGCAACGCGTCGATCCGGTAGTGTGTGGGGGCCGTCGGCACGAGCAACGCGTCGAACCCGGCGAGCAGGGCATCCGCCTGACGCTTGAGATCGGCGAGCCGGTACATGCCGTCGAATGCGTCGGCAGCCGAGAACTGTCTGGCCTTGAAGATGATGTCGCGCACCACCGGGTGAATGTCGGCCTCATTCGTCTGCGCAAAGTCGCGAATGGCGGCGTAGCGCTCGGCAACCCACGCGCCGTCGTAGAGCAATGCCGTGACCTGATCGAACAAAGCGAAGTCCACCGGCACACAGCGCGCACCCCGCGCCTCCATCTTGGCGACGGCCTGCGCAAACGCCTGCTCCGCGAGCTTGTCGCCATAGAACTCGGGCGCGGCGGGAATCGCCAGACGCGGCGCATCGGGCATCCGCCATGCCAGCGCGCCCGCCGGCGCTTCGCGGGAAAGGCCATCGCTCGGATCGAGCGCGGCAGCCACGTCATAGACGCGTGTCGCATCAGGCAGGGTCGTCGCGAACACGGAGACACAGTCGAGCGTGCGGCACGCGGGCACCACGCCGGTGTTGCTGAGTGCGCCGCGCGTGGGTTTGATGCCGACGATATTGTTCAGACCGGCAGGCACGCGCCCCGACCCGGCCGTATCGGTGCCAAGCGAGAACGGCACGAGACCGCGCGCAACGACAGACGCCGAGCCCGAACTCGAGCCACCGCTGATGTACGCCGGATCGAACGTATTGGCAGGAATGCCGTACGGCGAGCGTACGCCGACGAGACCGGTGGCGAATTGATCGAGATTGGTCTTGCCCACCACAATGGCGCCGGCCGCAACGAGACGCGCCACGACCGTCGCGCTCTTGTCTGGCGCATACGCAAATGCGGGACAGCCCGCTGTCGTCTCGAAGCCCGCGACGTCGATGTTGTCCTTCACCGCGAACGGCACACCATACAGCGGGAACCGACTCAGATCGTTCCCTGCAGCGGCCAGGCGCTCGGAGAGCGCACTGAGTTGCGCCGCCAGCACGGCGTTGGAGACGACCGAAATCCAGGCAGCATCCGGCTCGTCCAGCGTCTGACGCCATTCGCTGAGCAGCGAGTGCGGTGTCGCACCGCCTCGGTAGGCTGCCAGCCATTCGCCGATGGTCCATCCACGCATTTGGTACTCCTTCTTGTGTACAAGTCTGCGTGGAGCAATTCAAGTTCCGTGCCAACGCCCGTGACAAAAGGCGCTACCCCGATATTGCGCCGAAAGCGTGCACGATCGCTCGCGAGGCATGCCATCCCGATGGGGCACATTGCGCA
This sequence comes from Pandoraea sp. ASV26, assembly GCF_016428915.1. Classification (GTDB taxonomy): domain Bacteria; phylum Pseudomonadota; class Gammaproteobacteria; order Burkholderiales; family Burkholderiaceae; genus Pandoraea. The sequence continues at coordinate 19,523 of NZ_JAELTP010000088.1, forward strand.
CCAATGCGAGGCGCGCGCACCATTCGCAGGCGAGCGGCGCTTGCGCGCTTGGTCGTGCTTTCGTCGCGCTTTCGTCGTGCTTCCGTCGCGCTTAGCGCGGGTACCCGGCTTGCCGGAACGGATGCGCGTCGGCGAACTCGGGAAGGGCGAAGCAGCGCTTCGTCAGTGCCGCAACATGGGGAAACGCTGCAACGTCCAATTGATAAAGATCCGCGATGATCTTCTGGCCCGCGATGCAGATGTCCGCGAGCGTCGGTGCCGATCCCCATGCAAAGGGCGCCGCCGGGCGCTGCTCGAGCATTCGTTCGTAAGTGGCCAGCCCCTCCTGCGCCCAATGCCGGCACCACGCCTCGATGGCCGTGGCATCGGCACCGAATGTTTCGGCCAGATGCTTGCGAACGCGCGGCACGACGAGCGGGTGCGAATCCGCGACGCTCACCATCGCCATCGCCCGGACGTACGCGCGACCTTGCGCGTCCTCAGGCATCAGTCTCGGCGACGGATGGATCTCGTCGAGGTACTCCATGATCGCCAGCGACTGGAAAACGCGATAACCGTCGTGGATCAGCGTCGGCACGACACGCTCGACATTCACTTGCGCGTAGTCGGCATCGAATTGGCGTCCCGCCAGAATGTCGACCTCGATTTCCTCGAAAGGAAGTTGCTTCAGCGCGAGCGCCACTCGCACGCGGAATGCTGCATTCGATCGCCAAAAACCATAGAGCTGAATTGCCATTGGGTCCGTCCTTGCGCTGCGTTGTTTTTTAAGGGAACTTGGCGTGCTGATACGCACGGGCACTACGATTGCATTTGCAATTAATGACGGCGATCATGCCACACGACAATTGCACTTGCAACTCATCTCGATTCACTGCATCCGAAGACCCGCCTCATCCGTATTTGCGGCATGACCCACTTCCCGCTTCGCTCCATGCCCAACGCCAGTCGCTTCGTACCCGACCCGACGCGCTTTACCGCGGTGAAGATGCTATATTGCGCGGAACGCCAACGCTATGGCCTGCGTCACGGCCTCGCTCGCATGAACGACTTGTTCGAAAGCTCCGACCCAGCACGTTCGCCAAGCCCTCAACGCGTCGACGAGACGAGTGCCGACGCCGCATGGCGCGACACGTTGAACCGTACGCTGTCGGCCGTCGGCCAGGAAGACCGGGAAGCGTTTGCTGCGCTGTACAAGATGGCCTCCGCGCGCGTGTTCGGCGTGATTCTGCGCATGGTCCGCGACCGCGCCGAGGCCGAGGATCTGCTTCAGGACGTTTTTGTCACGGTCTGGCGACGCGCGAGCGCCTTCGACCCCGCCCGGGGCAGCGCGATGACCTGGCTGATTACACTGGCCCGTAACCGGACCATCGACCGTCTGCGCGAGCATCGGGAGACGGCGCTCGATGAGCCTGAGGCGCTTGCCATCCCGTCGGAAGACCCCACACCCGCCGCGCTTGCCGAAGCCTCGCAGGCCCGGCAGCGTCTTGAAGCGTGCATGCAGCGCCTCGAACCACAACAGCGCGGCGTGGTGCGCGAGGCATTCTTCAGTGGTGCTTCCTATAGCGAACTGGCCAGCCGTCTGAGCGTGCCGCTCGGGACGATGAAAAGCTGGATCCGCCGCAGCCTGATGCAATTGAAGATGTGTCTCGAGCAATGAATACGCCTGCCAACCACGACGACGAGCTGCGCTGCGCCGAATACGCCCTCGGGGTACTGAGCGCGGCCGAGCGGCGCGAACTTGAGCGCGAGGCCGGCGAGAACCCGCTCGTTCAGGCCAACCTGCATCGTTGGCAGGCCCGCATCGCGCCATTGGCCGAAGACGCCCCGCCGGTCGAGCCACCGCCTCGCGTCTGGCAACGGATTCAGCGCGATCTCGGGGTTGCGCCCGAGGTCCGGGCCGCCCGGCCGGCACCGTCCACCTGGTGGGACAATTTGCGTCTGTGGCGCTGGTTGGGACTTGGCGCGGGCATTGCCGCGCTCGTGCTGCTTGCCGTCAACTTCAGTTCGCTGATGCACTTCGGCCAGCCCACGGCGGTGGTCAGTCCCTATATGGTGGCCGCCATCGCTCGGCAGGACGGCGTCACGCACTGGACAGCGACTGTCGACACGCGCCGGGGCAACATGGTGGTCGTGCCTGCCGACAAGTCGGTCATTGCTGCCGGACGCGCGACCGAACTGTGGCTGATCCCGCCTAACGCCAAACCCATCGCGCTCGGCGTCTTCCCGGCCGATCAACCCGCGTCGATGGCACTGCCACCGGAAATTCTCGCGCAGATGGGGGACAACGCAATGCTTGCGGTGTCCATCGAACCGTCGGGCGGCTCTCCGACAGGCCAGCCGACCGGCCCGGTGGTTGCCTCCGGTACGATCCGGCCAGCCTGATCGCACTCCCCCGCTTTCGTCGTCTGTAGATTTGAAGGCGTTGTCCATCGCCCGGACAACCCCTTCGTCATTTCCCGCGTGCCCCCCAGCTTCATCACGCGAAACTCGTGAAATATTTGCGCGACATGTGCATCCGGTAGCGCGTGACGCCCGTATATTGCGATATACCATCACAAATCGCCTCAGGAGCCCGCATGCTGTCTGCCGTCGCCATCGCGTTCGTTGGAATGTGCTGTGCGTTGCTTGCCGTCTGGGTCTACCAGCGGCGTACCCGCAACGCCGGTATGGTCGACCCGGTTTGGGCCGCTGCGCTAGCGGGTGTCGCGGTGCTTGCGGCATCGCTTGGAACTGGCGACGTCATCAACCGTGTCTTCGTCGGTCTCGCAGGAGGCATCTGGGGCCTGCGTCTGGCGGTGCACCTCTGGCGTCGCAACTACGGCAAACCTGAGGACGCGCGCTACCGGCAATTCCGCGAGCAATGGGGCAGTAGCGCCGATCGCAACATGTTCTGGTTCTTCCAGTTGCAAGGTGTGATCGCCATGCTGCTGGCAGTGGCATTCTTCGTGCCGGCCTTCAACCCGCATGCGCCCGCGCCTCTGGCGGTTGTGATTGCCACGCTCATCTGGCTCGCCGCCGCTGCGGGCGAAGCGTCGGCCGACCGCCAACTTCGACGATTTACCGCCGATGCCGCCCATCGCGGCGAAGTCTGCCAAGTCGGTTGGTGGCGATATTCGCGTCATCCCAACTACTTCTTCGAGTGCGTGCACTGGTGCGCCTACCCCGTGCTTGCCTTTGGCGCGCCGTGGGCCTGGGCTACGCTGCTCCCCCCGCTGCTCATGGCGTGGCTGCTGCTCAAGGTGTCGGGCATTCCGCTGCTCGAAGCGCATCTTATGCAATCCCGCCCCGCTTACAAGACCTATATGCAGACCACCAGCGCGCTGATTCCCTGGCCGCCGAAGAAGACCGTCGAAACCTCATTGCCATGATCCCGAACGTAGAAGTCAGGAGCCCGACACCATGACCGTATCGCTCACGCAACCGCCCGCAGCACGGGCCACCGTGATTGATGAGACCGGACTGATACGCCTGTGCGAACGAGGCTTCGTGCCGGACTTCGCGCTGCGCGCAGGCATGCGCATGCTGATGCGCCAGCGCTTGCGTCAGACCCATGCCCACGACCCCGAGCGGAGCATCGAAGCGCTCGCCACCTTGGTGCGGGAACTGCGAGCCAGCCCGATTGCCGTCGAAACCCACGCCGCCAACACCCAACACTACGAGGTGCCGAGCGAATTCTTTGTCGAGCACCTCGGTCCGGCAATGAAGTACTCGTGCTGCTATTACCCCAACGGGAACGAGACACTTGCACAGGCCGAACAGGCCATGCTCGCGCTCTATGCGCAGCGCGCCGACATTGCCGACGGTCAGCGAATTCTCGATCTCGGCTGCGGATGGGGTTCGCTCTCGCTCTGGCTCGCCACGCGATACCCGCATGCGCAGATCGTCGGATTGTCGAACTCGCACGGTCAACGCCGCTTCATCGAATCGGCGGCCGCGCGGCGCGGGCTGCACAATCTGCAAATCGTGACCGGCAACGTAGCCGACTTCGAATTCGACGACACCGTCCCGGGCGGGTTC
>NZ_JAELTP010000848.1 GCF_016428915.1 Pandoraea sp. ASV26
GGTGGGAGCGGTACCGAAACGGAAACAATGAGGCGGGCGAATCTTTGCGTGTCGTGCAACGTGGCTACGTATTTAGGGATGGCCACTGAAGGAGACACATGCACGGTACATAGTCTTAATTATACGTTGTTGGTCAGTAACCGCACTGAATGATGATCGACATATACCCCGATCTCCCTCGTGCTTTCCCTCCTAGTTGCTGTCGTGCCGAGACCCTTAGAATACTGGTCCAGCTCACCATATGATAACAATATCAGGGGATGATTGAAGGTGAGGTTTCTAGCCTTGCGGCAGCGCAGGTGCCTAGTGGCGTACGCAACCATTGTCTTCAGCTTGCTGCAAGCTTCAGCGCAAGCGTCACCATCCTGCAGGTCAGGTGGGCGACGCTGCAT
>NZ_JAELTP010000849.1 GCF_016428915.1 Pandoraea sp. ASV26
ACACAAACAGCTTCTCATGGAACTAGAGAGACAAAGAATTGTTTCCAGTAATCTAGAGAAATTTCAAATTCGCAAATATAGGTGTCCCGTTCAAGACGAGTCTTCTCAGAGGCTGAAAAAGGTATGCAGGTCCAGACTAGCTCTCGCCCGTTTGCACATCCACTTACGGGACCACAAGATACTACATGTACATGAAGAAAGCGTACTTCAAGGTCATCCAGCATTTAGCAAAGCCCGTTGCCCTACTACGGTCCCTGTCGTTGATCTCACTGCAGACGACAGCAGTGCCACGGAGCCAGAATGCACAAGTTTTGACGCTCCTGGTCGGGATTCTAAAACGGATCTCCAGACGACCAGCATTGCAGCAACAGTCTCACCAGATACCAATAATC
>NZ_JAELTP010000850.1 GCF_016428915.1 Pandoraea sp. ASV26
GCCTGCGTCGACTGAACAATATATTTTAAAAGAACACACGGATGCAACAATGAGTTTTCAACTGGAAGGTAAACGAGTCATAATCACCGGCGCAGGCGGCGGCCTGGGACAATGTCTCGTCGAAGCATTTTACAAGGCGGGAGCGCTCGTCGTTGCCTGCGATCGAGACGCTACTCTCTTAGACGCCCTCCCACAAGACCATATAAAAGAGAAGCATGTTTTTGAACTTTCAGATCCAGAAGCCATTGAAGCGGCGGTACAGAAAATTCAATCGGCTGATGTCCTCGTCAATAACGCTGGTTTTACCTGCGCAGGAACGGTCGCGCAGCTCAACAGCGAATCGGTGCGCCGCGAGATTGATGCAAACTTGGTCGGCACAATCAACATTACTC
>NZ_JAELTP010000851.1 GCF_016428915.1 Pandoraea sp. ASV26
GTGCAGGAGTGAAGAGAGGAGCGTCGCGCGGAGTTGATTGAACAGGCAAGGTGGCTCGTGCGTCACGCCGCAGACTCCACGCGCTGAGTCTGTGTGCCAGTTCTGCCTGGCACTGTTAAACTTCAGGTGTAATCGAAGAACAATTAAGCTCACCCCGAATGTCTAAATGTCTACTTTTTTTAATGTCTGTGTCCGTCGTTAATCTTTAGGAACTGTATAGCACGATCACTGCATTATCTTGATTCCGTTGCAGAGTCCAAATCATCATTATGATTCAAGAATCTATCAGCTGCCTTCAAAACTCCAGGATATCAAATTCTATCTAAATACATTAAAAACTAAAATCAGTTGAAGCACTTGTGAACGTAATCTATATCCTGTCTCTTATACA
>NZ_JAELTP010000852.1 GCF_016428915.1 Pandoraea sp. ASV26
GGCATACGAGATACACAATATCGTCTCGTGGGCTCGGAGATGTGTATAAGAGACAGCTCTCGTCATGCAGGTTCGCCCTGACTTGACCTGGAGAGACCTGCAGTACATTGCCATGGAGACCGCTGTCAAAGTCGAAGACCCCGACGCCGACTGGCAGCAAACTGCCACGGGCAAGCACTTTTCACACACGTTTGGATATGGCAAGATTGACAGCTATGGCCTTGTCGAGCTGGCCAAGACCTGGACCAAGGTCAAACCGCAGGCTTGGTTCTTCTCGCCTTGGCTACACGTCAAGAAGTCTATCCCAGAAGGCAAGGACGGTCTTGCTGTGACTTTTGAGGTAACCGAGGATATGATTAAAAAGGCCAACCTTGAGAGGCTGGAGCATGTC
>NZ_JAELTP010000853.1 GCF_016428915.1 Pandoraea sp. ASV26
GACCCGACCATTGTTCATGCACGCCCACGGCGCGGCGGCCATCAGGTCACTTGCGGCTTCGGCAGGAAAGGAGCGGTAGAACGGAGCGCCCATGGCATCGGGGGGCCCACCCAGGCGTGATTCTCTTTCAGGTTCTGTTCCGTTATGCGCCGATATGCTCATCCCATTGTACAGATCAGTTTACTTGGTGCATAAACTGGGCTTGTAATTATATGGCGCTGTCGCTGAATAGTGTGTGCCCATTCGTGTTTGAAAACACCTGCCACCATCGGACCCATCCGATGCCCGGGTGCCGCCGCTCGCTGACCTGCACGCGGCCGTGTGTATTTGTGTGAATCTGGGAGTTCCGGTAACAATACCGCAGCTTGTGTGAAACAGGCAGCCTCTGTCG
>NZ_JAELTP010000854.1 GCF_016428915.1 Pandoraea sp. ASV26
TTAGAGACAGGGGCCGGTAGTGGGGCCTGCATTGCCGAGTTACAGTGCTGTACTCGTACGAGGGACGGGATTCTCAAGCCGTAGCGGATTGTCTTGCTCGAGAACTGATGGAGAGTCCTTTTATTTAGGGTTTAGTGTAAGAATTATACCTAAATTTTTTTTTTCAAATTTATTTAGACATTTCTCTGCGAGAATAACTAGCCACCTGCCTTGGTAGCTGGAGGCAATTCAACATTGGAGCGCTGGTAGCTTGTTGTGGGGACCTCGATGACGCGGGGAGGTACTTGGGGCAGTATCGGCAGCACGGGAGGGACGCTGCTTTTAGGACCGGGCTTCTGGCAAATGCGCCGGGCGTCGTTGAGCGAGACGGGCTTTTCACGGCGGGTATCAC
>NZ_JAELTP010000855.1 GCF_016428915.1 Pandoraea sp. ASV26
ACGAGATACACAATATCGTCTCGTGGGCTCGGAGATGTGTATAAGAGACAGATGAAGTGGTGCGGATCGGTTTAGTTTAGGCACTTGGTCGTATGACCCTGTATGTTGAAGATCTGTTCGTACAGATGGATCAAGAAAAAAAATATCTTTCTTCTTTTACGTTAATCCCTGTCAAGATAACTTGCGTATTACCGAGTTATCATTTCCTCATCAGGAAGGAAAGGAGAGGGTTCAACAACCTGGGCGGTGGGCGGCGGGACGAATGGAGCCAGTGACCCTTTTGTGTGGATGGAGCCTTGCCCGGGAAAGTACTCGTATACTTGATATGCCGCAATGGCGTGCAGCTCGGAATCTCAACATTTGTACATACACTGTCTCTTATACACATCTC
>NZ_JAELTP010000856.1 GCF_016428915.1 Pandoraea sp. ASV26
ATGTGTATAATTGTTATGTTTTTGTTTTGATTCTTGGTTATCTTTGTATATCTGTTAGCTGGTGCGACTGCGTGCACGAGGATCTGCCAAACGGTATCATTTTCGCGGCAACTCACCCATTCGACGGGAGATTTCTTCCGCCTTGGACGAGACAAAGAGGTCGACTCGGCTGTGTTGGAGACATAGTTCGTTGTAGAGGGCATCCTCAAAGCGGAGGAGAGAGGCATCTTGGTGGCCGGGAATAGCAATGGCGGTGGCCTGGTCGCGGGTGGTGTGGACTTTGATTTCGTGCTTGAGCGAGTTGTAGTCGAGGTTATCTGCAAAAGTTGAGAAGAAATAGACTGTTAGTGATGCAGGCACTGTCTCTTATACACATCTGACGCTGCCGACG
>NZ_JAELTP010000089.1 GCF_016428915.1 Pandoraea sp. ASV26
GCTATTGGTCTGCACGTCGCGCAGCGAGCGGCGCTCGCCGTCCACGCGCCACAGCTCGACACGGATGCCTGCGCCAGGCTTGCCGTGCGATGTATCAAGTACGTGGGTAGTCAGTCGTCCCATGGTGTCTCCTGTGATGGATGGGTGCATTGTAGGGAGATGGCGGCCGGGCAACGGGCGCAATACCAAAGATAAAAACGCGCACATACCCTGTCACGCCAGACAAAAAGATGACGGCCCTCCATCGGCCGCGCCGGTATGTCGAGCGTACGCCGCACGCCTCGGTTTGGGGCTTTCTCGACACCACTATGGGTTTTTGTTATTTCGCATATAACAGCGTGCGTATGAAGTGTTGTCGCGACGGGAGACCAACCGCCCGGAAGGCCCAATGGTGACGTGCATTCTTGGGGAAAACCCGAGACGCATGATAAGCATTCATGCATACGTTCTATGAAAAAAACACTATAGCCCCCGGTAGTCTTGTCGCAAAAGGCGTCGACCTGCACCATTGAGCCACCCCAAAAATATTAATCAAACAGCCCCCCTGGGATGGAGACGCAATGAGTGTGACAACGAAAGCCGTGGATCCGGTCGACGAACGACTGCCGATCGGAAAATTGTTCATGCTGGGCCTGCAACACGTGCTGGTGATGTATGCAGGTGCGGTAGCCGTGCCGCTGATCATTGGCGGCGCCCTTGGTTTGCCCAAGGATCAGATTGCTTTTCTTATTTCCGCCGACCTGATGTGCTGCGGCATTGCGACCTTGCTGCAAAGCGTGGGCGTAGGCCGTTTCGGCATTCGCATGCCGGTCATCATGGCCGTGACCTTCGCGGCGGTCGGTCCGATGCTCGCGATCGGCAACAATCCCTCGCTGGGTCTGCCCGGCATTTTCGGGGCGACGATTGCCTCGGGCATCATCGGCACGCTGCTCGCGCCGGTCATCGGCAAGTTGCTGCGGTTCTTCCCGCCCATCGTCACGGGCATTGTGATTACGTCGATCGGTCTGACGATCATCGGCGTGGGCATCAACTGGGCCGCTGGCGGTGTGGGCAACCCGGACTACGGTGACCCCGTCTATCTCGGCGTGTCGTTCGCGGTGCTCATCTTCATCTTGCTGGTCACGCGTTTCGTGAAGGGATTCTTCTCGAATATCGCCGTGCTGCTCGGCATTCTGTTCGGCTTCGCGATTGCGCTGATGCTGCACAAGGTGAACTTCGACGGCCTGGATCAGGTGAAGTGGTTCGACGTGGTGCTGCCGTTCCATTTCGGCATGCCGGTATTCGATCCTTGGGCGATCACGACACTCACCATCGTGATTCTCATCACGTTCATTGAATCGACGGGGATGTTCCTGGCGCTCGGCGAGATCGTCGGCAAGCCGGTGGACGAGAAGGCGCTGGTGGCCGGTCTGCGTGTCGACGGTGTGGCCACGGTGATCGGCGGCGTGTTCAACACGTTCCCGCACACGTCGTTCTCGCAGAACATCGGTCTCGTGGGCGTGACGGGCGTCAAGAGCCGCTGGGTGTGTGCGTCGGCGGGTGTCATTCTGCTGGTTTTCGGATTGATCCCCAAGATGTCGGTGATCGTTGCCTCGATTCCGCAATTCGTGCTGGGCGGGGCGGGTGTGGTCATGTTCGGCATGGTGCTCGCCACGGGCATCAAGATCCTGTCGAAGGTCGACTATTCGCACAACCGTTACAACCTGTACATTGTGGCGATCAGTGTCGGCATGGCGATGATCCCGGTTGCGTCGAACAAGTTCTTCGCGAAGATGCCGGAACAACTCGCGCCGTTGCTGCACAGTGGGATTCTGCTCGCCACGCTCTCGGCCGTGATTCTGAACGCCTATTTCAATGGCTTCAAAGCCCCGGCGGCCAACGGACACGGTGAGAAGAACGGCACAGGCATGGGGCTGGAGGCGCACTGATGAAAACACTGCTGGTCAAGAATGCCGAGGTGTTGGTCACGATGGATGCCGGCCGCCGCGAGATTGCCCGCGGCGGGCTGTACGTGGAGGACAACCGGATCGTGGCCGTTGGCCCGAGCGATACGCTGCCGGCCACGGCCGACGAGGTGCTCGATCTGAGCGGACACGTGGTGATTCCCGGTCTGGTCAACACCCATCACCACATGTATCAGAGCCTCACGCGCGCCATTCCGGCCGCGCAGGACGGCGAACTGTTCAACTGGCTGACGAACCTGTATCCGGTGTGGGCGAATCTCACGCCGGAGATGATCCGGGTCTCGACGCAGACGGCGATGGCCGAGTTGCTGCTCTCGGGCTGCACCACGTCGAGCGACCACCTGTATATCTACCCGAACGGCTGCAAGCTCGACGACAGCATCGAAGCCGCCGCCGAGATCGGCATGCGTTTTCACGCGAGCCGCGGCAGCATGAGCGTTGGGCAGAGTCAGGGAGGACTGCCGCCCGATCGCGTTGTCGAGCGCGAGGACGACATTCTCAAAGACACGCAGCGTCTGATCGAGACGTATCACGACGAAGGCCGTTACGCGATGCTACGCGTGGTCGTCGCGCCATGCTCGCCGTTCTCGGTGAGCCGTGACCTGATGCGCGAATCGGCATCGATGGCGCGTCACTACGGCGTGTCGCTGCACACCCATCTGGCCGAGAACGTCAACGATATTGCCTACAGCCGCGAGAAGTTCGGCATGACGCCGGCCGAGTATGCGCAGGATCTGGGCTGGGTCGGGCATGACGTCTGGCACGCCCACTGCGTGCAGCTCGACGACGCGGGCATTGCGCTGTTCGCCAAGACGGGCACGGGCGTGGCGCATTGCCCGTGTTCGAACATGCGGCTCGCCTCGGGCATTGCGCCGATTCGCCGGATGCGCGATGCCGGCGTGCCGGTCGGGCTGGGCGTGGATGGTTCGGCCTCGAACGACGCGGCCAACATGATCGGCGAAGCGCGTCAGGCATTGCTTTTGCAGCGGGTGGGCTTCGGGCCGAGCGCGATGACGGCCCGCGAAGCGCTGGAAATCGCCACGGTCGGTGGCGCGCGCGTGCTGGGTCGAGACGACATCGGCGTGCTCGCCGCCGGCATGGCAGCGGACTTCGTCGCGTTCGACACGCGCGCCATCGGCATGGCGGGGGGGCTGCACGACCCGGTGGCGGCGTTGGTTTTCTGTAATCCTGGACAAGCCGCGTACAGCGTGGTGAACGGACGGGTGGTGGTGCGCGAAGGGCGTCTGGAGACGCTCAACCTGCCGTCGCTCGTCACGCGTCACAACGCGCTGGCGCGGCAACTGGCCGAGGCGTCCCGATAGCGCGTTGCCACACCGGCCACATATTCATGGTGTGTGGCCGAGCGTGGCAATGGGCTGGCGGGAAATCGGGGTGGCGTTCCTGTGCATGGGGAACGCCGCCGTTCGGTTCGGCGGAGCGGTGGGGGCCGCTCCGCCGGTAAAAAACGGCGCAGGACCCCGTTGGCTCTCGATGCTCAGGGCAGCGGGCGTGTCTCGAGCAGCGTGCGTGTGGCGTCGGAGATGACGCTGCGCAGCCAGCGCACTTCATCCGAATAGTGGGTGCGCTCGTGCCACAACTGGTAGTACTGCATCGGCGGGAAGTCGATGGGCGCTTCGACCACGGTGAGCGGCAGGAACTCCGCGTAATGGTCGGCAAACAGGCGCGTCGTCGTAAAGATCAGATCGGATTTCAGCAGAACGTACGGTGCCAGATTGAAGTACGGAATCGTCACGACGACATTGCGCTTCAGACGCTCGCGCGCGAGGTGCATGTCGATGGCGCCGCGTTGCGCCACGGAGTAGGGCGTGGGTGCGAGGTGCGGGCTGGCGAGGTACTGGTCGAGTGTGAGGCCGCGTTTGGCGTACGGGTGCGTATTGCGCACCAGACAGACGATCTGGTCGACGAACAGGTTCGAGAGGTGAAGCTGCTCGGGCGGTTCGGGCCAGTTGCCGATCACGATGTCGACCTTGCCGTCTTCAAGCGCGTGCTCGTAGTCGAAGGCGGGGCCAAGCGAGTGCAGTTCGAGCTGCGCATTGGGGGCCTGCTGGCGGAAGCGTTCGACGACCGTCGGCACGAACAGCGTATTCAGATAGTCCGGGGAGCCGATGCGGAACGTGCGCACCGTCGTTGCCGGATCGAAATTCGATTGCTGGACCGTGATGCGCTCGATTTCGCGCAAGGCGTTCTGCGTCGGCTCCAGCAGGGATTGGCCGTACTCGGTGGGCACCATGCCCGATTTGCCGCGTACCAGCAGCGGATCGCCGGTGATATCGCGCAAACGCCGCAGGGCCGCGCTGATCGCGGGCTGCGACTGGTTCAGTTTGACGGCCGCACGCGTCACGCTACGCTCGATCAACAAGGTGTGAAGAACGCGCAGCAAATAAGTGTCAATCGGTTCGCGGTTTTGGCTCATGAGAAATATAACAATCCGAATATGTCGGACCTTGAATTGCATAAGTAAATCATTATGAAGCACAAGCCCTGCGCGCCTCTATAGCGGAAAGCCCCTATCACCGAACCAGACGCTTGTCGCTCGCCATGGGTCAGGACACGCCATGTTATTGACACACGCTCGACATTTCGCCGCGAATTGGGTATTTTCGTCCCGCCCAAACCCCAGCCCAGGATCGAGACTTCGCCCGTGACATCCCCTCTGCAATCGACGCCACGCCTGGCGCTGACCGGCATCACCAAACGCTATCCGAGCGTGGTGGCCAATGACGACATCGCGTTGAGCGTACTACCCGGCGAGATCCACGCCGTACTGGGCGAGAACGGTGCGGGCAAGAGCACGTTGATGAAGATCATCTACGGCGCCGTGCGTCCCGATGCGGGCGAGATCCGCTGGGAAGGGCAGCCGACGCGCATCGATAGCCCGGCCGCTGCCCGGGCGCTCGGCATCGGCATGGTCTTCCAGCATTTCTCCCTGTTCGAGACGCTGACAGTTGCCGAGAACATTTCCCTCGCGCTCGATGACGCCGGGCACGATCTGAAGGCGCTTGCCGGGCGCATCGGTGAGGTATCGGCGCAGTACGGGCTCGAAGTCGATCCGGCGCGTCACGTGCACAGCCTGTCGGTGGGTGAGCGACAGCGCGTGGAGATCGTGCGCTGCCTGTTGCAGAACCCGCGTCTGCTCATCATGGATGAGCCCACGTCGGTGCTGACACCGCAAGCCGTCCAGAAGCTTTTCGCTACGCTGCGTCGCCTGGCTGCCGAAGGTTGCAGCATCGTCTATATCAGTCACAAACTCGACGAAATCCGAGAGCTGTGCGACCGCGCGACCGTGCTGCGCGCCGGGCGCGTGTCCGGTCACGCCGTGCCGCGCGAAGAGACGGCCGAGACGCTCGCGCAGATGATGATCGGGCGCGCGTTGCCGCAGATCGAGCGTCGGGAGCACCGGCCGGGCGACGTGCTGCTCTCCCTGCGTCATCTGTCGATGGCCAGCGAAGACCCGTTCGGCACTTCGCTGCATGACGTCAGCCTCGACGTCCACGCGGGTGAGATCGTGGGTATTGCGGGGGTGTCGGGCAATGGGCAGGCCGAATTGCTGGCCGCGCTCTCGGGGGAGTCTCGCGCGCCGCAGGCCGAGGCGCTCCAGCTGAACGGTCGTGCGGTCGGACGCATGGGGGCGGCAAGCCGGCGGCGTCTCGGGCTGGCTTTCGTGCCGGAGGAACGTCTCGGGCGTGGCGCCGTGCCTAGCATGTCGCTGACGGACAATGCGCTGCTGGGGGCGTCGGGTACGGCGCATCTCGGTTTGCTGCGCGGCGGCTGGATTCGCCGCGGCGCGCTTCGTCGGTTCGCGTCCCTTTGTATCGAACGCTTCAACGTGAAGGCGGGTGGCCCGGATGCGGCGGCGCAGAGTCTCTCGGGCGGCAATCTGCAAAAGTTCATCGTCGGGCGCGAGATCCTGCAAGAGCCTCGCGTGCTCGTGGTCGCTCAGCCGACGTGGGGCGTCGACGTCGGGGCGGCGAGTTTCATCCGCCAGCAGTTGCTCGATCTCTCGGCGCGCGGCGTCGCCGTGCTGGTGCTGTCCGAAGAACTCGACGAACTCTTCGAAATTTGCGACCGGATCACGGTGCTTGCGCAGGGGCGTTTGTCGCCGGTGCGCAAGCCCGGGCAGACCGATGCGCGCGAGATCGGCCTGTGGATGGCGGGGATGTTCCCCGGCGGCCCGGGCCAACAGGCGGCCTGACGCATCGACACGGCGGGCATGACCCGCATCACCGGGCCTTCGGGCTTACTGTCGCAGGCACCGTAACGTTTTTCATCGATTTCCAGACACCATGTTCGATTTCACGCTTGAGCCACGGCCAAGTCCTTCCCGCACCATGCGGCTCGCCATGCCGCTGGTGGCCACGCTCATTACGCTGGCCGGCGGTGTGCTCATCTTCAGCTTTCTGGGCAAGAACCCGGCGCAGGCGATGGCCGCGTTCTTTCTCGCGCCGATCAGCAGCCTCAATGGCTGGTCGGAGTTGTTGCTCAAGGCGTCGCCCCTGTGCCTGATTGCGCTGGGCCTGGCCATCGGCTATCGCGCCAACGTATGGAACATCGGGGCGGAAGGCCAGTTGCTGCTCGGGGGCATTTTCGCGTCCGGCGTTGCGATTCATTTCGACGGCCATGGCGGCCGGTGGCTGCTGCCGCTGATGATGGCGGCCGGCGCACTGGGCGGCATGTTGTGGGCTGCCATCCCTGCGCTGTTGCGCGTGCGCTTCAACGCCAACGAGATTCTCGTGAGCCTGATGTTGACGTACGTTGCCACCCAACTCCTGATCTATCTGGTGAGCGGGCCGTGGCAGGACCCGCACGGCATGAACTTCCCGCAGTCGATCAACTTCAGCCGCGACGCGCTGTTCCCGCGCTTTTTCGGTGACTGGCACTGGGCGCCGTGGCGGGGCACACGTCTGAACGCGTCGGTGTTCATGGCGGTGGTGGCGGTGCCGGCCGCGTGGTTCTTCATGCGGAAAAGCTTCGCCGGGTACCGGATGGAAGTGGGCGGGCTCGCACCGCTTGCTGCGCGTTATGCCGGCTATTCCGAGCCGCGCGCCGTCTGGCTTGCGCTGCTGATCGGCGGGGCGGCCGCAGGGCTGGCGGGCACCGGCGAAGTGGCAGGTCCGGTCGGACAGTTGCAGGCGACCTGGGCACCGGGGTATGGCTTCACGGCCATCATCGTGGCGTTCGTCGGCCGATTGCATCCGGTCGGCATCGTGCTGGCGAGCCTGCTCATGGCGCTGCTGTACCTGGGGGGCGAAGCGGTGCAGACGTCGTTGCAATTGCCCAAGGCGATCAGCGGCGTGTTTCAGGGGCTGCTGCTGTTCAGCCTGCTGGGGTGCGACGTTTTCGTGAATTACCGTTTGCGCCGCCGTGCCCGTGCGCACGCGCGACAAGCCTGAGGAGCGTCGCATGGACTGGATCAATCTGCTCACGCCGCTCGCGGCAAGTGCCGTGATCGCGGCCATTCCGTTGATGCTCGCCGCCTTGGGCGAACTGGTGACGGAGAAGTCGGGCGTACTCAATCTCGGTGTGGAAGGCACGATGCTCATGGGCGCCATCGGCGCGTTCGCCGTGACCGTGCAGACGGGTAGCCTCTGGCTCGGTGTGCTCGCGGGAATCGCG
This sequence comes from Pandoraea sp. ASV26, assembly GCF_016428915.1. GTDB lineage: Bacteria > Pseudomonadota > Gammaproteobacteria > Burkholderiales > Burkholderiaceae > Pandoraea. The sequence goes on from NZ_JAELTP010000089.1 coordinate 7,599, forward strand.
GCGGGCGTGGCCATGTCGGCCATCTTCGCGTGGCTCACGCTCTCGCTCATGGCCAATCAGGTGGCAACGGGGCTGGCGCTGACGATTTTCGGCGTGGGCCTCTCGGCCTACGTCGGCCGTCCTTACACCGACGCCACGATCCCGATGCTGCGCGACCTGCCCATTCCCGGACTGTCGTCGATTCCCGTGTTAGGGCCGTCGATTTTCTCGCTCAATCCGCTGGGCTATCTCTCGGTCTTGCTGCTCGTGGCGATCGCGTGGTTCCTCTATCGCACGCGCGCCGGACTGGTGCTGCGCTCGATCGGCGAGGCACCCGCTGTTGCGCATGCCATCGGCTATCCGGTGGTGCGCATTCGTTATTGCGCGACGCTCTTCGGCGGCGCGATGTCGGGGCTCGCGGGGGCGTATTACTCGGTCGGCTATCTGCGCCTCTGGCAAGAGAACCTGACCGCCGGACGCGGCTGGATTGCGCTGGCGCTGGTGGTGTTCGCGACGTGGCGTCCGGGAAGAACGATGCTCGGCGCGCTTCTCTTCGGCGTGGTCATGGCGCTGCAATTCCAGGCGCAGGCGATGGGCATTCGCATCCCGTCGCAAGTGCTGGCCAGCTTGCCGTATCTGGCGACGATCGTCGTGCTGGTGATCATCTCGCGCAATCGCCAGACGATTCGCCTGAATGCACCGGCGTCGCTGGGCAAACCGTTCTTCGCGGGGTCTTGAAGCGTGGCCTGCTGGCGGCGCATGAACGTTCGGTACGCAATAAAAGAATCAACCTGAAACAATCGATGACGAGGAGAAAATCGATGCGACGTAAAGTCCTGATCACGATGGCAAGCCTGGCGGCCGCCATGCTGGTTTCCGCCTGCGGCAAGCAGGAGAACAACACCGCGAATGCCCCGGCGGCAGCGTCTGACGCGCAGGCGTCGGCCGCGCCGGCAGGCAAGGGTCCGATGGGGGTGGCGTTCGTCTACATCGGCAACCCGGGCGACGCTGGCTGGACCTATGCGCATGAGCAAGGTGCGAAGGCCGTTGAAGCCAAATACGGTGACAAAGTGAGCGTGACCCGTGTGGAGAACGTGCCCGAGGGCGCGGACTCGGAGCGCGTGTTCCGCGATCTGGCGGGGAAGGGCAACAAGCTGATTTTCGGTACGTCGTTCGGTTACATGGACTCGATGGTCAAGACGGCCGCCGATTTCCCCGACGTGACGTTCGAACACGCCACCGGCTTCAAGACGGCGCCGAACCTCGGCACGTATGACGTGCGTACGTACGAAGGTGCGCATCTGGCCGGTGTGGTCGGCGGTCATGTGACGAAGTCCAACGTGATCGGCTATGTGGCGTCGGTGCCGATTCCCGAGGTGATTCGCAACATCGACGCGTTCACCATCGCAGCGCGCGAAGTCAATCCGAAGGTCAAGGTGAAGGTCGTCTGGATCAATAGCTGGTTCGATCCGGGCAAGGAGCGTCAGGCGGCGGAATCGCTCGTCGGTCAGGGCGCTGACGTGCTGATGCAGAACGTCGATTCGGCCGTGGTGATGCAGGTCGCCGAAGAGAAGAAGATCCACGCCTTCGGCTGGGATTCGGACATGAGCAAGTTCGGCCCGAACGCCCATCTCGCATCGGCGGCCATCGACTGGAGCAAGTACTACATCCGCACCGTGGACGAAGTCATGCAAGGCTCGTGGAAAAACACGCCGGTCTGGGGTGGCATCAAGGAAGACGAGATCAACCTCGTGGCGATCAACGACAAGGCTGTGCCCGAAGCTGCGCGCAAGGCCGTGAGCGCGCGCCACGACGCGATTCGTGACGGCAAGTACGATCCGTTCACCGGCCCGATCAAGGGGCAGGACGGCAAGGAAATCGTGCCGGCCGGCAAGACGCTCAACGACGACGAGAAGCACCAGATCAACTGGTTCGTCGAAGGTGTGGAAGGCTCGCTGCCGAAGCAGTAAGGACGGTTGCCGCCGTTGTGCGGCATCGCGTTATCAGGAGAACCGCCGGTATCTGCCGGCGGTTTTTTTATGGACGGATGTTTTGCGGCGGGCGTCAGTTGCGGGGTGTTGTCGTCACGCTGTCCTTCACGCTGTCGTCCTCGGCGAGGTTTTTTGCGTCGGGATAGGCAACGGAGAGCGGTTGCTGCACCGAGCGAGCGTAGAAGACCAGCAGTTCGGCACCGGTATCGCCCGTCCAGCCCCGATGTGGCACGTCGACCAGTTCCATGATCGTCTGCCCCGCAGCGAATGAGCGTTGTACGCCGTTGTCCGCGCGTTCGACCATCAACTGCCCCGAAGTCACGTAACCGATGGCCGGCATCGGATGGGTGTGCCAGGCCAGCCAGGTGTTCGGCGCAAGGGTGATGCGTACGAGCGTTGGTTCGGGAATGCCGGCGGGATAGGTCGTGTAGCCGGTCTGATCCCACGCGGCGGTGGACTTCACAAGCGTTTCGGTGCTTATCCCGTCGCTTACCCCGGCGCGGCTCGTGCCGGAGCTGCTGATGCCGGTGGCGCGGGCGTCGGCGGCGGCTGTCCCGGCGGAGGCGGCCAGCAGCGCGGCGGTGCAGAGCAGGCCGGGCAGGGAGCGACCGGCGTGATGGAAGCGGTGGACGTGGTGGACGTGGCGAGCGTAGCAGCGAGGGCGCAGCGCGCGTGCAATGGTCGTCGATAAGCGGATGGCGGTCATAAGAATAGGGTGGAGAGTGGCGTGGAGAAGGGGATGGGAGCGCCGGGGCAGGCGGGCGGGTCGAGAGGCGGCGCTGTCCCGGTGCATCTGGCCGCAGGCGGCACGCAGGGGGCGTTGGGGCAGTTCCGCACGGCTCTGGGCAGCCTAAGGCCGGTAGGCGCCGTGCCTTGCCTTCGGACACCATATTTCGGAGGCTTCACAAGCGCAGGGGGTCACTGAGGGCGCGTGACACGCATCGGTGTTAAAATGTCGGGTTTCGTGGCGCAATTTTGTGCCGCCGCACTTCATTTCCCCGGATACCGCCTGTGCTGTCTACTGCCAATATCACGATGCAATTCGGCGCCAAGCCGCTCTTCGAGAACATCTCCGTCAAGTTCGGCGGGGGCAACCGTTATGGCCTGATCGGCGCGAACGGCTGCGGCAAGTCGACGTTCATGAAGATCCTCGGCGGCGATCTGGATCCGAGCGGCGGCAACGTCATGCTCGAACCGAACGTGCGTCTGGGCAAGCTCAAGCAGGACCAGTTTGCGTATGAAGACATGCGCGTGCTCGACGTCGTGATGATGGGCCACACCGAGATGTGGGCTGCCATGAGCGAGCGCGACGCCATCTACGCCAATCCGGAAGCGACGGACGACGACTACATGCACGCGGCCGAACTCGAAGCGAAGTTCGCCGAGTACGACGGCTACACGGCCGAGGCGCGCGCCGGGGAACTGCTGCTGGGCGTGGGCATTCCGACCGACCAGCATCAGGGCCCGATGAGCAACGTCGCGCCGGGCTGGAAGCTGCGTGTGCTGCTGGCGCAGGCGCTGTTCTCGAATCCGGATGTGCTGCTGCTTGACGAACCGACCAACAACCTGGACATCAACACGATCCGTTGGCTGGAAGACGTGCTCAACGAGCGCAACTCCACCATGATCATCATTTCGCACGATCGCCACTTCTTGAACGCCGTGTGCACGCACATGGCGGATATGGACTACGGCACGCTGACGATCTATCCGGGCAACTACGACGATTACATGCTCGCTTCGGCGCAGGCACGCGAGCGTCAGATGGCCGCGAACACGAAGGCGAAGGAGCGCATTACCGATTTGCAGGACTTCGTGCGCCGCTTCTCGGCGAACAAGTCCAAGGCGCGTCAGGCGACGAGCCGTCTCAAGCAGATCGACAAGATCAAGGTCGAAGACATCAAGCCTTCGTCGCGTCAGAACCCGTTCATTCGCTTTGAATTCGAGAAGAAGCTCCACAACCTCGCATTTGAATTCGAGGGCATTGGCAAGTCGTTCGACCGTCAGATTTTCAAGAACTACTCCGGCGCCGTGCGTGCTGGCGAGCGTGTGGCGATCATTGGTGAGAACGGTGCGGGCAAGACCACGCTGCTGCGTTGCCTGATGGCCGAACTGCCGGTCGATACGGGCCACGTGAAGTGGGCCGAGAACGCCAACATCGGCTACATGCCGCAGGACACATCCGAAGCGTTCCCGCAGGATATGTCGCTCACCGACTGGATGACGCAATGGGGCAAGGAAGGCGACGACGATCAGGTGATTCGTGGCTCGCTGGGCCGCCTGCTGTTCGGCGGCGATGACGTGCGCAAGTCCGTGCGCGTGCTCTCCGGTGGTGAGAAGGGCCGCATGATCTGGGGCAAGCTGATGCTGGGCCGTCACAATGTGCTGATGATGGACGAGCCGACCAACCACATGGACATGGAGTCGATCGAGTCGCTTCAGATCGCGCTCGACAAGTATCCGGGCACGCTGATCTTCGTCTCTCACGACCGTGAGTTCGTGTCGGGACTGGCCACGCGCATCATCGAAGTGAAGAGCGACGGCACGCTGGTCGATTACGCCGGCACTTATGACGAGTACCTGGCCAGCCAGGGCGTGGAAGTCTGACGGAAGTCTGACGGAAGTCGTCGAGACATTCACTCGGCACTCGTAACACCCGCAGGGCGCTTGCATGGCAGGCGCCCTGTTTGCGTTTACGGTGCTCCGGCGCGCCGACGTGTCAACGCGGTAGGCGTGTGATCCGATGGGGCCTTCGGAATATCGGAACACGCGGGTCGGAACGGCCCGAATTCAGTGTGCGCCTGAGAGGCGCGCGGCAGAGCGGACTACAATGTCCGCTCGACGTTCATCTGCCAGCAGGAGACATTGCATGATTACGTACGACAAGTTTTTCATCGACGGTCAGTGGGTCGCGCCGGTGGGGCGCGGCACGCTGGACGTCTTCCATTCGGCCGATGCGAAGCTCATGGGCCGCATTCCCGAGGGGGCCGCAGAGGACACGGAGGCGGCCATTGCCGCAGCGCGCAAGGCACGTGATGCCTGGGCGGCAACACCGCCTGCCGAGCGGGCCGGGTATCTGCGCAAGATCGCGGCGGGCCTGAAGGCGCGCACGGAGGATCTGGCGAAAGTCATGACGGGTGAGACGGGGATGCCGATCAAGCTCGTTCGTGCGATTCAGGTGGGCGGCCCGGTCTATCACTGGAACAAGTACGCCGAACTGGCCGAGGCGTTCGAGTTTGAGGCGCGCGTGGGCAATTCGCTGGTGATACGAGAGCCGGTGGGCGTGGTCGGGGCGATCACGCCGTGGAACTACCCGCTGAATCAGATCACGTTGAAGGTGGCGCCGGCGTTGGCTGCCGGATGCACGGTGGTGCTCAAGCCGTCGGAGGTGGCGCCGTTCAACGCGTTCATCCTGGCGGAGGTGATCGCCGAGGCCGGGTTGCCGGCGGGCGTGTTCAATCTGGTGACGGGACTCGGGCCGGTGGTCGGTGAAGTGCTGGCGCGGCATCCCGACGTCGACATGGTTTCGTTTACCGGCTCGACGCGCGCAGGCAAGCGCGTGTCCGAAGTGGCGTCGCAAACGGTGAAGCGCGTGGCGTTGGAGTTGGGCGGCAAATCGGCATCCGTCGTGCTCGACGACGCCGACCTCGCCGCCGCGGTCAAAGGCACACTCAACGCTTGCTACCTGAATTCCGGCCAGACCTGTTCGGCGCATACCCGCATGCTTGTACCGGCGGCACGATACGAGGAAGTCAAGGCGCTGGTCAAAGAGGCCGTGGCTCGCTTTACGCTGGGCGATCCGCGCGAAGAGACAACGCGTCTCGGACCGTTGGCGTCGGCTGCGCAGCGCGAGCGTGTGCAGACCTACATCCGCAAGGGCCTCGCCGAAGGGGCCGAGCTGATCGCGGGCGGGGATAGCGTGCCGGAGGGCTTCGAAGCGGGATTCTTTGTCCAGCCGACGGTGCTCGGGCGTGTCACGCCCGACGCTACGGTTGCGCAGGAAGAGATTTTCGGCCCGGTGCTCTCGATCATCACCTATCAGGACGAGGCGGATGCAGTGCGCATCGCCAATGACTCCATTTATGGACTGGGTGGCGGCGTGTGGTCAGGCGACGAGGCGCGTGCGGTACGCGTGGCGCGTCAGATCCGCACGGGGCAGGTGGACATCAATGGTGGGGAGTTCAACGTGCAGGCGCCCTTCGGCGGCTTCAAGCAGTCGGGGCATGGGCGCGAGAACGGCGTGTACGGCTTCGAGGAATTCCTCGAGTACAAGTCGCTTCAGTTCAAGTCTGCGAAGTCTTAGACCCCGCAGACCCGTTGTCGCAATAGCGCATCGCCGTGCCCTCGCGGTTGATGCGCTCCCACACCACGGCCTTCTCTTCGTCAGTGAAGAACACCCAGTTCGACACTTCGTAAGCGGTGCGGCCGCAACCCTTGCAGACGTCGTCGAAGAGTGTCGAGCAAACGCCAATGCAGGGGCTGTCGGGGTGGTCGTGCAGTTCGGACATAGGGGGGGCGAAGTCGGCCGGAGGGCGGGGCGGTGTTACAGGGAAGCGCCATTATCTCACCGATGGCGGGACCCGCCGCCATTCCCCTACGGCAGGGGGCGGGCGGTGGACAATTCGACGAGTTTCGGGGTGAGGTATCCAAATTCAAGGAATCTCTCGCCGGCGCGCTGATTGTGGCGGGGGGCGCTCTCGTGCGGGTGTGATGAGCCTGCGGGGCGGCGGCGGTGTCATGTGCGGCCGGCCGTTCCCGCAGGCAGCGTGCGGTGTTACCAACGGAACACGCTGTACCCGATCCGGACCTGCGACGGTGAGTGGCGATTGTAGTCGAGCAAATCTTCGCCGTAGCCGGTGAAGTATCCGAGCCAGATGTAGCCACCGGTGCCCGGGATCAGCTTGCCGAGCGGGTAAGTCACTTGCACGTCCACGCTGCCATAGTTGCGTTTCATGCCTTTGCGCAGCGTCGCGCCGATTTGCCAGCCGTTCGGCTTGCCCCACAAGACCAGCAGGTCCATGTACCCACGGTAGTTCTGGATATCGGGGTTGTCGCTCTTTTCCAGATAAGCGTAGAGCTTCGGTGCCACCGTCCAGTGGTACTCGGACGGGTTGCCGAACGTCAGGATCGGTTTGACGAAGACGGTGTTGATGCTGCGGGAATCGGGGCCTGCCTTACCGTTGGACTCATGCTCGACGCCCGCCGCGATGCCCAACGACGTGAACCAGCTTGCGCGCGCGCCGGTGTCCGGAATGTAGTAGAAGAGGCTCGGCCGATAGTTCGAATCGCGGAAGGGCGCCGACTCGGCTTGCAGATCCCAGATCGACAACTGGGTATAGCCGAAGTACAGGTTGTCGAGCAGGGACTTCGACGCAGGATTGTCCGGCTTGAGAATGTGGAACTTGAAACTGAGTTGAAAGCGCGCATTCGCGTCGCCGTTCTTGCCGAAGGCGATGTACATCGGCTCATTTGACGAGATGCGGGCGAATTCGGTGTCGCTCGTCGGCGCAACGGTGTCGGGCGCGGCACTGGCGATCGCGCTCGATGCCGGGGCGGCGGCGGATGCCGCGGCGCCTTCGCCCTTGGTTTGTGCGGTGTCCGCCGCGGCGACAGGAGCGACCGGTGCAGCGGCGATCATGGGTTCGGCCGGTGCGGCGCGATCAAGCACGATGGTGATGGTTGATGCGTCCCAGTCGACAGGCTCAATGCGCACCGTGCCGCGCAGCTCCTTCGGGAGCACGGCGGAATATTCGATGCGCCGGAATTGGCCGTTCGAGAGCGTCACTTCAGCGGGGGCCACGGCCGCACGCTTCAGGTGGAGCAGTGTGGGCTTGAAGTCGTCGTTGGCGATGCGCACGACAATGTCGTCAGGCAGTTTGATCGTCTTGCGACCCGGGGTGTCCTGAGTGGCCAGCAAGGTCAGTTGCAACGGGGCCCCGCCCGTGAGGGCGCGTGGCGGTTGCAAGAGTGAGAGTTCGGCGTTTGCCGCACTGCTCAGGGCCAGGCAGAGGGCTGCGGTGCCAATTCGGATGGCGCGCAGCGGCGATGGGGCGAATGTGGCGAGATTCGTCTTGGGCATCGGTCCGGTCTGGGTTGGTGACCCCGGGCCGGTGAGCCCGAAGTCCGTTACGATCCGCCTCGGGTGAATGCCCGGAGGTCGGATTCGCGGGCGCAGCAATCGCGTCCGCGAGATTTGGCTAGGTACAGCGCCGCGTCGGCACGTCGCAGCCACGCGTTGTCGTCGTCACCTGCGTGCCATTGGGATACGCCGGCACTTATCGTGAACTGAACCTGCTGTCCATCGACATTGACGCAGGCATTGCGAACCGCCTCGCACAAGCGCTCTGCGGCTTCAAGGGCGCGTGCCTCGGTGGTGTCACTCAGGATGATAGCGAATTCTTCGCCCCCCAAACGACCGCAGATGTCATCTTCGCGTAACGATTCGTGACAAAGATGGACGAATGTGGCCAGCACGGTGTCACCGAGCGCATGGCCCCATGTATCGTTGATCTGCTTGAAATGGTCCAGATCGACGAGGATGACGCAGGTCGGCACATCGGTCGAGCCGGCCTGTGCGACCTCGGCGCGCAGGCGTTTGAGGAAGTGGCCGCGTGATAGCGCACCGGTAAGCGCGTCGTATTTGACCTCATGCTCAAGCGCCGCATTCTTGGCCAGTGTATCGGTGAGCTGAAGTTTTCCGCGACGCAGATAGCTAACGAGCATCCAGAGCGCGCCCGCCGAGCTGAGCAACAGGGCGAAGACCAAAGCCGCATAGCGGCGCCGTTCGATGGACAGGCTGCCCAGTGTCGGCGCTTCGTTCATGGTGTAGATGACCAGTTCGCTGTCTGCCGACGGTTCGGTTTCCAGAAGATACGGCTGACTATCGGGGCGCACGCGGACCAGACGTGTGCTGTGATCCCCTTGCTCGTCGTCGATCCAATCTTCCAGAATCGCCGGCGTGCCGGGCGCCAGGTCGTAGTCTTCGATGGGGGCTGCGGTGAAGTCTTCTTGTTGGTAGAGACGGCGCCGCTCGGCTTGCGTGAGTTTGAATACCGCCGCCCCGGGGACCGCGAGACCGGTGAACGTGGGGTCGTTGGCGAGCACGATGACCCCATTGGTATCCGTAACGAACGAGGCCCCCGAATCGACCCAGTGCGCCAGACGGCGCAGGCCGAGCTTGACCACCATCACGCCGACGAGCAGGCCCTGGCGATAGACGGGGGCCGTGAAGTAGATGCCGGGCAGGCCGGTTTTACGGCCGATGACGTATTGCTGCCCGGCGCCACCGAGTACGGCGGTGTTGAAGTAACTCCGGTCGCTATAGTTGTGCCCGATCAGCGGGTCGGGCGTGTACGCGTCGCTCGAGGCGACGGTCACGCCATCTGGCGTGCCCAGCCATACGAGATCCGCACCGAAATAGAGTTGCGCCGAGCGCAGCAACTCATTGACAGGTTGGAGTGCCGGGTTGGCGAGCAGTGTCTGGCGGACTTTTTCCGGTGGCATTCCTGTGAGCCGATGCGCCGCAACGCTGCCCGCAGCGTCCTGAATCTGCGCGATCTGGGCAAGCACCTGCGGAATGCCGCGAATGAGCATCAGGTCCTGGTTGACCGTGTGGACTGTGCCATGGGCGAGCCGGGTCGCAACGCTGCGCTCTTCGAAGAGCAGCCGCGCCGCGCGGTTCGCCACCAACTGATCGGCGGCGAAGCGGGCCAGTCCCCAGGCGATGAGAATGCACACGAGAACGGCCAGACCGATTACGAAAGCGGAGGCGGTGCGGTGACGATTGAGCAGAGCGTTGGACAACGGCAGATACGGTCGCACACGCGTTTACAGGCGCCCGTGCCAGTTGCGAATGAATGTTTCGATATGCCCGGGCGGCAAGGGGCGCGTGCAGTGATACCCCTGCCAGGCGTGACAGCCGAGAGACGCGAGGGCGTCGCGTTGTGCGCTGGTCTCGACACCTTCGGCCACCGTCTCGATCTCGAGCTTGCGCGCGATCGCGATGATGGCGCGAATCAGTTCGGTATCGTAGCCGCCGAGCAGCACGCCGGCCACGAACTGGTAATCGATCTTGACGGTGCCGAACGGCCAGCGCTTCAGACGCACGAAGCTTGAATAACCGGTGCCGAAATCGTCGAGCGACAGGCGCACGCCCATCGCCACGAGTTCATTCATCAACGTGGCGGCTTCGTCGAGGTGAGAGATCAGCGACGACTCGGTAATCTCGATCTCGAGCTTGTCCGGCGGCACGCGATGGTGCTTGAGGGCGTAGCGGACCGTTTCCAGTGTCTGCACGCGCATCTGCTGTGCCGAAAGGTTGACGGCCACACGCGGGTACTCCTCACCGTCCGTGTGCCATTGGTCGAGCTGACGGCAGGCCTCGTGCAGCGTCCATTCGCCGATCGGCCCGATCACATCGCAGCGCTCGGCCGCCGGGATGAATTCGCCCGGCATGATGAGTTCGTCGTCGCGCTGCCAGCGGATGAGCGCCTCGAGACCGGTCAGCCGGTGCGTGCGCATGTCGATCTGAGGCTGGTAGTGCAGTCGGAATTCCGAGCCGGACAACGCGCGTCCGATGGCGTTACGCCAATAGTGTTCGTTGCCGGCGTCGTCCGGCGGATGGATGCCTTCGGTGGGGGCCGACGGCGCCTCGGTGACGAGAAAGCGCGACGCGCTCTCCCGGATCGCCTGATCGGCGACGTCCGAGGTGTGTTCCAGCAGCGTAGCCGGCCAGACCGGCACCTGCGGCAGATGGGTCACACCCGCCGAGAGAATCGGATAGAGGAGGCCGTTGCCGCAGGGCACTGGCGATTCACCGGCACGGATGAAGCGGCGGGTGATCTGCGACGCGGCTTCGCGGCTACCGAGGTCGCGCAACAAGATGGCAATCTGCTGATCGGAGACGCGGCCGATGAGGTCGCGACGGCGAATGCGCGAACCGATGCGGAACGCGATCGTGGCGAGCAGATCAGCATCCGAGATGGCGGTTTGACTGGTCGCCTTGCGCTGACCGCGGCCCACGTGCAGCACCACCAGCGCGCTGTGGCTGCCAGGCGGACTCGGGGTGCGCAACTCCAGGCTGAGGGCGCGCAACAGCCGCTGGCGATCCAGCAGCAGATCGGCGAGGACGACTTGCCGTCGCAGCGCGTTGGTATCGTTCATCTCGGCAGGCGGGCAAGCGTCGCCCCTACGGTTGAACGTTTGTCATTGCCGCGTGAAATGCCCGCGGACCGAGGAAGTCCACGTGTCGAACAGGTCGTGCCGCCAGAAAACCCTTGAATCATGTTCTGCATAAGACGCGTAAATGTGTCGGCCGTCGTGCAAGGAGGCGGTTGCGGCGCACCGGCCGGTGCGCCGCATCCCCTGCAATCAGGCAGACCGCGCGCAAGGCGTGGCCCGACAGAAGCTCGTGCCCGGTCGCGAAACCGGGTCCTTTGTCTTTTAACGGCACCCGTCATTGGAAATTGAGTGCGGGTTTCACCTATTGCCAGCGCGGCTGGGTTGCGCCAGCCATTCTCGCCCGCGAAGCATGAAATCCCAATAGACCTTGGGCAGCACGTACTTTTTCAATAGCCAGGCAAAACGGTTGGCGTGCGTGCCGTCGATGGGGAACGTCGGCAGCAGTTTGCCGCCGTAGCCAAACTCGGCAAGCACGATCTTGCCGTGTTCCACCGTGAGCGGGCAAGCCCCATAGCCGTCGTAATGCAGTGAAAGCGGGCGGCCGTCCATTGCCGCGAGCAGATTCTCCGCGACAACGACCGCCTGTTTGCGCGCCGCGGCCGCCGTCTTGGCGTTCGGGGCAGAGATCGCGTCGCCCAGGCCGAACACATTGGCGTAGCGCGTATGACGCAGCGTGGCCGGGTCGACTTCACACCAGCCGGCGGCGTCGGCCAGCGGACTCGCGCGCAGCACATCCGGAGCACTTTGCGGCGGTACCACGTGCAGAAGGTCGAACGGCTTGTCGATAAACTGCGACTGACCGTCGGCATCGAAGATTTCGAAACGGGCAACGCGACGCTCGCCGTCCACCGCGCGCAGATGCGAGAGGTGATTGAGCGAGATGCCATAGCGCGTCACGTATTCCATGAGCGCGGGGATGTAATCCTTCACGCCGAAAAGCGCCGGCGCCACGAGATGGAACTCGATCTTCGTCTTGTCCAGCACGCCGCGCCGACGCCACGTATCGGCCGACAGGTACATCGCCTTTTGCGGCGCGCCCGCGCACTTGATCGGCATCGGTGGCTGCGTGAAAAGGGCGTTGCCGCCCTTGAATTCGCGCACCAGTGACCACGTATAGGGGGCGAGATCGAAGCGATAGTTGGACGTGACACCGTTACGGCCGAGCGTGTCGCTCAGGCCGTCGATGGCTTCCCAGTTCAGTTGAAGACCCGGCGCCACAATGAGGTAGCGATAGCCGAGACGACGACCGTCCGAAAGCAGGATTTGCTGATGGTCCGGCGCGATTGCGGTGACCGCTGCCTGGATCCAATTCACGCCTTCGGGAATGACACTCGCCATCGGACGCGCCGTGCGTGCGGCATCGAATTCTCCCGCTCCGACGAGTGTCCACGCCGGCTGATAGTAGTGCGTGTCTGCCGGGTCCACGACCGTGATCGAGAGCGACGCACGGCGACGGCGCAGACTGGCGGCGACAGAGATCCCCGCAGCGCCAGCCCCCATGATCACGATGTCGGCGCTGCTTTCCGTCGCGGGGGGGGGCGTAGCGGATACATCGCTGAACATAAGGTCTCCGACAAATGAGCAAAAATTGGAACGGATTGCGACATATCGAGGCGCACATCCTGCGCGTCACGCCATGGCTGTTCATGCGAACGAGTGGCTACTGGCGCGCCGCGTGCGGGACATTGTATAGAAACTGTACCGTTTTGCCCCTGTTTTCGCGGGGAACGCGGGGATTCATCACAATCTTTGCGGGTTCCGTGCAATGCGAGTGGAGGAAAGCGTTTGAAAGATGCGCGTCGGTTTGAGACGCGTGGGCGCAGGCTCTCTGGAACAGAGGGCGTTGCCGGTGCCGAATGAGATGAAGAGGGCGCTACCGGTGCGGTAACGCCCTGCTGTTTACGCGTGCAAAGGGTTGTGATCGCAGGCGACGTCGATCGGGTCGGTGTCGGTGTGGCACGCACAGGCTTCGCCGTGTGCGCCCTGCATGAGCGCGCGAAGGATGCCGCAATCGCTTGTTTCGTGACGGCTATGACACTGCGCCTGAAGGTGCAGCAGTTGTTGTTCGAGCGCTTGCAACTCGTGGATGCGCGTGTGCACACGTGCGAGATGCGCTTCGATCAGTTGGTTCGCGTCTTCGCACGTCACGTTGGTGTTGTGGGCGAGTTCGCCGAGTCGCTTCGCATCGGCGAGCGGCATGTCGAGCGAGCGGCAATGGCGGATGAAGCGCAGGGCTTCCAGATGGTCCTCGCCGTAGGTGCGATAGCCGGCATCGGTCCGCGGGGGGGGCGTCAGCAGGCCGGCCCGCTCGTAATACCGGATCGTCTCGACATCGGTGCCCGCCGCCCGGGCCAATTCTCCGATTTTCATGATTGACTCCGTAGTCACTACAGGGTTTTGAATGGAGGGTAACACGAATCAGGAAACCAGGAGTCCACATGTCCAACCCCTCGGATTCGGCTCGTCTGGCGGGCCCGACGGCCGAAGATATCAAGGCGCATGGCCACGGGGAAGCCCCGGGCCATGCGCACCGTCACGATCACGGGCATCGTCACGACCACTCGCACGATCATTCGCAGGACCACTCGCACGACCACTCGCACGACCACTCGCACGCTCATGACCACGGGCACGCGCACGATCATGCTGCGCCGCGGGATTCGGGTGCGGCACATACGCACGTTGGTTCGTCCTGTTGCGCGGGTGACGCAAGCATGGCGCCCGTCGAACCGGTGCCGTCAACGGGGGCGCCACAGGCACGATTTCGCATCGATCAGATGGATTGCCCGACGGAAGAGCGTCTCATCCGCGATCAGCTCGAGCGCCGGCCCGGTGTCGATGCCCTGTACTTCAATCTTCTCAAGCGCGAATTGACGGTCGTTTTCGACGAAAGCGTCACGGCCACCGACGTTTCCCAGCATGGTGTTGCGGTTGCCGACACGCTGCGCAAGCTCGGGATGACGCCGGTGCCACTCGCCGGGGACAACGCCAACGTGGCGCCGCCGCCCGCGAGCCGCAAGGGTGACGTCGCGCGTCTGGTGGCGGGGGGCGTGCTGGCCGCAGCCAGCGAAGTTGCCGTCTGGTCCGGCGTGCCAGAGCACAGCCCTTGGGTTGGCGCCATGGTTGTTGCGGCCATTCTGGCGTGCGGTCTGCCAACGCTCAAGAAGGGGTGGATCGCGCTGCGGCACTTCACGTTGAACATCCACTTCCTGATGTCGCTGGCCGTGATGGGAGCGATGTTCATCGGTCAGTGGCCGGAAGCGGCGATGGTGATCGTGCTGTTTGCGCTGTCGGAAAAACTCGAAGCGGCGTCGCTCACGCGCGCCCGCCGTGCAGTCGAGGCGCTGATGCGTCTGGCGCCGGATCAGGCGTCGGTCGCGCAAGCCGACGGCAGTTGGGCGGACGTGCCCGCCGCATCCCTCGCGGTAGGCGCGCGCGTGCGGGCTCGTCCGGGTGAGCGCATCGCCATTGACGGCGTGATCGAGCAGGGCAGTTCCGCGCTCAATCAGGCGTCGATTACCGGAGAGAGCGTGCCTGTCGACAAGACGGTGGGCGACGAGGTCTACGCGGGCAGCATCAACGAGAGCGGTCTCATCGTGTACCGCACGAACGTTGCGCCGGGCGATACGACGCTCGCCCGCATCGTGCGCATTGTCGAGACAGCGCAGCAGCAGCGCTCGCCGACGCAGCGCTTCGTGGACAAGTTCTCGCGTGTCTACACGCCGGTTGTTGTGCTCTGCGCGCTGCTTGTCGCGCTGGTCCCGCCGCTGGCCTTCGGCCTGGCGTGGTCGCCGTGGATTTACAAGGCGCTCGTGATGCTGGTCATCGCTTGTCCTTGCGCGCTGGTGATTTCGACGCCGGTCACGGTCGTGAGCGGTCTGACGGCAGCGGCGCGGGCCGGCATCCTGATCAAGGGCGGCGCATTTCTCGAGAGCGGTCGCCTGATCCGGGCCGTCGCCGTCGACAAGACGGGCACGCTTACCCGTGGCGAGCCGCGTCTGACAGACGTGGTGCCGCTCGGCGAAATGCCGCGCGACGAGGTGTTGACGTTGGCCGCCGCGCTCGACGCGCAGACCACGCACCCGATCGCGCGCGCCGTTGTCGACGGCCACGCGCAAGCGGGTCTGGGCGCACTGCCGTCTGTCACCGACTTTGAAGCACTCGTCGGGATGGGCGTGAAGGGGCGTGTAGGCCAGACGCTGTACTACCTCGGCAACCATCGTCTGATCGAATCGCTGGGTGTGTGTAACGCGAACGTGGAAGCGGAACTGACACGTCTTGAAGCGCAGGCCCGCACGGCAATCGTGCTGGCGAGCGAAACACAGGCGCTCGCGGTGCTGGCCGTGGCGGACACGCTGCGAGAAGAAAGCCGTGAAGCCATCGCGCGGCTGGCGCAAATGGGCGTGCGCACCGTCATGCTGACGGGGGACAATCGCGCCACCGCGCAGGTGATCGGTCAGCAGGCC
>NZ_JAELTP010000008.1 GCF_016428915.1 Pandoraea sp. ASV26
CATCACCTCGCTGCAACAGATGAACGTACCGTACAAGTTCGCCGAGGGCGGCGGCGCCATTCTGGTGCCGTCCGAGCAGGTGCACGACGTACGACTGCGTCTGGCCTCGCAAGGTCTGCCCAAGGGCGGGCTGGTCGGCTTCGAACTGATGGACAACCAGAAGTTCGGCATCAGCCAGTTCGCCGAACAGGTCAATTACCAGCGCGCGCTCGAAGGCGAACTCGCCCGCTCGGTCGAATCGCTGTCCGCCGTGCAGGCCGCACGCGTGCATCTGGCCATTCCCAAGCCGTCGGTCTTCGTGCGCGAGCAGCAGAAGCCGAGCGCCTCGGTGCTCGTCACGCTGTACCCGGGCCGCGTGCTCGACGATGCGCAGGTCAGCGCCATCGTTCACATGGTCGCGTCGAGCGTGCCGGAACTGCCGGTCAAGAACGTCACGGTACTCGACCAGAACGGCAACCTGCTCTCCGCACAGAGCGGCAACGCGCTGGGTCTGGACGCCAGCCAGCTCAAGTACGTCCGTGAACTTGAACAGTCGTACGCGCGCCGCGTCGAGGCGATCCTGAACCCGATCGTCGGGCCGGGCAACGTGCACGCGCAGGTGACGGCAGACGTCGACTTCAATCAGGTCGAGCAGACTTCCGAGAACTACAAGCCGAACTCGGGCGAGCAGGCCGTGCGTAGCCAGCAAAACAGCGAAGCCACGCAGGTCGGCATCACGCCGGCGGGCGGGGTGCCGGGCGCCCTGTCGAACCAGCCGCCGGGTCAGGCCACCGCGCCCGTCACCCAGCAGCAACAGCAGTTTGCTCAGCAGAACGCCGCGAACCCGGCGAGCGCCGCCAGTGCGCCGCAGGGCCCGCGCAGCGACCGCAAGGACGCCACCGTCAACTACGAGGTCGACCGCACGATTCGTCACGTGCAGCAGGCCACGGGCGGGTTGAAGCGCCTGTCGGCGGCCATCGTCGTGAACTATCGTCCGGGCACCGACGCGAAGGGCAAGACGGCGATGGTGGCGCTCACGCAGGCTCAGCTCGACCAGATCCAGAACCTGGCGAAGGAAGCCATCGGCTTCTCGGGCCAGCGCGGCGACACGATCAACATCGTCAACAGCCCGTTCACGGTCGAGGAAGATCCGGAAGCGAACCTGCCGTGGTGGCGTCAGCGTCAGAACATCGAACTGGCCAAGCAAGTCGGCAAGTGGGCGCTGATCGGGCTGATCGGTCTCTATCTCTGGTTCGGCGTGATACGTCCGGCCATCCGCAAGCACCTGAGCCCGCCGCCGCCGGCCGAGCCCACGCTCGCTGGCGCAGCAGGCGGGGCTGCGGGTGCCGAAGGGGCCGATGGCGCGGGAGCCGACGGCGAGCCCGGCAAGAGCAGTGAACTCAGCGCTTACGAGCGCAACTTGCAGTACGCGCGTCAAGTCGCGCGACAGGATCCGAAGATCGTGGCAACGGTAGTCAAATCATGGGTGGGTGGTAACGATGAGCGCGGCTGAGGGACTCCAACGCAGCGCCATCCTCCTGATGTCGCTGGGTGAAGACGAAGCGGCGGAGGTCTTCAAGTACCTCGCGCCGCGCGAAGTGCAGAAGCTCGGCGCGGCGATGGCGTCGCTGCGGCAGGTCACGCGCGATCAGATCGCCGACGTGTTGCAGGACTTCGTGCTCGAAGCCGAGCAACATTCGGCGCTCTCGCTCGACTCGTCCGAGTACATTCGCTCGGTGCTCAACAAGGCGCTGGGCAACGACAAGGCCGCCGGCCTGATCGAGCGCATTCTGCAAGGTGGCGACACCAGCGGTATCGAAGGCCTGAAGTGGATGGATTCCACGGCCGTGGCCGAACTGATCCGCCACGAGCATCCGCAGATCATCGCCACGATTCTCGTGCACCTCGACCGCGATCAGGCGTCGGAAGTGCTGGCGCTCTTCACGGAACGTCTGCGTAACGACGTCGTGCTGCGTATCGCCACGCTCGACGGCATTCAGCCGGCCGCGCTGCGCGAACTCAACGACGTGCTGACCAAGCTGCTCTCGGGCAGCGAGAACATCAAACGCAGCCCGATGGGCGGCGTACGCACGGCGGCGGAAATCCTCAACTACCTGGGCGGTGTGCACGAAGAGTCGGTCATCGAAGCCGTGCGCAACTACGACTCGGATCTCGCGGCGAAGATCGTCGAAGAGATGTTCGTGTTCGAGAACCTGCTCGACGTGGAAGACCGCAGCATTCAGGTGCTGCTCAAGGAAATCGAGTCCGAGTCGCTCATCATCGCGCTCAAGGGCGCGCCGGTCGAACTGCGCGAGAAGTTCTTCAAGAACATGTCGGCACGAGCGGCCGAACTGTTGCGCGAAGACCTCGAATCGCGCGGTCCGGTGCGTGTCTCGGAAGTCGAAGCCGAACAGAAGAAGGTGCTGCAAGTGGTGCGGCGCCTGGCCGATCAGGGCGCCATCATGATTGGCGGCCGCGGCGACGACGCTTACGTGTAACCGGACGGGGCCCGC
Organism: Pandoraea sp. ASV26; assembly: GCF_016428915.1. Lineage (GTDB taxonomy): Bacteria > Pseudomonadota > Gammaproteobacteria > Burkholderiales > Burkholderiaceae > Pandoraea. Next base: position 2,493 of record NZ_JAELTP010000008.1, read on the forward strand.
GCGTATGTCGACCATCATTCCGAAAGAACGCCTCTCCGCCTGGCAACGCTGGGAAATGGCGTCGTTCGACCCGCCGCCGCCCCCGCCACCGCCGCAACCGAAGGCACCCGGCCCGCTCGACGATCCCGCGCTTGTGGAACAGATCGCCGCCTGGCGCGAGGAGGCGCGCGCCGAAGGGCATGCGCAGGGTTACGCCACCGGCCACGCCGAAGGTTATGCCGCCGGACAGGCCGCAGGTCAGCAGGAAGTCGAAGCACGCGCGGCGCAACTCGCCGATATCGCCCACGGTTTCGGTACCGCCGTGAACGCCATCGATCGCGAAGTGGCCGAGCCGCTGCTCGGGCTGGCGCTCGACATCGCACGTCAGGCCCTGCGTCAGACCCTCAGCATTCATCCGGAAACGCTGCTGCCGATCGTGCGCGATCTGCTGTCCAACGATCCGCTCACCGGTTCGCCCCGCCTGTTCCTCAATCCGGAAGACGTCGCCCTCGTCGAGACCCATGTGGGCGCAGAACTGCGCACCGCCGGCTGGACAATACGTGCCGACCCCGCCATCGAGCGCGGCGGCTGCAAGGCGGAAGCCGCCAGCGGCGAAGTCGACGCCACCGTCGCCACCCGCTGGCAACGCGTGATGGCGGCACTGGGTAAGGATCTGCCGTGGTGAACGCCGAACTCACCCCACTCACCGCCCATGCGCCGGTGCTGCCAAGCACCGAGAACACGCATGACGAAGCGACGTCGGGCGCGCCGGCGAACGACGGCACAACGCCTTCGGTGCGTCTGTGGGATGAGATCGACACGACCGAACAAACCGCGCAGGCCGGTGCCCTGCAACCCGACGATCACGAGCACGCGCCCGAAGCACCTCACGCTGTGACCGCCGAGTCGGACGCCGTTGATGCATCCGCTCCCGCTATCGAGCCCGTCGAGCCCACGGCACCGAAGGCTGCCGTGCATGCCCTCGGCGCCCGGGAGATCGCCCGCGACGCGCATCTGCGCCGCTGGCAGAACACGCTGCGCGAGCGCATTGCCCATGTGCACGCCGTCGAGCCGACCCGCCGTTGCGGGCGTCTCACCCGCGCGGCCGGGCTGGTGCTCGAAGCCGTCGGTCTGCGTCTGCCGGTCGGCGCCGGTTGCCTGATCGAGCTGCCGGTGAACGACCCCTCGCGCGAACCGGCCACGGCCGAAGCGGAAGTCGTCGGCTTCGGCGGCGACCGCCTGTTTCTCATGCCGCAAACGGAAGTCGCCGGTCTGCTGCCCGGCGCCCGCGTGTTCCCGATGGAACCCGCCGCCGACGGCCCGCTGCCGAATCACCGTCACAACGGCAAACGGCTTCCCGTGGGCTTTGCGTTGCTCGGCCGTGTGGTCGACGCCGCCGGCCGTCCGCTCGACGACTTCGGCCCGCTCGGCCTGACCGACAGTGCCTCGCTCGCGTCGGTGCCGATCAATCCGCTGGGCCGCGCGCCCATCGAGTCGGTGCTCGACGTTGGGGTGCGCGCCATCAATTCGCTGCTCACCGTCGGACGCGGCCAGCGCATGGGCCTCTTTGCAGGCTCGGGCGTGGGCAAGAGCGTGCTGCTCGGCATGATGGCCCGCTTCACGCAAGCCGAAGTCATCGTCGTGGGCCTGATCGGCGAACGCGGCCGCGAGGTGAAGGACTTCATCGAGAACATTCTCGGACCGGACGGTCTGGCGCGCTCCGTTGTCGTGGCAGCCCCGGCCGACGTCTCGCCGCTGCTGCGTCTGCAAGGCGCGGCTTACGCCACCACGCTGGCCGAGTACTTCCGCGATCAGGGCAAAGACGTGCTGCTGATTATGGATTCGCTCACCCGTTACGCCATGGCGCAGCGCGAAATCGCGCTGGCCATCGGCGAGCCGCCCGCTACAAAAGGCTATCCGCCGTCCGTATTCGCGAAGCTGCCGGCCCTGGTCGAGCGCGCCGGTAACGGCCCCGACGGCGGCGGCTCGATCACCGCGTTCTACACCGTGCTCACGGAAGGCGACGATCAGCAGGACCCGATCGCAGACTCGGCCCGCGCCATTCTCGACGGCCACATCGTGCTGTCGCGTCAGTTGGCGGAGTCGGGACACTATCCGGCCATCGACATCGAACAGTCGATCAGCCGCGCGATGGCCGCCCTCATCGACGACGGCCAGTTCGACAAGGTAAGACGCTTCAAACAGATGCTCTCGCGCTACCAGCGCAACCGCGACCTCATCAATGTGGGCGCGTACGCGCCGGGCAGCGACCCGATGCTCGATCAGGCGATCGAGCTGTATCCCCGTCTCGAAGGCTTCCTGCAACAGGGAATGCGCGAGCGGGCCAGTTACCCGGACGCCGTGCATCAGTTGCACGGTCTGTTCCACTAAGCGGAGGCGGCCATGAACTCGACCCTGCCCCTCAAGTTGCTCATCGAACTCGCCCAGAAAGACGTGGACGAGGCGGCTCGGCTGCTCGGCGAGCGTCAGCGGCAACGCGCCGAAGTCGAGCGTCAGCTCGAATCGCTGCGCGAGTACCGTCACGAGTACCGTACGCGCATGCAGACGGCGACGATGCGGGGCATGGCGGGCTGCGACTGGCGCAACTTCCAGCAATTCATCGATACGCTCGACACGGCGATCGGACAGCAGGCCATGCTGCTCGATCAGGCCGACGAGCGCCTCGCGGCCGCGCGCCGCGAATGGCAGGCGCAACAACGCCGCCTGAACTCCTTCGGCACGCTCGCCTCGCGCGAAGCCGCCCGCACGGCCGTGCGGGTCGCGCGTCGCGAGCAGAAGGAAAATGACGAGTACGCCGCGCGCAGCCTGCGCCGTCGTGCCGAATCCCCGATTTGAAGGAAAAGGAAACCGACATGTCGATCCTCAGCTTCCTGACCGATTCCGCCACGGCTGCCCAGCAAGCCGTGAACGCCAACCGTGCCGGTTCGTCGAGCACCGCCGACAGCAGCGCGCTGCCCTTCTCCACCGTGCTCTCGCAGCAGACAAGCCAGACGGCTCAGAGCGCGAGCAACGTGAACAACAACGCCCCGCAGGCGAGCCAGAGCAATGCGTCCGGCAACGCCTCGGGCAGCAACAGCACGAAGTCGGGCGACAACGCCGCGAACGGCAGCGCATCGGCCACTCAGGCCGGTCAAACCGCTCAGGCGGGACAGACAGGGCAGACCGGTCAAACAAACGCTTCGAAAGGCACCTCGAAAACGACGACCGCCGATAACAGCAAGGACGACGACGACGAATCGCAAACGCAAGCCACGGCTGCGCCCGGCGATCCGGCGACCGCCCTTGCCGTGGCGCTCGCCGCCATGAACAACGCGCCACTGCCACCGCAAACGCCGCCCGCGGCCGCTGCCTCCGACGCCAGCGCAACCAGCGGCAAGCCCGCCACGGGCGCGGCCATCGCGGCCGCCGTCAACGGCGCATTGCAAGCGACCGGTGCCGCCCAGTTGACCGGCCAGCCGCCGGCCGGCGTTGCCGGCGCCAAGACGGCGCCCGCGACCGCCAACGCCGGCGCACCGGCCAATGGCACGCCGGTCGCATCGAACGCCGGCAAGACCGGTGGCATCTCGCTCGACGCGCTCGCCAAGAACGCCACGACCCCGCCGGCGGCAACCACCGCACCACCGGCAGCCACCGATGCCAAGGCGGCTACGCCGCCGACCGGCACCGACGCGCAGGCGGCACAACGCATGGCCGACGCGATGGCGCAGGCCCAAGGCAATCGCGACGCCGCCGCCCAGGCCACCACCGCCGCCACTCAGGCGGCAGCGCAGGTAGCGCAAGCCGCCACGCCTGCGGTCGACGCGCAACCGCAATTGCAGGCGCAGGCCAATCTGCCGGCCGCGCTCGCACTCAATGCCCGTGTCGGCACGCAAGACTGGAACAACCAGCTCTCGCAGCAGGTGGTGTGGCTGTCGTCCGCGCATGCCCAGACCGCCCAACTGAGCCTGAACCCGCCCGATCTCGGTCCGCTGCACGTGGTGCTGAACGTGACAAACGACTCCGCACAGGCGATGTTCGTCTCTCAGCACGCGGCGGTTCGCGACGCGGTGCAGGCCGCACTGCCGCAATTGCGCGAAAGCCTTGCCAACAATGGCATCGCGCTGGGTAACGCCACCGTGAGCAGCGACAACGCGCAGCAACAAGCCTTCGCGCAACAAGGGGCGAACGGCAATGGCGGCGGCAATGGCAATGGGAACGGCAACGCACGCGGCACACCGGGTTTCGATCAGGGTGATGACGCAACGCTCGCCACGACGATGAGCGTGCCGGTGCGCGTGAGCAACGGTCTCGTCGACACGTTCGCCTGATCTCTCCCGGCGCGCAGCGCCGCCAATCGATGACGATGCAATAAGGCGCAACCGGTACAGCCCCGCGCACACGATCGCAAGCGGGAGCCCACCGGCGCCGCGCTGCGCCGCACCACCCTAAAGCAAGCGGGTTTTTCTGCCGTTAAGACAAAGACGCGAGTTAGACGCGATTGTCCCTTCTTTTCGGCCGATCACCCCTTGGCGGGTTAGCCGACAATCATTACCCAATAGCAGGCGAATACATGGCAAATCCCGCACCGACGCAAGCCGCGGCTCCCTCCGGAGGGGGCATGCGCAAATGGATTCTGTTGATCGTTGCGGTAGCGCTCATGGCGGCTGCCGGTGCGGCAACGGCCGTATATTTGCTGACCGGACGTGGCGAAACGGTCAAGGCACCGCCGCCCCCGCCGCCGCCGGTATTTGTCGGCATGGACCCGTTCACGGTGAACCTGTCGGGCGAAGACGGCGAGCGATACCTGCACATCGGCCTCTCGCTCAAGGTAGCGGACGCCGAGACGCAGGCCCGCATCACGCAGCACATGCCCGAAGTGCGCAGCCGCGTGTTGTTGCTGCTGTCGTCCAAGCAGCCGCAGGATCTGGCCACGATCGACGGCAAGCGCCGTCTGGCGAGCGAAATCCGCACGCTGGTCGCGCAACCGTTCGCGGCCAACATGCCGCAGCAGGCCGTGGGCGAAGTGCTGTTCACCGCGTTTGTAATTCAGTGAGTGATTCATGGCGCATGAGGAGTTCCTGTCGCAGGAAGAAGTCGATGCCCTTCTGAAGGGTGTCACCGGCGAGCAGGATGACCGGTCGGAGTCGGAAGATCATTCCGGCATCAGGCCATACAACATCGCGACGCAAGAGCGCATCGTGCGCGGGCGCATGCCCACGCTCGAGATCATCAACGACCGCTTCTCGCGACTGTTCCGCATTGCGCTGTTCAACTTCATGCGCCGCAGCGCCGAAATTTCGGTGAGCCCGGTGCGTGTCCAGAAGTACAGCGAGTTCATCCGTAACCTGCCGGTCCCGACCAACCTCAACCTGGTCCACATCAAGCCGCTGCGCGGCACCGCGTTGTTCGTGTTCGATCCGAACCTCGTGTTTCTGGTGGTGGACAACCTGTTCGGCGGCGACGGCCGGTTCCATACCCGCGTCGAAGGGCGCGATTTCACGCAGACCGAGCAGCGCATCATCGGGCGCCTGCTCGATCTGGTGTTCGAGAACTACGGCGCGTCGTGGAAGCCGGTGTACCCGGTCGAGTTCGAGTACGTGCGCGCCGAAATGCATACGCAGTTCGCCAACGTCGCCACGCCCAACGAAGTGGTCGTCACGACCACGTTCGACATCGAGTTCGGGTCGGTGGGCGGCGAGTTCCACATCTGCATGCCGTACTCGATGATCGAGCCGATGCGCGACCAGCTCTCGAGCCCGCTGCAAGGCGAGACGCTCGAAGTCGACAAGCGCTGGGTGCGTCTGCTCTCGCAGCAGGTGCAGGCGGCCGACGTGGAGATCGTGACCAACCTCGCGCAGATCGACATGACGCTCTCGCAACTGCTCAACATGCGCGTGGGCGACGTGATTCCACTCGACGTGCCCGAGGTGCTTGAAGCCAAGGTCGACGGCGTGCCCGTGATGGAATGCAATTACGGTGTCTTCAATGGTCAATACGCGCTGCGCGTGAACCAGATGATCAACCATTCGAACAGCGATTACACGAAGGACAACGAGTGATGAGCGATACCCCTCAAACGCCCGGTGACGACGCCCAGGCCATGGCGGACGAGTGGGCCAGTGCCATGGCGGAGCAAACGGCCAGCGAGCCGGCACCCGCCAGCGCGCCGCAACCGGCCGCCGCCCCGGTGTTTCAGCCGCTGGCCGCCGCCGGAAATCCCGCGCCGGCCACGCACAACGACATCGATCTGATTCTCGACATCCCGGTGCAGATGACCGTGGAGCTCGGCCGCACCAAGATCGCCATCAAGAACCTGCTGCAACTGGCGCAAGGCTCCGTGGTGGAACTCGACGGCATGGCCGGCGAGCCGATGGACGTGCTGGTCAACGGTTGCCTCATCGCTCAGGGCGAAGTGGTGGTCGTGAACGACAAGTTCGGCATCCGCCTGACTGATATCATCACGCCATCCGAACGCATCCGAAAGCTCAACCGATGATGGCAACGAAAGTCCGCGGCAAGCCCGTGCGGCGTGCCGTGGCAGCCGCCGCGACCTCTCTCGCCTTGCTGGCGATCTCTTCCGCCCACGCTCAGGGCACCGCCTCGCAGGCGGCGGCCGTGCCAAGCCTTGGTGGCGCGGGTATCGTGCAGGCCGGGTTCGGCCTCGTGCTCGTGCTGGCCCTGCTGTTCGGGCTGGCGTGGCTCGCGAAGCGTTTCGGGCTGCAACGCCCGATGGGCGGCGGCAACGTGCGCATCATCGGCAGCGCCTCCGTCGGCCAGCGCGAACGCGTGGTTGTCGTGGAAGTGGCGGGCGACTGGATCGTGCTGGGTGTCGCTCCCGGTCAGGTCCGCAGTCTGCATGTGATCGACGGGGACCGCGTGGCCGACCTGCCCGCGCCCACCGTCGCCCAGCCGGGCGCGCAAGCCAACCGCGCCGCGCAAGCTTTTGCGCAAAAGTTGCGCGAATCGATGAAAAAGGATTCCTGATGTTGCGTGGCTTGCTGTGCGCCGGAAAGCCTCGGGGTCCGGCGGGTCTGACGCTGCGTCCGGCGCATCGGCTGATGCTGGCATCGATGCTGGGTTTGGCGCTTGCCTGCCTCGCATTGCCGGGCACGGCACTCGCACAGGCCACGCTGCCCGCGCTCACCACCACGCCGGCCCCCGGCGGCGGACAGACCTACTCGCTGTCCGTGCAGACGATGCTGCTGCTCACATCGCTGGGCTTTTTGCCCGCGATGCTGCTGATGATGACCGCCTTCACGCGCATCATCATCGTGCTCTCGCTGCTGCGCCATGCCATCGGCGTGACGACCTCGCCGCCGAACCAGATTCTGATCGGGCTGGCCCTGTTCCTGACGTTCTTCGTCATGTCGCCGGTCTTCGACCAGGCGTACACCAACGCCTATCAACCGTTCGCCGCCAACAAGATCAGCTTCGAGCAGGCGATCGACACCGGGGCCAAGCCGTTCCACGCGTTCATGCTCAAGCAGACACGCGAAGCCGATCTCGCGCTATTCGCCAAACTCGCCAAGACACCGCCGATGAACGGCCCCGAAGACGTGCCGATGCGCATTCTCGTGCCCGCCTTCGCCACCAGCGAACTGAAAACGGCTTTCCAGATCGGCTTCACGATCTTCATTCCGTTCCTGATCATCGATCTGGTGGTCGCGAGCGTGCTGATGTCGATGGGGATGATGATGGTCTCGCCCTCGACGGTGTCGCTGCCGTTCAAGCTGATGCTGTTCGTGGTGGTCGACGGCTGGCAACTGCTGCTGGGCTCGCTCGCCCAGAGCTTCACCATGTAGCGACGAGGAACGCAAAATGACTCCGGAAACCGTCATGGCGCTGGCCCATCAGGCCATGCAGGTCACGCTGTTGCTTGCCGCGCCGCTGCTGCTCGTCGCGCTCGTCTCGGGTCTGCTCGTGAGCCTGTTTCAGGCCGCCACGCAGATCAACGAAATGACGCTGTCGTTCATCCCCAAGCTGATCGCCGTGTTCATCACGCTGGTGATCGCAGGGCCGTGGATGCTCAATCTGATGGTCGACTACATGCGTCAGTTGCTCACAGGCATTCCCGGCCTCGTCGGGTAAGCCGCACCGGCCTTGATCAGCTTCACTTACGAACAACTCTCGGGCGTCATCGCGGCGTTCCTGTTTCCGTTCGTGCGCCTGCTTGCGCTGTCCATGAGCGCGCCGCTGTTCGGCGACGCCTCCGTGCCCGGCACGGTCAAGATCGGCCTCGCGGGCATTGTCGCGCTGGCGCTCGCCCCGGTGCTCGGCCCTATGCCGGCCGTCTCGCCGTTCTCGTGGGAAGGTCTCTGGATTCTCGTGCAACAGATCATGATCGGCGCGGCGCTCGGCTGGTGCATGCAGATCGTGTTCTCGGCGATCAGCATGGCGGGCGACTTCGTCGGGTTGCAGATGGGTCTGTCCTTCGCCACGCTGCTCACCCCGAACAGCGACGGCAGCACGGCCGTGCTCGGCATGCTGCTCAACGTGGTGGCCATGCTCGTGTTCCTTGCCACCAACGGCCATCTGGTGATGTTCGCCACGCTGGTGCAGAGCTTCACGGTGCTGCCGGTCTCCGGGGCCCCGCTGGCGGTGACCGGCTGGCATTACCTGGCGATGCTGGGCGGTCAGCTCTTCACGCTCGCGCTCATGCTCTCGCTGCCGCTCGTGGCCGCGCTGCTCATCTGTAATCTCGCGCTGGGCATCCTGAACCGCGCCGCCCCGCAGCTCAACATCTTCGCCGTGGGCTTTCCGCTCACGCTGGGCGTCGGCCTCGTGGTGCTCGAACTGATGATGCCGCGCATCGCGCCGGTCATGGATCAATTCATCGCCATCGGCATCGACATGATGATCCGCACCACCGCCGCCTTCGTGCCGAAGGCGTGAGTCCGGCGCCGACCGAACGCCAAAGCGCGTCTCCCAAACGACTACGGGCCACCCGGCGTCATGCCGCGTGGCCCGCATGTCTTCTTCTCGTCGTCTCTTCCTGCCTTGCGGGCGTGCCCGCGTGTCACCGCTTAGAGCAGTGAGAACAGCGAGAGCTTCTGCGTCTGGAGGAAGCTCTGTTGCGATGCCTGCAATGCGGCCTGCAACTGGGCAAACTTGCTCACGGCCGAGTTCATGTCCACATCCAGCAAATCGCTGAGTTGCGACGTGTAGGCCAGCGAGTTGCTGTCGCCGATGTCGTTGAGCGAATTGATTTCGTTCATGCGCGAGCCGGTGGTCGTGCGAATCGTCGTCACGTTGTCGTAGGTGTTGCTGAACATCTGGCTGAACGTCGTCAGCGCGTTGTTCAGGTTGGCCTGCCCCGTGCCGTTCGTGCTGGTGATCGGCGTCTTGAGCGTGCTGATCAGCGCTTGCAGGTTATCGAACATGTTCGTGCCGCCCTTGCTGGCCGGCTGCACGGTGTAGTTGTCGCCGGCGGCCGGTGCGCCCGAGAAAGTCACCGACTTGCCGCCGAACTTGATCGGCTGGCCGGCGGTGTACGTGCCCGTCACGTCGGCTGCGGTCGTGTCCGTCTGATCCTTGACCGTGTAGGTGGTCGTGGGCGGCGTGGTGGTGCTGTCGACAGCGAAGGTGATCTGGTACTGGTGGTTCGCGCCCGGGTCGGTGACGTCGGTCGTCGAGACGGTCGAATACGTGGCGGTGCCCTGATTGGCGGAATTACCGCTGATCAGCGTGCCGGCCGTACCGGCCTGAACGCCTTCGAAGATGTTCGAGCCGATATCGTTGATCGCGATCTGACGGTTCGGGCCGACCTGCACGTAGCGCAGGCCCGAGTCGCCCGCGTAAGACGCGCCCGTCGACGACGCCACATAGGCCGCCGAGTTGCCCATGTACCCCGAGAACAGGTACTGGCCGTTGGCATCGGTCGTGTTGGCGAGCGAGAGCAATTGCTGGAAGCTCGATTGCAGATCGGTCGCAATCGTCGAGCGATCGTTGTCGTTGAGCGTGGCATTGCCGGCCGACACGATCTGCGACATGACGTGCTGCAACGAATTGATGATGCTGCCGAACGTCGAGTCTTCGAGCTGAAGCTGCGTGGTCGCCGCTGTGCGGTTCGTGCCGTACTGCGTGTTCATGTCCTTGTCCTGCGACACGGCCACTGCCTGCGCGGACGCGATCGGATCGTCGCTCGGCGTAGTCACGCGCTGGCCCGACGAGAGCTGCGCCTGCGTGTTGAGCAGATCGGAGGTGTTCTGGCTCATGGAGCGCAGCCCCTGATCGAAAATCATGTTGGTGCTGATACGCATAATCTTGCCCCTGCGCTTAGTTGACCATCTGGAGGATGGTGTCGAACAGGCTCGACGCGGTCTGAATCACCTTCGAATTGGCCTGATAGAGCTGCTGATACTTGATCAGGTTGGCCGCCTCTTCGTCGAGGTTCACGCCGGAATTGGACTGCTGTGACGTCTGCGCCTGTTGCAGCAGGGTTTGCTGCGCGGCGCTGGTGGACTTGTAGGTATTCGTGGTCGAGCCGACATACGAGACCAGATTGGCGTAGGCCGACGCGTAGCTCTGCGAGCCGCCCACCTTGGTCTTGTCGTTCTGCAAGGCCGAGAGTGCCAGACCGTTGCGGTTGTCGGTCACGGCGCCCGACGTGTTCGGCGCGATGGAGAACGTGTCGCCATTGTTCGGGGTGCCGGTCAGATTGACCGTCATGCCGTTCGTGGTGATCTTGGCCCCGTTGGCGGCGTCGTACGGAACGGTGTCGCCTGCCGCATAGGAGGTCGTCACCCCATTGACCGTGACGGTCATCGGCGACGGCGCCACCAGCGTGAGCGCCCCGGTCGTGGGGTCTTTGCTGAACGTGAAGTTCACCGGGGCGGTCAGCACGTTCGACAGATAGCTCGCGTCCACGGTGCCCTGATCGACCTTGAGCGAGCCGCCATTGGCGCTGCCGGTCGAGGCGAGAATCGGTGCCGCCAGTGCGATCTTGCCCGGATCGGTGATGGATACCCCGATGTTCTGTGCCGCGTTGCGCGTGGGCTGGATCGTGAAGCTGTCGCCCGCCACCATGCCGCCCGTCGTGACCGAGAAGCCATCGGCAAACGCGGCGCCGCTGCTGTCCTGGAAGTTCAGTGCCGCGCCCGGCGTGGCCGGCGCGCCGGCCGTCCACGTCGCGCCGTCCGTCTGGCGCGTGAGCGTGTAGTTCGTGCCGTCGAAGCTCACGGTGTAGTCGCTTGCCGTCACCTTCGAGGCGTCGGTGATGGCCGCGTTGAGCGTGGCGGCGTTCGAGTTCGTCGTGCTGGCGATGATCGTCGGGCTCGGCACCGAGAAGAAGTTGCCGCCCAGTTGGCCGTAGAGATCCAGACCGAGTTGATTCTGCGCGTTGAACGTGCCCGCCATCGACAGGGCGATCTGGCCGAGCGAGTTCTGCGCCTGCGTGAGCGCACCGCTGCGAAACGACAGCAACCCCGCCAGTGAACCGCCCGTAATCGACGACTCCGGAATCGCCACCTTCGCCCCGCTCGGGGTGACGTACGCGATGGTCATTTGCGACGGATCGCTCGTCGAGGGCACCGTCGTGAGCTGGTACGACGAGTTGCCGGTCACCAGCGACTGGCCGTTGCCGATGAAGACGTTGTAAGCGCCGTTGCTGTCCTTGACGACATTCGTCTGCACGATCGCGTTCAGATTCGCCACGGCCTGATCGCGCTGGTCGAGCAGGTCGTTCGGCGTCGCGTTGATGCCGTTGGCCTGCGCCTGCTGAATCGCGTCGTTGAGCGAGGCAATCTGCTTGGCGTACGTGTTGATCTGGTCGGTCGACTGCGAGAGCGTGCCGTTGATGCTCGAGCGCAGCGAAGACAGCGTGCCCGAGAGCGACTGGAACATGCCCGTGAGCGTCTGCGCCGACGAGATCACCGTCGAGCGCGTGGCCGAGTTGTTCGGCGCGGTCACGATCGTCTGGAGGTTCGTGAAGAACGTGGACATCGACGCAGAGAGGCCGGTCGTCGAGCTACCCAGCGCGTTGTTGATCTGCGAGATCTGCTGGTAATAGGTGTTGAGCTGGCTGTACTGGGTCTGCGCCTGATTGACCTGATTCGACAGGAACTGGTCGTACACGCGCGACACATCGGTCACGAGCACGCCCTGCCCGAGGTAGCCCATGCCGGTGAACTGGCTGTTCTGCTGCGCGTAGTTGACGATCTGGCGGTTGTAACCGGCCGTCCCCGAATTGGAGATGTTGTTGCCAGTGGTATTCAGGGCGAACTGGGCGGCGTTCAGCCCGCTCATGCCAATATTGATTAGGCTCATGATCTCGCGGCTTGAGTTGGAGGCGCGTCCTGCGGCCCAAGGCCCGCTCGCGCACCGTTACCGATGTGTTTACGGCAGCCCGGCGGCAATATTGAGGCCGCCGCGCCGGATGATTTCGTCCCGCTTTCCGTACTCCCCCCTCCCGTACCCCCGGCCGTGCCTGCGCCCGGGGCGCTCAGGCTCAGGCGAAGTGCTTCATGATCTTCATGAGCTTGCTGGCGTACTGCGGATCGGTCGCGTAGCCCGCGCGCTGGAGATTGGTCGCGAAGCTCGCCGCGTCGTTGGCGCTTGCCACGACCGACGCATAACGCGGGTTGTTCGAGATCAGGTTCGCGTAGTCGTTGAACGCCTCGTCGTACGAGCCATAAGCGCGGAACTTGGCCATCACCTTGCGCGGCTGACCGTTCACGTATTCGGTCGTGGCGACCTCGACGGTCGGCCCGGTCCAGTTCTTGCCCGCCTTGATGCCGAACACGTTGAAGCTCGTGCTGCCGTCCGCGCGACGGATTTCGCGCTTGCCCCAGCCCGACTCGAGCGCCGCCTGGCTCAGCATGAAGCGCGCCGGGATACCGCTCTGCGCGCTGGCGTTCTGCGCGGCCGTGGCCATGCGGTCGACGAATTCGCCGGCGGCGGCCGGTGCGCCGTCGGCCACACCGATGGCATCGGCCGAGTTGTACGCGCGGCCCTGGAGCGACTGCTGACGGCCCATCGCGGCCGGCGGCAGTGTCGTGCCGGTGTTGGCGAGTTGCTTGAGCATCAGGTCGGCCAGACCGATGCCCTTGTGCGACGCGAGTTGCTGGGCAAGCTGGTCGTCGAGCATGCCGTTGAACATCTTTTCCTGATCGCTGCCGAGCAGGCCGCCGGACATGGTGGCGTCGCGCATGCTCTTCATCATCATCTGCGTGAAGACGGCCTCGAACTGCTTGGCGGCCTGTTGCGTGGCCTGCGGCGTTTGCTGGTGCGCGGCGGCGCGCAAGGCCGAGAGGCCCTGCATGTCGTACGTGGCGCGCTGCGTCAGGTCGGGCAGGTTCTTGCCTGCCGCGCCGGTGAGTCGGTTGCCGTCGGCCATATCAGATGATCTCCAGATCGGCGCGCAGGGCGCCCGAGGCCTTCATGGCCTGCAGAATCGACATCAGGTCCGCCGGGCTCGCGCCAAGCGAGTTCAGCGCCTTGACCACGTCGGCGAGGTTGGCGCCCGCCTTGACCATCTTGAGCGCGTTGTTCTCCTGTTGAACGGAGATCTGAGAATTCGGGGCCACCACCGTCTGTCCGCCCGAGAACGGCGCCGGCTGGCTCACGTTGTTCTGCGTGTCGATGACGACGGACAGGTTGCCGTGGGCCACCGCGCACTGCTGAATCGTCACGTTCTGGTTCATCACCACCGAGCCGGTACGGGCATTGATGATGACGCGCGCGGCCGTATTGTCGGGGCGTACTTCCAGGCTTTCGAGTTGCGCGAGGAACTGCACGCGCGACGACGGATCGGTCGGCGTGCGCAGCAGGATCACGCGGCCGTCCAGCGCCTGCGCGGTGCCGAAGCCGAAGCGGCGGTTCACGGCGTCGACCACGCGCTGCGCGGTCGAGAAGTCGGTGGCGTTGAGCTCCATCTGCACGGTACCCGGCTGGCCGCCCATGGCGGTCGGCACGGCGCGCTCGACGATGGCGCCGCTCGGGATACGGCCCGAAGCCAACTGGTTGATGGTCACGCTCGACCCGTTGGCCGACGCCCCCGCGCCGCCAATCAACAGGTTGCCCTGTGCGAGCGCATAGACCTGCCCGTCCGGCCCCTTGAGCGGGGTCATGAGCAGCGTGCCGCCACGCAGGCTCTTGGCGTTACCCATCGACGAGACCACCACGTCGATGGCCTGACCGGGGCGCGTGAATGCGGGCAGCGTGGCCGTCACCATCACGGCGGCCACGTTCTTCAACTGCATGTTGGTACCGGGCGCGACGGTAATGCCCAACTGCGAGAGCATGTTGGTCATGCTCTGCACGGTAAACGGCGTCTGCGTGGTCTGGTCGCCCGAGTTATCGAGACCGGCCACGAGACCGTAGCCGATCAACTGGTTGTCGCGCACGCCCTGAATCGACGCCAGCTCCTTGAGCCGTTCGGCGTGCGCGGCGCCCGGCGCCAGCAACGCTGCACCGGCCGCGCCCGCCACGGCGAGCGTGGCAACGAAGCGGCGAACCGCCCGGCGAAGGTGACGGTGAGCAAGCGTGGGGCGCGACAGGAACGGCATGATCGACATCAGAAGGGCGAAACGTTGAGGAAGAAGCGTTGCAGCCAGCCCATGGTTTCGGCTTCATTGATGTAGCCCTTGCCACGGTATTCGATGCGCGCATCGGCCACCTGCGTCGAAGGCACGGTATTCGCGCCCGAAATGGTCTGCGGGGCGACGATCCCCGAAAACTTGATGTACTCCGTGCCCTGGTTGATGGCGATCTGCTTCTCGCCGGCCACCGCGAGGTTGCCGTTGGAGAGCACGTCCATCACGGTCACGGTGATCTGCCCCGAGAACACGTTGTTGGCATTGGCCGCGCCCTTGGCGTCGAACTTGTTCGCGCCGCTCGCGTCCAGCCCCTGATTGTTGAGCACACCGCCGATCACGCCCGGCGTCTGGTTCAGCGTGAGCGTGCCGCTGCCCGCGCGGGTCGTGTTGGCCGCCGAGTTCTTGCTCGCCGCCGTGTTTTCGTTGATGACGATCGTGAGAATGTCGCCAACGTTGCGCGGACGGCGATCTTCGAACAGCGGACGGTTCGAATACAACGGACGGTAGATCGACCCCTCCGGATCGGCCGCCACCGGCGGGGGCGGCGGACGCGTGGTCGTCGGGCCGGTCACCACCGGCTCTTGCGGGACGTAGGCGCAGCCCGCGAGGCCACTCAGCGCGGCGGCAGCCACGAGCGCCAGGTACCGCGCCGGGCCGGCGCGACCTGGGCGACCTGAGCGACGTTGGGTGACGATCGTTGGAGCGGACATATCGACGTTCATTTCCAAGTGCTTTGCGCAGACGAAGCGCGGCTTACATCTGCGTCAGACGTTGCAGCATCTGGTCGGATGCCGTGACCGCCTTCGAGTTGATTTCATAGGCACGCTGCGCGGAAATCATGTTCACCAGTTCTTCGACCACGTTCACGTTCGACGTCTCGACGTAGTTCTGGTTGAGCACACCCGCCCCGTTGGTCCCCGGCTGCGCAACGTTCGGCGCACCGGAGGCGGCCGTCTCGGCGTACAGGTTCTCGCCCATGCTTTGCAGGCCGGCGTTGTTGATGAACGTGGCGAGCTGGAACGTGCCGATCTGCACGTTGGCCGTGTTACCCGGCTGCGTGACCGAGACCGTACCGTCGCGGGCGATGGTCAGCGACAGCGCGTTGGCCGGAATCGTGATGGCCGGCTGGATCGGGAAGCCCGACGCGGTCACGAGCTGGCCATTGTTATCGACCTGGAACGAGCCGTCGCGCGTGTAGGCGGTCGTGCCGTCCGGCATGAGCACCTGGAAGAAGCCGTCGCCGTTGATGGCCACGTCCTTGGCGTTGCTCGTCGAGGTCAGGTTGCCCTGCGTGAAGATGCGCTCGGTCGCGGCCGGGCGCACACCGGTGCCCAGTTGCAGGCCCGAAGGCAGCAGCGTCTGCTGCGACGACTGGGCGCCAGGCTGGCGAATCGTCTGATACAGCAGGTCCTCGAACACCGCACGGCCTTTCTTGAAGCCGTTCGTGCTGGTGTTGGCGAGGTTATTGGAAATCACGTCCATGTTCGTCTGCTGGGCATTCATGCCCGTAGCAGCGATGTAGAGCGAACGGATCATTGGGTCATTCTCCCCGTGTGCGGCGGCGGTGCGGGGTCACGGCGGACCCTGGCGCACTCCGCGCGCGTTAGCTGAAGTTCAGCAACTGGTTGGCGGTTTGTTCGTTGGTATCGGCGCTCGAGAGCATCTTCATCTGCATCTCGAAAGCCCGTGACTGCGAAATCATGTTCACCAGACCACTGACCGGATTGACGTTGCTCGTCTCGATCGAGCCGGAGACCACCACAACGTTCGGGTCGACCTGCACCGGGGCGTTGTTGGCCGTGCGGAACAGTCCGTCGTCGCCGCGCACCAGATTGCGCTCAGGCGGATTTACCAGCTTCAACTGGCCCATCACGGCGATGGAGTTGGGCGGATCGCCCTGCCCCAGCGCCGAGAGGGTGCCGTCGGTACCGATGGTCACGGCCGCACCCGGCGGCACGGCGGCCGGCCCGGCGTCGGTCATCACCGGCAGGCCGTGCAACGTGAGCTGGCCGTCGGCCGTCATCTCGAGGTTGCCGCCTCGGGTGTAGGCTTCGCGGCCCTGCGCGTCGCGCACGGCGAGCCAGCCCTGCCCCTGAATGGCAACGTCGAGCGCGCGCCCGGTCTGCTGCATCGCGCCGGGCGTGAAGTCGGTGCCCGGCGTAGACGACGTCACGAACGTGCGTGTGCCCGTCGCGCCGTCGGCATCGCGCACCGGCGTCTGACGGAACGCCGCGAGCTGGGCGCGAAAGCCCGGCGTCGAGACGTTCGCCAGATTGTTGGCGGTGGTCGATTGCTGCTCCATCGCCTGCTTCGCGCCGGTCATGGCGATATAGATCAGACGATCCATCGGCGGCCTCCGTGCAAGTTACGCATACGCGCGGTCCGCCTTACAGGTTCACCATCGTCTGCATCAACTGGTCTTCCGTCTTGATCGTCTGCGCGTTGGCCTGATAGTTGCGTTGCGCGGTAATCATGTGGACCAGTTCAGCCGTCAGGTCGACGTTCGACGCTTCCACGGCGCCGGCTTGCAGCTTGCCGAGGTTCGTGCCGCCCGGCACGCCAACGATCGGAATGCCCGAATCGGCCGACTCCGACCACAGGTTGTTGCCCAGCGGAATCAGGCCCTGCACGTTGTTGAAGTTGGCGAGCGCGACCTGTCCGAGCGTGATCGACTTCGTGTTCGAGTACGTGCCGACGATCGTGCCGTCTGCGTTGAACGTGAAGCCCGTCAGGCGGCCCGACGTGTAACCGTCCTGCGTGAGCGTGTTCGGCGTGTAGGTGTTGCCGTACTGCGTGGTGCCCGACAGATCGAGCGTCATGTTCGCGCTCGACGCGCCGTTGCCGTAGGTGATCGTCGGCAGCGCCATCGGGCCGGTGACGGCCGCGCCGGTCGAGTCCGTCTGCGCGACCAGGCTGCCGGCCGAGTTGAACGTCATCGTGCCGATCGGGCCGGTGCCGACCTGCGTCGTGCCGTCGACCGAGGCGTACACCGTCCAGGTGGCGTTGTTGGTCGTCGCGTCGACGCTGCTCTTCACGAAGTACAGGTTCACGTCGTGCGAATTGCCCAGCGAGTCGTAGACCTTGAGCGACGTGGCGTTGGTGTACGAGTTCGGATCGCTGATCGAGAACGTCTTGGTGTTGACGGCGTTGCGCGAGTCGAGGTTGAACTGACCGGTGATCTTCGAGGTGGCGATCGGCGCCAGATCGCCCGTCGGGATCTGCAAATCGACCGGCGAGACGCTGTTGATGATGCCGTTCGGGCCGGCGAGGTAGCCGGTCAGGTGGTCACCATTGGCGTCGACGATGTAGCCGTTCTTGTCGAGCGAGAACTGGCCGTTACGCGTGTAGGCGATGGTGCCGTTGTTCGACACGCGGAAGAAGCCGTTGCCCGAAATCGCGAGGTCGAGCTGACGGTTCGTGACCGTGATGTCGCCCTGCGTGAACTGCTGAGCGACCGTCGACACACGCGTACCGATACCGACCGTGTTGTTGCCCGCGCCGAACAGCGAGTTGGCGTAGATGTCGGCGAACTGGGCCTGACCCTGCTTGAAACCGACGGTGGCCGCGTTGGCAACGTTGTTGCCGATGACGTCCAGGTCTTTGGAGGCGGCGTTCAGGCCGCTCAATCCGGTCGAAAATGCCATGGTGATACTCCTGAAATTCGGTTGTCGACGATGTCTGTCGCGATGAAAACGGTTGAGGGCTTACGTCGTATCGGGTCGAGCGGTCTCGATCAGAGGATTTCGCGAACGTCGGAGAGCTTGATGTTCGAGCCCGTGCCGACGTTGAGCAGCGGCGAGCCGGTCGTGCTCGCCACCACGCTCTGCACCTGCGCGTAGGAGAGCAGCGTCGGCGTCATGGCCTGGCCGTTGGCCGAGGCCGTCACCGACAGCGTGTAATTGCCGTCGGCCACCGCCGCGCCGGAGTCGTCCTTCGCGTCCCAGGTGAGGGCCTGCACACCCGCGTCGAGCGCCCCTGCGTTGACCGTACGCACCACCTTGCCGGTGCTGTCCTTGATCTGGATCGTGACGGTGTCCGCGTCGCTCGGCAGCTCGAAGCCGAACGGGGTCGCCGTCTTCGTGACCGTGCCGTCCGTGGCCGTGGTGCTGCCCACGCCAACGTTGTTGCCCGGGACCAGCACGCCCTTGCCGACGAGTGCCGCGGCTTGCAGGCTCTGCGTCGAGTTGAGCTGCGAAGTCACCGACGACAGCGTGGTGTTCAACTGGGTGATGCCCGAGACCGTGCTGATCTGCGCGAGCTGGGACGTCACTTGCGAGTTGTCCATCGGATTGAGCGGGTCCTGGTTGTTCATCTGTGCGACGAGCAACTTCAGAAAGCTGTTCTGCAGATCGTCTGCGCTCCCGGCCGAGGAACTCGAGCTGGAGCTGTTCGCCGTGCCGTTGATCGAGTCAAGGAACGACTGCGAGAAATTGGCAGCGTTCGAGGTGTTGATACTTGCCATTGTTCTGGTCTCCGCGCGGCCCCTTATTGGCCGACCGTGAGGGTTTTGAGCATCAGCGTCTTGGCGGTATTGAGCGCCTCGACGTTGGCCTGATAAGAGCGGGAAGCGGAGATCATGTTGACCATCTCCTCCACCGGATTCACGTTGGGCATGGTCACGTAGCCCTGGGCATTGGCTGCCGGATTCTTCGGGTCGTACACGGTCTTGAGCGGCGACGGGTCGTCGACCACGCCCGCCACCTTCACGCCGCCCACGTCGGACCCGGTCACCGGGTTGACCTGAAACACGACCTGCTTGGCGCGGTACGGCTGACCGTCCGGGCCGGTCACCGACTCGGCGTTGGCCAGATTGCTGGCGGTGACGTTCATGCGCTGCGACTGGGCCGTCATGGCCGAGCCGGCGACATCGAAGATGCTCATGAGTGGCATGGCGCTTACCCTTGACTCGTGATGGCCGCCAGCATCGTCTTGATCTGGCTGGACAGGACCGTGAGGCCCGTTTGGTAATGCACGGCGTTATCGGCGAAGTTCACGCGCTCGGCATCGAGCTCGACGGTGTTGCCGTCGACACTCTGCTGATACGGCACGCGATAGAGCAGTTCGGGGCCGCCCAGCGGCGGGGCCGTGCTCACGCCGCGTCCGGCAATGTGGCGCGACGAGGTGCGCGAGAGCGACACGCTCGACTCGGTGGCGAGTTGTTGCTGCGCGCCACGCTCGACAGCCTGGCTCAATGCGTTGTTGAAATCGACGTCGCGCGCCTTGTATCCCGGCGTGTCCGCGTTGGCGATGTTCGACGAGATCACCTCCTGACGGTAGGCGCGCATGGCCAGCGCCTGCTGGGAAAATCGCAATGCCGCGTCCAGTTTGTCCATGATCTCGTCTCGCCCGATGCTTGCCCTGATGCTGCGTGCTGCACAAGAAATGCCCGTGGTGCGCTGTGGCACCGGGTCCGCTCAGCGTTGTCTGGCGGGCGCCGCGCGGTGCGCAGACGGGATGTCCTGCCGGGTCCGGAAAAAGTACGGACCTTTTGGCATGCTTCGCATCGTATGCGTACCCCCCGGGATTCAATCGGAGGAATAGGAAGGAGATTGACCGCCATTTCGAGCCATGCCCGGCCACGGGACATCTCTAGAATGGCTTCCTGACGGCATCGGGCGGGGTTCGCCCCCCAGGCACAGGAACACTGCCTGGTGCCGTCGGCTTCATGGCTTGATGGCCTCACGACTTAACGTGGGCTGAGGTGGCTGAGGTAGGTTGAGCGTCGGGCACCCGTGGCGACATCGGGTGACGGCTGCAAGGAGAGTGAGCATGGCAGGCAAATTCGGCAGCGGTCTTGCCAGTGCCCCCCGCGCGCGTCATGCGCAGCGGCAGGGCCAGCGCGCGTCCGTACGCGCCGGCCTGCTGGCAGTCGCACTGAGCGTGGCGAGTCTGACAGGTCTGGCAATGCCGGGCTTCGCACAGGCTGCCCCGGCCGCCTACCCTGCGTCAGGCATCGCCACCGACCCCGCCGCGCAGAACCTCGGCAACACGCTCGGCCCTGGCGCCATCGTCATCCCCGGCAACAATGCCGCAGCGGGCGGCGTCGCGTCGAACGTGCCGAACACGGTTCGCCCGGTCACGACCGCGAATGCCAATCCGTATGTGGCGAATGTCGCGAACCCCGGCATTGCCACCGCGAACGCGCAGGCGCCTCAGGCCGCCGTCCCCCAGAATTCCCCATTCCAGAACACTGAAGTCATTCGTCAGACGGCCGAACGTTTCCTGCGCGAGCAGACAACGGGATTGCCGGGGCGCGTGGGCATTACGGTCGGCGACGCGGTTTCGGATCGCATGCCCGCCTGCGCGGTGCTCGAACCGTTCCTGCCGCCCGGCGCTCGCCTGTGGGGCTCGACGACGGTCGGCGTGCGTTGCGCGGGCGAGCGTCCGTGGACGCTGTATCTGCAAGCCCGCGTGAGCATCAACGCGACGTACTTCGTTGCAGCGCGCCAGATCAACCCGGGCGAGACCATCGGGCCGAACGATCTGTCGCCGCGTCAGGGCGATCTCACGCTGCTGCCGCGCACGGTGGCAACGGATGCCGGCCAGATCGTCGGCACCGTGGCGGTGAACCGCATTACGTCGGGCCTGCCGATCCGTGCGGATCTGCTGCGCAGCGCGATTGCCGTCCAGCAAGGACAAACGGTGCGCGTAGTCTCGCGCGGCTCGGG
This sequence comes from Pandoraea sp. ASV26, assembly GCF_016428915.1. Taxonomy (GTDB): domain Bacteria; phylum Pseudomonadota; class Gammaproteobacteria; order Burkholderiales; family Burkholderiaceae; genus Pandoraea. The sequence goes on from NZ_JAELTP010000008.1 coordinate 23,674, forward strand.
ATTCGAGGTCAGCACCGAAGGTCAGGTGCTCTCGCGCGCCAGTGCGGGCGACCCCGTTCAGGTGCGCACGCGCGCCGGTCAGGTCGTCAGCGGCACGGTCAAATCAGGCAAAAGCGGCAACGTAGAAGTCGAAGTTGCACTTTGAGTAAGCACTTACTACCATTAAGTATTCGCTGAATTCACCCGGGCACTTGAACTGGTAATGGGCTGTTACTTGCCTAAAGTTATGGCGGATAATGCCGTTACACAGGCAGGTTTCTGGGGAAAGCACATGAAAATCGAACCACCCGCCAATCCGTTGACTGGCGTCGGCGCGAGCAAGGCGCCGACCGATCGGACGACCGGCACTGTGAATGCCGATGGCTCGGCTGCGTCTGTGGTCAATACGGCCAGCGACGCGAGCGTGAGCACGAGCCCGCTGTCGTCGGAGATGCGCGCCTTGCAGGCTGCGCTCGCTCAGACGGGTTCGGCTGACATTGACGTTGCCAAGGTTGCCGCGATCAAGGACGCGATTGCCAACGGCCAGCTCTCGATCGACACCTCCAAGATTGCGGACGGTCTTATTGCGACCGCGCGCGATCTGCTTTCTACGCAATCGAATTCATGACGACCGATGCCCTGCTGAACGCCCTGTCTGCCGAGACGACCGCCATTGGCGGGTTTTTGGCATTGCTTGGCGAGGAACAGCAGGCATTGGTCAGCGGCACGCTCGACGCGCTGCCGGAGTTGACCGAGCGCAAGACACGCGCAGTGGCAGAACTCGCGGCACTCGGTCGCGAGCGCGACGCGCAACTGCAAGCGTTGGGCTATTCGCCAGATGAGGCGGGGGCATCGGCCGCCGCGGCCGCCGACGCCCGTATCGACACCGCCTGGAAGGCACTGCTCGCCGCCGCACTGGACGCCAAGCGCGCCAACGACACGAACGGCCTGCTCATCAACACCCGCCTGACTTACACCCAGCAAGCGCTGAACGTGCTGTACGGCCCGGAGCAGAACGCTCCGCTGTACGGCCCGGACGGCCGCACCGCACCGCGATCGAGCGGCGGCAGCATTACGGCCTGACCGGGCTTAGTTTGTCGCGGGCTTAAGGCGTGCGAGCCGATTCAGGCTCACACCTAATTCCGCAGCTTCGATTGCCAGCGCACGGTGCAGCGTTCGCGGCATACCCCATGCCAGAATGGTGCCGCTAAGCGCACCATCCCTTCAAGCTGCCATTGTCCGAAAATTTTGAGGAAGCGTTGCGCCTAGACGCATAAGCTTTCGCGCGATTCAGTTCGCCGACGTCCACGCCTTCTCACGCAGCGTCGCGCGCAAGCGCGAAATCGCCTGGCTGTGCAACTGGCAGACGCGAGACTCGCTCACTTCGAGCACCGCGCCGATCTCGCGCAGATTCAGCCCCTGCTCGTAGTAGAGACTCATCAGCAACTTCTCGCGCTCGGGCAAGCGGTCGATGGCGTCGATCACCCCGCCGCGCAAGCCCTCGTCGAGCAGCATCGTCAGCGGATCGGCCCCCGGATCCGAACAGATCCGGTCGATGAACGGCTCTTCGTCCGCCGCTTCGAAATCTTCGTAATAGATCAGCTGGCAGCCATGAACGTCCTGAAGCATCTGCTGATACTCGGACAACCCGATGGACATCTCGCCCGCAATTTCGCTCTCAGACGGGCCTCGTCCGAGCCGTTGCTCAAGCCGCTGCACTGCCTGCTCGATCTGACGCGCCGTCTTGCGAATACCGCGTGACGCCCAATCCAGCTCGCGCAACTCGTCGAGCATCGCCCCGCGAATGCGCTGGCTCGCATACGTTTCGAACTGCGCGCCCTGCGTCTCCTGATACCGGTTCGACGCATCGAGCAACCCGAGCATGCCGGCCTGAATCAGGTCTTCCAATTCCACGCTCGCCGGCAGCTTCGCCATCAATTGCAGTGCCAGACGGCGCACCAATGGCGCGTATTGGGTCAGCGTGTCGTTCGTGTCGACCTTCCCGCGCGCGGTATACATGTTTCCCTCCGCTTCCTCTCGACGCGTGCCGTAACGCTCAGACCGTATGGGCGCTGAGCGCACCCATACCATGCGTCAGCTCGCTGTCACGATCGGCGCCGAGCGCCGCCGGACCCGTCTCGCGCATGGCCAACGGCCAATGCATCACCTGTGCCGCCAACTGCCGATACGCCACCGCCGCCGGTGCCATCGGGAACGCATCGACCACGGTGCGCGTCAGTTGCCGCGCACGCATGACCTGTCGATCCGTCGGCACGTGGCCAGCCAGTTCGAGCGACACCGCCAGGTAGCGGCTCGCCGTCGTCGCCAGATTGCGGCACACCACGCGTGCCTCCACATCTTCTGCCCGGTTCACCAGCACCCGGAATTGCGCCAGCGCATAGTCGAAATGCGCTTGCTTGATCCACGAATACGCCCCCGTGATCGACGTCGGCTCACACCCGAGCACCACCAACACGTCATGCGCGTGGGCCGCGAGCGGGCTGAGCACCGCCCCGGCATGCGTGCAGTCGATGACCACGATGTCGGGCTCGCCCGTCGTGAGCAGCGGCATCGCGCGCGACGCATCGATACGTTCGGGATGACGGTGCGCCACCGGCACCAGGACCACGTTATCTCGCGTGTGAACGCGAATCGCCTCGGGCGACACGCGCCCCGCGAGCACGTCATGGATGTCGCCGCGCAGCGGCAAGCCGAGCGCCGGCGCCGCATGGCCGCTCTCGTCGGCCAGCACGACATCCTGACCGTGATGGGCCAGCGCACTGGCCAGATTCAGGGCAACACTCGTCTGACCTGCTTCAGGTGCACTCCCCACCACCGCAACGATACGCGTGGTGTGGCGCGCCACCAGACGGCGCAGTCCTTCAGCCTGATCGACTACGAGTTTAACCAAAGCAGGCCTCGCCTGAAGGTTGAGCAGGCGCGAACAGCCCGCTGTAGTTGGGATCGACCCCGCGCACCACCGCCGGCAAATCTTCCTCGGCCGGCACGAACGGCGAACCCGTCACCGGCGCGCTGAGCGCCGTGTCGATCAGGAACTCCCGATCCGCAACGTGCAGGTTCTCCGGCACGCGCTGCCCCGTGGAAACGTAGTGCACCGGCAAACGGTGGCGAATCACCGTATCGAGCACCGAGCCGAGATTGGTCGTCTCGTCGAGCTTCGTCAGGATACACCCGGCGAGATCGCCGCCGCCCTGCGCACTGGCGCTGCGATAGGCATGCACCACTTCGTTGAGCGTGTCGCCGTGACTCGTGGCGTTGAGCAACAAAAGACGCTGCACCGGCGTCTCCGCCCCGCACAGCATCGCCACCTGTTCGGGCACCGTACGATCGCGCTGGCTCATGCCCACCGTGTCGATCAGCACCATATGCTTGTTGCGCAACTCGGTCAGCGCAAGACGCAGATCCGTGGCGTCTTTCACCGCATGCACCGTCACGCCGAGAATCTTGCCGTAGATGCGCAACTGCTCGTGCCCGCCGATACGATAGCTGTCGGTCGTGAGCAACGCGAGCTTCTCTGCGCCATGACGCATCACGCAACGCGCCGCGAGCTTGGCCGTCGTCGTGGTCTTGCCCACGCCGGTCGGGCCCATGAGCGCATACACGCCGCCGCGGTCCATCAGTTCGTCTTCATTCGGCATGATGGGCAGGTTGCGCTTGAGCGCACTCCTGACCCAATCCAGCCCGCTCTCGCGATCGCTTCCTTCCGGCAGATGCTCGAGCAGCGCGCGCCCCAGTTGCGCCGAGAACCCCGCCGCAAGCAGCGTGCGCAGAATCTCGCCCTGCGCCGGGGAACGACGCTGCTTGTCGTTCCACACCAGCCCGGCGACCTGCTCTTCGAGCAAGCCGCGCATGCTCTGGAGCTCGCCCATCATGGTCTGGGCGAATGCGCTCGCCGCGGCAGCGTCCTGCGCACTCGTGGCGGACACCGCAGCACCCGGCGCTGCTGCCGCCGGGCGCGGGCGCGGCCGGTGCGTCGGCATCTCGCCGCCCGCCAGTGCGTCGAGATCCTCTTCCGCCAGCGCCACGATTTCCACGCCGTTGGCCACCGAGCGGTTGGACAACACGACCGCATCGGGTCCGATTTCCTCGCGAATCTGGCGCAGTGCGTCGCGGCACGTGCCCGCAAAGAATTTCCGAATCTTCACGCTTGACCTCCGATGAGTGCCGTCATTTTCACGTTCCGTGTGTCAGGCACTTCCGCATACGACAAAACCTTGAGCTGCGGCAGGCTGCGGCGCAGGAAGCGCGAGAGCAGCGAGCGCAGCGGATGTTGAACCAGCAATACCGGCGGCAAACCCTGACGCTCCTGACGCGTCACGGCTGCCTGCGTTTCACGCAGCAACGTATCCGCGAGGCCCGGCTCGAGACCGGTGCCTCCGCCTGCGGACAACGCCTGCGTGAGAATTCGTTCGAGATTCGCGTCGAGACCCACCACCTCGAGATCGCCGCTGCCCGGGAACACGCTTTGCGTGATCGCGCGGCCGAGCGCCAGGCGCACCAGCGCCGTGAGGTCGTGCGGGTCCTGCACGCGCGCGCCGTGCTCGGCAATGGTGTCGATGATGGTGCGCATGTCGCGAATCGGCACCCGTTCTTCGAGCAGGTTCTGCAAGACCTTCTGCAACGTGGTGAGCGCGATGGTCTTCGGCACCAGATCTTCGATGAGCTTGGGCGCGTCCTTGCCGATGCGCTCGATGAGCTGCTGCACTTCCTGACGTCCGAGCAACTCGTGCGCGTGCGCGTTGATCAGGTGATTCAGATGCGTGGCGACCACCGTACCGGCGTCGACCACCGTATAGCCGTACGCCTGCGCCTGATCGCGCTGACCGACGTCGATCCACGTGGCCGGCAGGCCGAAGGCCGGATCGCGCGTGGGCGTGCCTTGCAGCGGCGCGCTGACCTGTCCCGGATCGATGGCAAGCAGTTGCCCCGGATACGCTTCGCCCTCGCCGATGATCACGCCCTTGAGCGTGATGCGGTACTGGTTCGGACGCAGTTCCAGATTGTCGCGAATGTGCACCACCGGCGCGAGGAAGCCGATTTCCTGTGCGAACTTCTTGCGGATGCCCTTGATGCGCTTGAGCAGTTCGCCGTCCTGATTGCGGTCGACGAGCGGAATGAGGCGATAGCCGACTTCCAGTCCCAACGGGTCGACGAGGGCCACGTCGTCCCACGACGCTTCGGCCACTTCGGGCTGCGCGGTGGCCGCCACCGGGGTCGGACGCGTGGCCTGTTGCTTGGCCGCTTCCGCCTTGCGGAACTGCCAGCGGGCCAGTGCGCCAAGGCCGACCGCGAGCAGCAGGAAGGCGAAGTGCGGCATGCCCGGAATCAGGCCCATCAGGCCGAGAATCGCCGCCGTGATACCGAGCACGCGCGGATTGCTGAACAGTTGCGAGACGACCTGCTGGCCGACGTCTTCATCGGTCGCCACGCGCGAGACGACCACACCGGCGGCCGTCGAGATCACCAGCGCGGGGATCTGCGCGACGAGACCGTCACCGATCGTCAGCAGCGTGTAGTTCTTGGCGGCCAGGCCGATGTCCAGCCCGTGCTGCACCACGCCGACGATCAGCCCGCCGACGATGTTGATGACCATGATGAGCAGACCGGCGACGGCGTCGCCGCGCACGAACTTCGACGCACCGTCCATCGAGCCGTAGAAGTCGGCTTCCTGCGAGATCACCGAGCGGCGCTTGCGCGCTTCCTCTTCGCCGATCAGGCCGGCGTTCAGGTCGGCGTCGATGGCCATCTGCTTGCCGGGCATGGCGTCGAGGGTGAAGCGCGCACCCACTTCGGCGATACGCCCCGCGCCCTTCGTAATCACCATGAAGTTGATGACCACGAGGATGATGAACACCACGATACCGACCGCGTAGTTGCCCCCCACCAGGAAGTGGCCGAACGCCTCGATCACCTTGCCGGCGGCGTCCGGGCCGGTGTGGCCTTCGAGCAGCACCACGCGGGTGGACGCCACGTTCAGCGACAGTCGCAGCAACGTGGAGAACAGCAGCACGCTCGGGAACGCCGCGAAGTCGAGCGGCTTTTGCGTGTACATGCTCACGAGCAGCACCATCACCGCCAGTGCGATGTTGAAGGTGAACAGCAGATCCAGGATGAACGGCGGCAACGGGAGGATCATCATGCCCAGAATCATGATGATCAGCACCGGCGCGGCGAGCGACTTCAGACTGCCGCCGAGCAGCAGTTGCGAAGAGCGCAGCAGTTGGTTCGCGCGAGGGTTGAGGTTCATTCGTTACACTCGTTTCGACCCGGCACGCCGCGGCGCGTCGAGTTCGGCCGGCACCGGCAGGTCCGACGGGACATTCGGCTCGATGCCCCCTTCGGCACGCCAGCGGCGAAGCTGGAAGACCCACGCCAGCACCTCGGCCACCGCCGTGTACAGCGTGGCCGGGATTTCGTGACCGATCTCCACGTGCGCGTGCAGCGCCCGCGCGAGCGGCGGGGCTTCGAGAATCGGGATGTTGTGCTCGGCGCCCATCTCGCGGATGCGTTGCGCCACCAGATCGGTTCCCTTGGCCAGCACGCGCGGCGCGCGCATGTTTTCCTTGTATTCGAGGGCGACGGCAAAGTGCGTCGGGTTGGTCACGATCACGTCGGCCTTGGGCACGTCCTGCATCATGCGGCGGCGCGCAGTCTGACGCTGCAACTGGCGGATGTGCGCCTTGAGGTGCGGATCGCCTTCCGATTCCTTGTTTTCCTGACGCACTTCCTCTTTGGTCATGCGCAGCTTCTTGTAGTGCTGCCAAAGCTGGAACGGAATGTCGATGGCCGCCACCAGCAGCAGCGACGACACGATGAACGCGCAGCACACCACGATCATCTCGCCCACATGGGGCAGCGCAACGCGCGGTGACTGCGTCATCAGCCCCATCACGGCGTCTTTGTCGCGTGCGATCGCCCAGTAGGCCACCGCGCCGACGAGCACCGTCTTCGCCACCGCCTTGATGAGTTCGATCAGCCCTTGCGTGGAGAACATGCGACCGAAACCCTTGAGCGGGTTGAGGCGGCCGAAGTTGGGTGCCAGCGACTTGGTCGTGAAGAGCCAGCCGCCCAGCGCCATCGGGGCGGCGAGCGCGGCGACCACCAGCAAGCCGAGCAGCGGGGCAATCGTGATGAGGGCGTCGGCGCCCGAGTGAGCGGCGTATGACAGCATGCGATGCGTGTCGAGGGCTGTGCCCGGCTCGAACTGCATGCCGTGGCGCATGAGTTGCGCGAAGCCCTGCGAAATGCGGTCGGCTGTCATCCACATGCCGGCCACGCCGGCCGCGAGCAAGGCGAACGTGGATAGCTCGCGCGAACGCGCAACCTGTCCCTCCTCGCGCGCCTTTTCAAGACGCCGGGGGGACGCGGGTTCCGACTTTTCGAGATCGCTATCCTCTGCCATGCCCTATCCACAAAGGGCGGACGAACCCACCCTATCGAGACGGATTATGGCCGTAACCGTCAAGTCACAAAGGGGGGAATAGAGGCGGGATTGGGCGGTATTTCGTGACAGCGGGCAAACGGGGCCGGCACCGCCCCGAAAACCCGCGCCCCGCAAGCCGTTCGGCCGGCTGGCGAGGCGTACGGCTCAGAAGCCCAGACTGGAGAGCAGGTCGTCGACCTGGCTCTGGTCGGCCACAATATCCGTGCGGCCTTCCTTCTTGATCTGCGGCCCGTTGAGCAGCGAGTCTTCGGCCTCCCGGCGTTTCTCGGGCGGCATGTTCTCGAGCAGCGTCTGTACCAGATGCTTCTCGATTTCCTGCACGACATCCATGACCTTCTTGATGACCTGACCGGTCAGATCCTGGAAGTCCTGCGCCATCATGATTTCCATCAGATGGTTGTTGGTCGTGCGGGTGTCTTCGGGCACGCGACGCAAATAGGTGCGCGTCTCGAGCACAAGCTGACGGGCGTCGTCGAGCTCGAGCGGCTGGTCGAACCACTTGGCCCAGCGCTCGTCGAGCGCGTTGGCGTCGGCTTCGAGGCGCTCCTGAATCGGCTTGGCCAGTTCAATGGCCGTGAGCGCCCGGACGGCCGCCTGCTCAGTCAGGGTGGCGACGTAGTTCAGACGGTCGCGCGCGTCGGGAATCGCCTCGGCAGCCTGTTCGAGTTGCTTGTCCAGACCGAGCTCACGCAGGTTGTCACGCAGCATGCGCGTCAACTGCCCGATGCGCATGAGCATGCGCTCAGCCGGGTCCGCCTCACCGGTCACGTAAGCGCCATTGGGCTCACCCGGCCATTCTGTGCTCGCCTCGTGGGTCACGCTCAGGCCCCCGTTTTTTCCATTTTCTCGAAGATCTTGCCGAGCTTTTCATCCAGGGTCGCGGCCGTGAACGGCTTGACCACATACCCGCTCGCACCGGCCTGGGCGGCGGCGATAATGTTTTCCTTCTTCGCTTCGGCCGTCACCATGAGCACCGGCAGCTTCGAGAGGTTCGGATCGGCACGGATCTGCTGGAGCATCGTCAGGCCGTCCATGTTCGGCATGTTCCAGTCCGAGACCACGAATTCGAAGCTACCGCCGCGCAGCTTGGCCAGCGCCGCCGCACCGTCTTCCGCCTCGTCGACATTGGAGAAACCCAGCTCCTTGAGCAGGTTTCGCACAATCCGGCGCATCGTCGGAAAATCGTCGACGACCAGAAATTTCATGTTCTTGTCTACCATCATTACTCCAATTCGGCCGGCGCCCCCTTGGGGGCCGGCGATATTCACGGGCAAATTCCGCCATCACTCAGTGCCCTGAGTGTGTTCGCAAATCGTGACGAACCATACGGCGAAAAAACGCCAAAAAGCGCACTACTATACCCGTTGAGTGCGTTCGCCAAATTTCGCGACCTGATGCAGCACTTTGCGGGCCATCTCGTGCAACGGCACCACCTCTTCCGCGCCGCCCATGGCAATGGCCTCGCGCGGCATGCCGAACACGATGCAGCTCGCCTCGTCCTGCGCGAACGTGTAGGCGCCGGCCCGGCGCATTTCCACGAGACCGGCCGCACCGTCGCGGCCCATGCCCGTGAGAATCACCCCGATCGCGTTGCGCCCGGCATGCACCGCCGCGGAGCGAAACAATACATCGACCGACGGCCGATGTCGATTCACCGGCGGCGCCGGGTCGAGCAAGGCCACATAGTTCGCGCCGCTGCGCGAGAGCTGCAAGTGCGTGTCGCCACCCGGCGCGATATACGCGTGACCCGGCAACACCCGCTCGCCATGCTCGGCTTCCTTCACCGTGATGCGGCACAGACCGTTCAGGCGCTGTGCAAACGACTTGGTGAAGCCCGCCGGCATGTGCTGCGTGATCAGAATCGCGGGCGCATCGGGCGGCATCGGCACCAGCACCTCGCGAATCGCTTCGGTGCCGCCCGTCGATGCGCCGATGATAATCAGCTTCTCCGTCGACACCAGCGGGTTGCGCAGCATCGGCGCCGCCTCGATCTGCACGGGCGCCGCGCTCTTGGGCGGGGCGCTGCGCACACGGGCGCGGGCGGCGGCACGAATCTTGTCGGCGATCATCTCGCCGTATTCGAGCATGCCGTCGCGAATGCCCAGACGCGGCTTGGTCACGAAGTCCACCGCGCCGAGTTCGAGCGCACGCATCGTCACCTCCGAGCCGCGCTCGGTCAGCGACGACACCATGAGCACCGGCATCGGACGCAAGCGCATGAGCTTCTCGAGGAAGTCCAGGCCGTCCATGCGCGGCATTTCGACGTCGAGCGTGAGCACGTCCGGGTTGTGCTGCTTGATCAGATCACGCGCCACGAGCGGATCGGGTGCGGTCGCCACAACGGTCATGTCCGGTTGCGCATTGATGATCTCCGTCATCAGGCTGCGCACGAGTGCGGAATCGTCCACGCACAGGACTTTGATTGAATCGCTCAAGCCTCCTCCATTTGTCGGTTGTCAGGCCCCGGCCGAGGCTTGGCATTTCTGGCCGGTGGCGCAAAGAGTTCTACGGAGCCCCGTACTTCGCGTGCGCGCAGACGCTGCGCGTACGCCTGTTCCCGCTGCGCGATGGCCGGATCGCCCCGGTCGCCCAGCTTCTTGACCATCACCCGCCCGGTGCGCGGCAAAAAGCACACCTTGCGCGGATGCGGTCCGAGCAGATCCTGCGCCGTGACGCGAATCTGCTCCGTCTCGAGATAGCGCAACACGAAGTTCGCGTTGCGATCGCCGATGTTCAGGGTGGTCATGCCGGCGAGCACCGCGCCACCGCCGAAGACTTTCGCTTCGAGCCGATCGCGCTTCGCACCGAGCTTGATCAACTCGTTGATGAGCATTTCCATGGCATATGCGCCGTAGCGCATGGACGCCGAGAGTATACGGTCACGCTCGCTCTCGCCATCGTCAGGCAGCATGAAATGATTCATGCCGCCAATGCCGGTGACGCTGTCGCGCACACACGCGGCCACGCACGAGCCGAGCACCGTCACCAGCATGATGTCTTCGGTCGTGACGAAATACTCCGACGGCAGCAACTTCACCGCCTGCGTGTTGAACGCACTGTCGAAGTAGTGGTTGGTTGCGAGGGCTTCCGCCAAGGGCTGGGGCATATCAGGCTCCCCGGGCACTCGGGCCGGCCAGTTCGTAGACCGTCTGCCCACGCAGTCGGAACGCCCGGCTCACATAAGTGAAATTCTCGGAGTGCCCCGCAAAGAGCAGACCGTCCGGTTTGAGCAAGGGCACGAAGCGCTCGAGAATGCGCGCCTGCGTGGCCTTGTCGAAATAGATCATCACGTTGCGGCAGAAGATGACGTCGAACGGCCCGCCGATCTGCCACGACGGCGCCAGCAGGTTCAGCGGCTCGAACGTCACCAGTTGTTGCAGCTCCGGGCGCACCTTGATCTTGCCCGCGTTCGCCCCGGTGCCGCGCAGGAAGTGGCGGCGCAGTTGCTCTTGCGTGAGCTTGCCGGTCTGCTCGCCGCTGTAGACGCCGCTCGATGCTCTGGCGAGCACCTGCGTATCCACGTCGGTCGCCAGCACGGTGGCATTGGGACGCGCGCCGAGTGTGTCGACGAGCGTCATCGCAATCGAATACGGCTCTTCGCCGGTCGACGCCGCGCAGCACCAGACCGAAATCGGCTTGGCGCGCTGACGCACGAAGTCGGCCAGCAACGGGAAGTGATGCGATTCGCGGAAGAACGACGTGAGGTTGGTCGTCAGCGCGTTGGTGAACGCTTCCCACTCGCTGTCGCCGGTGTCGGCCTCGAGCATGTCGAGGTATTCGGTGAAGCTCGTCATGCCGAGCGCACGCAAACGCCGCGCGATGCGGCTGTACACCATCTCGCGCTTGTGTTCGGCCAGTGCGATCCCGGCGCGCTGATAGATCAGGTTGCGGATGCGGCCGAAGTCGGCCAGCGAGAAGGCGAAGTCGCGCTCGCCCGAGAGGGCAGCACCGCTCGCGCGCGCGAAGTCCGCGCTGCGCGAGCTGCCGCCGTCCGTGCCGGTACTGCCGGTGGCACCGCGGCGCGACAACTGCGAGGTATTGCGCGAATCAGTCATGGTTGCTCACTTTTGCTACGTCGTCAGTCACGTGCCGTCTTGCTAGTCGCTGTGCTCGCGGTTGTGCTCGCTCTTGCTCGCGCTCATGCCGCTCATGCTGCGCGGGCCAGCGGCTGCGGTGCCGGTGCCCGGCGCGTGGCGCTCATCGCATGCACGCTCGCGGCACCTGCCCCGCCCGTCTGAAACACCGATACCGCTTCGCGCAGGTCGTGCGCCTGCGACTCCAGCGCACCGGCGGCGGCGGCCGCCTCTTCCACGAGCGCCGCGTTCTGCTGCGTCACCTCGTCCATCTGCGCCACAGCGCGATTGACCTGTTCGATACCGCTCGACTGTTCCGCCGACGCGGCGGAGATCTCACCCATGATGTCGGTCACGCGTTTGACCGCCTGCACGATCTCGCCCATGGTCTGGCGCTGCTGCGTCACCAGTGCGGTGCCGTCCTGCACGCGACGCGCCGAGTCTTCGATCAGCGCCTTGATTTCCTTGGCTGCCGCCGCGCTGCGCTGCGCCAGCGTGCGCACTTCGCCCGCCACCACGGCGAAGCCGCGCCCTTGCTCACCCGCACGGGCGGCTTCGACTGCCGCGTTCAGGGCAAGAATGTTGGTCTGGAAGGCAATGCCGTCGATCACGCCGATGATGTCGACGATCTTGGTCGAGCTGGCCGAAATGCCGTCCATCGTCTCGCCGACCTGACCCGAGACTTCACCGCCGCGCATGGCGATTTCCGACGCGTTCACGGCAAGCTGGCTGGCCTGACGCGCGTTATCGGCGTTCTGCTTGACCGTGGCCGTGAGCTGCTCCATCGACGAGGCTGTTTCTTCCAGCGAGGCCGCCTGCTGTTCGGTGCGTGCCGACAGATCGGTGTTGCCGGCCGCGATTTCGTGCGCGGCCGTCGTGATCGACTCGGTACCCTGGCGAATCTGCGCGATGGTCTCGGCGAGCCGATGCTGCATGTCCTGCATGACGTAGACCAGACTGGTGGTATCGCCCGGCGCCACGTTGACGTGGCCGAGCAGATCGCCGCTCGCGATGCGTCGGGCGATTTCGGCCGCGTATTCGGGTTCGCCGCCAAGACTGCGTTGTACGTTGCGAATGATGGCGATCATCGCGACGGTCACGATGGCGCCAATGACGAGCAATGCCGCGCCGAGACGGGCCAGCGTGGTGTAGAAGGCATCGTCGACGTCCTGCACGTACACGCCGCTCATCATGCCCCAGCCCCAGGGCGCGAAGTACTTCACGAACGAGACCTTTGCGAGACGTTGGTCGCTGCCGGCCACGCGGCCGTAATAGTCGACGAAGCCCGCGCCCTTGTCCTTGGCCACCCGGGCCATTTCGACATAGAGCAGCTTGCCGTTCGAATCCTTGTAGTTGGAGACGTCCTTGTTCACCAGATCGGCGAGCGTCGGATGCATGAGCACGGTCGGCTTCGTGTCGAAGATGACCACATAGCCGCTGTCGCCATAACGCATGGCCTTCAGGCGGGCCATGGCCTGTTGCTTCGCCTCGTCGACGCTGATCTTGCCGGCCGAGGCTTGCGCGGCATAGTCGCGCACGATGCCGTCGGCGGCTGAGACGACGTTCTGCACCGCCGTGCGCCGCTCCGACATCATCGTGTTGCGTTCATGCCAGGCAGCCCAGCCGCCGAGAATCAAAAGCCCCAGCCACATTAGCGCGAGCGCGGACCAGAGTTTTGCCTTGAGACTCAACTGCTTCATGATGTGACCCTCCACCTGCTGCACGTCGCGGCGTGATGCGCGCGACGGCGTTTCGTCTTGCCAATTGTTGCCACTTGCCGACACGCGTCTCGTCAATTCCGGCTCATCCCGCTCCGGGAGAGACGCGTGCACCGTTCCAATAGGGTGTTGCCGTGTTGCGCGAACGTGAGTCCGTGCCCTGTGAGCGCCAGACGCTCAGAAGGTCTCCCAGTCGCCGCTCGCATCGTCCGTGCCGGTGCGGGCGCTCGCAGCCGGTGCCGGCCGGCGCAGCGGTGCGGGCGCAGCCTTCGCTGCCGGTGCTGCGGCCGACGTGGTCGACGCGGTCGACATGGCCGACGTTAATGAGGCAGACGACGCCGCCGCCGGTGCTGCCTTTGCCGCCACCTTCTTCACCGCGGGACGTGCTGCCGGCGAGAGCGCCGCCAGCGTCGGCGCCGCATGATTCGCCACCGCCTGGCTGGCATCCAGACGGAACACCGAGACGACCGACTTCAGGCGATGCGCCTGCTCTTCCAGCGAGCCGGCGGCGGCCGCCGCCTCTTCCACGAGCGCCGCGTTCTGCTGCGTCACCTCGTCCATCTGCGTGATCGCGCGATTGACCTGCTCGATGCCGCCCGACTGCTCGCTCGATGCCGCCGAGATCTCACCCATGATGTCGGTCACGCGTTTGACCGCCTGCACGATTTCGTCCATCGTCTGGCGCTGCTGCGTCACGAGCGCCGTGCCGTCATGCACGCGACGCGCCGAGTCTTCGATCAGCGCCTTGATTTCCTTGGCTGCCGCCGCGCTGCGCTGCGCCAGCGTGCGCACTTCGCCCGCCACCACGGCGAAGCCGCGACCTTGCTCACCCGCGCGAGCGGCTTCCACCGCGGCGTTCAATGCAAGGATGTTGGTCTGGAAGGCAATGCCGTCGATCACGCTGATGATGTCGACGATCTTGCTCGAGCTGGCCGAGATGCCGTCCATCGTCTCGCCGACCTGACCCGAGACCTGCCCGCCGCGCGTGGCAATTTCCGAAGCGCTCACGGCGAGCTGGCTCGCCTGACGCGCGTTATCGGCGTTCTGCTTGACCGTGGCCGTGAGCTGCTCCATCGACGAGGCCGTTTCTTCCAGCGAAGCGGCCTGCTGTTCGGTGCGTGCCGACAGATCGGTGTTGCCTGCGGCGATCTGCTGCGCCGCCGAGGTGATCGACTCGGTGCCCGAGCGCACTTCCGCCACGGTGCGCACGAGGCTTTCCTGCATGTGCTTCACACCCTTGAACAGGCGGCCGGTCTCGGTGTCGTTCCACACGTCGATGCGCTGCGTGAGGTCGCCGCCGGCAATCTTCTCGAAGTGCTTGATGGCGTCGTCGATGGGGCCGACGATGGCGCGCGTGAGCGTGACCTGCGTGACCACGCCGACGAGCAAGCCAACGACCAGACCGATGCCCACCATCCACATGACCAGCGTGTAGCGGCTCTGGGCAGCGACGTAACGGTCTTCGGCGTTCTTGACTTGCAGGTCGGCCAGCGCCGTCATCGCCTTCGTGTAGTCGGCGAACAGACGCGGCACATCCATCACGGTCTTGGCGTGGAAGTCGGGAATGTCGCCCGATTCGATGGCTTTGAGCGCGGGCACGATGCCGTCGTTGACCACTTTGCCGCGGGCCAGAATCACGGCGTCGGCGAGGCTCTTCTCACCGTCGCTCATCGGCAGCGCGGCGTAGGCGGCCCAGGCGTCGTCGGCTATCTTGAGGTTGTTGCGAACGCTATCGATTGCCGTCTTGATCTCGGTCGGATCGGCAATGAATTCGATACGCGAGAGGGTCACGCGTGCGCTTAATGTCGAGATCGTCGTCTGTGCGAGCGAGCGCGACGACGCCATGTCGTTCGAGTAGATATCTTGTAACGATGCATTGCTCTGTCGCAGCGAGACGAGACCCACAGCAGCGCCCACGACCAGCAGCACCATGAAGAGTCCTAGCGCCAGCGTCAGCCGAGCCCGGATGGTGACATTCTTAAACATAACGACCTCTACCCCGTGAAAACCGGCCTGCGGCCGGCGTACCCATCTCAATCATCGAAACGTCAAAACTCTTCCCAATCACCCGGGTCGCTCGACTTCGTCGGCGATGCGGCCACCGTCGCCCCCGTGGCCCCGGCCACCGGTGCCTTGCCACGTCGCGCCGCCAGTTGCAGCACCTGTGCGTCTTCCTGCGCATTCGTGGCTGCGGGTGCGGCCGGCGCGGGTGACTGCGGCCGGCGCGTTACCGCACGCGTTGCCCCGCCGCCCGCACTGGCGCGTGCCGGTGCAGCGCTGGTTGTCGATGCTGCCGATGCTGCTACTGCCGGCACAGCAGGTGCTGCGGGCACTGCCGCGCTAGAGCGCCGCACGGTAGACGCCGTGCGGTGCATCGTCGCGCCGGGTGCCCCGGCTGCCCCAGTTGCGTTGAAGCTGTCGCCGACACGGAAGACGGCAACGGCGTCGCGCAAGCGATGCGCCTGGTCTTCGAGCGAGCCCGCTGCGGCAGCCGCTTCTTCCACGAGCGCCGCGTTCTGTTGCGTGACTTCGTCCATCTGCGTCACGGCGCGGTTGACCTGTTCGATGCCGCTCGACTGTTCCGCCGATGCGGCCGAGATCTCACCCATGATGTCGGTCACGCGCTTGACCGCCTGCACGATCTCGTCCATGGTCTGACCGGCTTTCTCTACGAGCGCCGAGCCGTTTTCCACGCGTCCCACCGAGTCTTCGATGAGGACCTTGATTTCCTTCGCGGCCGCCGCACTGCGCTGCGCCAGCGTGCGCACTTCGCCCGCCACCACGGCGAAGCCGCGCCCTTGCTCGCCCGCGCGTGCCGCTTCCACCGCCGCGTTCAACGCGAGAATGTTGGTCTGGAACGCAATGCCTTCGATCACGCTGATGATGTCGACGATCTTGTGCGAACTCGTCGAGATACCCTGCATCGTTTCGACGACGTTGCCCACCACCTGACCGCCGCGCTCCGCAATTTCCGAGGCATTGACCGCCATCGCACTCGCCTGGCGAGCGTTGTCGGCATTCTGCTTGACGGTGGCCGTGAGCTGCTCCATCGATGAAGCCGTCTGCTCCAGCGAGGCGGCCTGCTGCTCCGTGCGCGCCGACAGATCGGTGTTGCCTGCGGCGATTTCGCGCGAGGCCACGTTGATCGACTCGATGCCTTCACGCACGTCCGCAACGATCGACAGCAAGCTGTTCTTCATGACCGTGAGGCCAAACAGCAACTGCCCGATTTCGTCACGGCCGGTGCCCTGCGCCTTGCCGGTCAGGTCGCCCGCGGCGATCTGCTTCGACATCGAGAGCGCAACGCGCAGCGGGTGGTTGATCGCCCGGCGCAGAATGCTGCCGAGCACGAACAACACCACAATGCCGCCGAGCACCGCCGCGAGCGTGGCCGTGCGCACGAGCGTGTGTTCTTTCTGCGACTGCTGGTACAGATCGGTCGCCTGCGTGAGTTCGAGGCGCGTGAGCACGTTCAGCTCGTCGCGCATCGGGCCGTAGGCCGGCTTCACCTTCTCGAGGTACGTCTGTTGCGCGCCTTCGGCCGAACCGGCCTTGAGCATCTCGACCGTCTGTTGCAGGCCATCCGTCGTGAAGCGCTGGCGAATCACGTTGAAACGCTCTGCCTGCGCCTGCGTCGACGGATCGACCGACTTCATGTACTGCGCCCACAGACGATTGATCTCGTCGAGGCTGCCCGCGATTTCGTCACCCGCGCGCTTCATGGCGTCGAGGTTCGGGCTGCCCACGGCTTCCGCCACGAGCAGCACGTCGCGGTCGAGCTTCTGGCCGATCACGCCCAGCGTGCTCACCGGCACCATGCCGTTCTGATACACCTGCAACAGCTTCTGGTTGCTGCTCGACACGCCCCACAGCCCCAATCCGCCGACCACGGCGAGCAAAATCGCGCCGAGCACGATGATGCCGGTCAGGCGCGCGCGCAGCGTGTCGAGTCGCACCTTGCGGATCAACGCCGCAATGCCGCCGCGCTCGACCTGACCGCCGCGAATGCGCAGGTTGCCCGCCTGTCCATTGCGAAAGCGCGCGTAGAGCGCTTCCGCCTGCGTCGTCGCCCCGGCTTCCGGACGCACACGCACCGACGTGTAGCCCACCACCGCGCCGCTCTCGAGCGTCGGCGTCACCGTCGCCAGCACCCAGTAGTAATCGCCGTTCTTGCGGCGATTCTTGACCAGCCCGGTCCACGTGTCGCCGCGCTGCACGGTCTCCCACAGATCGGCGAACGCCTCCGGCGGCATGTCGGGATGGCGCACGATGTTGTGCGGCGCGCCCAGCAGTTCCTCACGCGAATAGCCGCTCACCTCCACGAAGGCGGGATTGGCATACGTGATCCGCCCCTTGAGATCCGTTCGCGAGATCAGGTACTGATGCTCACCAATGACGAATTCGTTCTGGGTGACGGGCTGGTTATCGCGCACGTGCTCGGTCTCCGTGGACTGGGGTGAATGGGTTATCGTCTGTGAGGTAATGCCGCGGATGTCTCGGTCCGTCTTTCAGGTCTGCTGTCTTGCGAGCTGTCTCAGATGCTCAGCTTCCCAGACGCTCGATGAGCGCCATGTCGTCGCTGGTCATCAGCTTCTCGATGTCCATCAGAATCAGCATGCGGCCTTCGACCGTGCCCAGACCCGTGATGTACTCGGTGGCCAGTTGCGCGCCGAACTCAGGCGCCGGCTTGATTTCGCCGCCCGCGAGCGTGAGCACGTCCGACACCCCGTCGACCACCATGCCGACCACGCGGCCTGCCACGTTCAGAATGATCACGACCGTCTGCGTGTCGTACTCGACGCGGCCCAGTCGGAATTTGATCCGCATGTCCACGATCGGCACGATGATGCCGCGCAGGTTGATTACGCCCTTGATGAATTCCGGCGCATTGGCGATGCGCGTGACGGCGTCGTAGCCGCGAATCTCCTGCACCTTCAGAATGTCGATGCCGTACTCCTCTTCACCGAGCGTGAAGACCAGAAATTCCTGACCGTCGCCATCGGTCTGCATGGCGCCGCCCCGGCGCGACACGGCATGCTCTTGCGAAAGGTTGTCCATCTAACGCGTCTCCGACTTCAGTTGAAGATGGTGGCTGAAGCCGAGCGCTGACCGCGCTGAAGCGCCGCCACGTCGACGATCAAGGCCACACTGCCGTCACCCATGATGGTGGCGGCGGAAATACCGTGAATACGGCGGTAATTGGTTTCGAGATTCTTCACCACCACCTGCTGCTGACCGACCAGTTCGTCGACGAGCAACGCGAAGCGGCGGCCTTCGGCCTGAAGGATCACGATGATGCCCTGCGTTGGATCGAGGCGCGCTTGCGGCACGTCGAACGCGCGGTAAAGCTCCACGAGCGGCAGGTACTCGCCGCGCACCAGCACGACCTGACCTTCGCCGGTCACGGCGCGAATGTCGTCACGACGCGGTTGCAGCGACTCCATCACGAAGTTCAGCGGCAGGATGAAAATCTCGGGGCCGACCTTGACGGACATGCCGTCGAGAATCGCGAGCGTGAGCGGCAGCACGATGCGGATCGTGGTGCCCTTGCCGCGCGTGGACAGAATCTCCACATGCCCGCCCATCTGCTGGATGTTTCGCTTGACGACGTCCATGCCCACGCCACGACCCGACACGTCGGTCACAGCTTCGGCGGTCGAGAAGCCCGGCGCGAAAATCAGTTGCCAGACTTCCTCGTCCGGCATCGAATCCGACACGTTCATGCCTTGCTGCTGCGCCTTGGCGAGAATCTTCTCGCGACGCAAGCCCGCGCCGTCGTCGCTCACTTCGATCACGATGTTGCCGCCCTGATGCGCAGCGGAGAGCACCAGTTGGCCGACCGGGTCCTTGCCCGAGGCCAGACGCGCCTCCGACGTTTCGATACCGTGGTCCAGACTGTTGCGCACCAGGTGCGTGAGCGGATCGATGATGCGCTCGATCAGGCTCTTGTCGAGTTCGGTCGCCTGACCGAACGTGACGAGCTCGATTTGCTTGCCGAGCTTGCCCGCGAGATCGCGCACCAGACGCGGGAAGCGCGAGAACACATAGTCCATCGGCATCATGCGAATGGACATCACGGCCTCTTGCAGGTCGCGCGCGTTGCGCTCGAGCTGGCCCATGCCGTTGAAGAGGCGGTCGTGCAGCATCGGATCGAGGCTGCTCGCCGTTTGCGCGAGCATCGCCTGCGTAATCACCAGTTCGCCCACGAGATTGATGAGCTGGTCGACCTTTTCCACGCCCACGCGAATCGAGCTATTCTCGTGCCCGGCAGCGGCAGCGGCCGGTGCAGCAGCCGCGCGTTTTTCCGGCGGATGATGCGCACCATTGCCGCCACTGCCGCCACTCCCCGCTTGCGCCACAGGCGCGGCAGGCACGACGATCTGCTCAGCCACAGGCGGCACCACGACGGCTTGCGGCGCGGCAGGCACTTCGATCGGCGCCGAAGCCGCCGGCGCCTGCGTGAAGATTTCAGACGTCTGAACCGGGGCCGCGGCAGGCGCTGGCGCCGGGGCAGGTGACGCCGCAGCAGCGGCAGCAGCAGCAGCAGCAGACGCGTCCTGCACGTCGATCTGCGACGGCTCGATCACGAAGCAGCACACGGCGAGAATGTCGTCGGCGCCGCACGTGGTGTCGAGCCACAGGTGCAAGGCGTTGCCGCTCGACTGGCGGCCCGCCACGTGACCAAGGTTGCCCAGTTCTTCCGCGAGCAACGCCTGATCTTTCTCGCCCACGCCGGTGAGCGTGACTTTCAGACGTGTCTGGCCCGGCGGCACGGGGCTTGCGGGAGCGCCGCTAGCGTCGGTGGCGTCGGTGGCATCGGTGGCGTCGGCCGCCGCAGCGCCAGCGTCATCGGACATCGCCGGTGCCGCCGGTGCCGCAGGCGCGGCGGCGGCTGGCGTGACCGGTGCGGCAGACGGCGCAGCCCCGCCTTCTTCGGCGGCGAGTTGCTGGAGCACCGCGCAGATGCGCGTCATCGCCTCGACATCGGGCTCACTGGAGGCGCGGTAGGCATTCAACTGTTGATGCAACACGTCTTTGGTTTCCAGGAAGGTGTCGACCATCTCGGTGCGCAACTGCAATTCGCCGCGCCGCGCGCGGTCCAGCAGGTTTTCCAGCAGGTGAGTGGTCTCGGTGAGCGCGGTGAAACCGAACGTAGCGGCCCCGCCCTTGATCGAATGCGCCGCACGGAAAATCGCGTTGAGCTGCTCGTTGTCCGGCGCATCGATATCGAGTGCGAGCAGGAGGTGCTCCATCTCTGCGAGCAACTCTTCCGCTTCATCGAAAAAGGTCTGGTAGAACTGGGTGATATCCACCGGTTTCCTCGTCCTAACTTGGTTGTGCCATCGACGCCATCGTCATGCGCCTTCGCCGACGAGCGAGCCCACCACGTCGACCAGTGCTTCAGGGTCGACCGGCTTGATCAGCCAGCCGCTGGCGCCCGCTTCGCGGGCTGCCGTCTTGTATGCGCCATCGACTTCCGTCGTGAGCACCAGAATGGGGGTCTGGGCAAACGCGTCGAGCTCACGCAGTGCACGAATGAGCGACAGGCCATCCATGCCGGGCATGTGCTGATCGGTCAGCACCAGATCGAAGTTCGCGTTCGACGCCAACGTGAGCGCTTCCTGGCCGTCGCGCGCCGTCGTCACGGCATAGCCGGCTTCGTCGAGCGTAGCTGCCAGGATCTGACGCATCGACGCGGAATCGTCGACGGCGAGAATCGTGTTGCGAAGGGCCTGCATGCGTCTCCTCTTGTCGGTTATCGCGCCGCAGCGCCGGGGGCTGCCGGCGCTACTGGCGCTGCTGGCGGCATCGGCAGACCCGGTACGGCAGGCAATCCGCCGTTGATGGCCTCGTTCACCGCTTCGCTGCCTGCGCCGCGTGCGTTCGCGGCGTCGATTGTCGGCTGGTCGCCTTCGTGCTTGAACGACTGCTCGGCGCGGCGGTTGAGCACGATGATGCTGATGCGGCGATTGATCGGGTTGTACGCGTCGTCGCGATCGAGCGGCACGGTAGACGACAGGCCCACCACACGCAGTACCTTGTCGCCATCGAGCCCGCCCGCGATCAGTTCGCGGCGCGAGGCGTTCGCGCGATCGGCGGACAACTCCCAGTTGCTGTAGCTCTTGTCGCCCTGCGCGTAGGCCGTGGCGTCGGTATGCCCCGACAGGCTGATGCGGTTCGGCACATCGTTGAGCGACTTGCCGATCTCGCGCAGGATGTCGCGCATGTACGGCTGCACCTGCGCGCTCGCGTTGGCGAACATCGGTCGGTTCTGGTCGTCGACGATCTGGATGCGCAGGCCCTCGGTCGTCACATCGATGAGCAACTGCTTGCGGAACTGCTTGAGCGTCGGGTTATTCTCAATGGCCTTCTCGATGCGCGCCTTGAGTTCGCGCAAACGTTGCGCATCGGCGCGCTCGGCCAGCTCGGTCGTCGTCGCCTGACGCGACCTGACCTGATCGCCACGCGACTTCTGGCCGTCGGTGCGCGTCGTGTCGGTGCCGCCGCCGGGAATCACGCCGCTGTTGTCTGCTGCGTTACGCCCGCCGGTGAGCGCCACTTTGAGCGGCGTGCGGAAGTACTCGGCAATGCCCGTCAACTCCTTGCTGCTCACGGAGCTGAGCAGCCACATCAGCAGGAAGAACGCCATCATGGCCGTCATGAAGTCGGCATAGGCAATCTTCCACGCGCCGCCATGGTGACCGTGTGCGCCGCGTGCACGGCGCTTGACGATGATGGGCCGCTCTTCTTTCTCGCTCATTGCTGCTGCCTGTCAACGTGCCTTGACCTGTCGCACGTGCTCTTCGAGCTCGGCGAACGACGGACGTACCGTGGAATACAGCACCTTGCGACCGAACTCGATCGAGAGGGCCGGCGCATAGCCATTCAGGCTGGCGAGCAATGTGACCTTGATGCACTCGTAGAGCTTGACCGACTCGTTGATGCGGTGCTCGATGAGTTGGGCCAGCGGCGAAATGAAGCCGTAGGCCAGCAAGATGCCGAGGAACGTGCCCACGAGCGCCTGGGCGATCAGTGCCCCCAGCACGGCAGGCGGCTGGTCGGCCGACGCCATCGTGTGCACCACGCCCATCACCGCGGCCACGATACCGAAGGCCGGCATGGCGTCGCCCGTCTTTTGCAGACAGTGCGCCGGGACTTCGCCCTCATGACGGTACGTTTCGATTTCGTGATCCATCAGGTTCTCGATCTCGAACGCGTTCATGTTGCCGCTGACCATCAGGCGCAGATAGTCGGTGAGGAATTCCATGATGCGCGGCTCGCCGAGAATGCGCGGGTACTGCGAGAACACCGGGCTCGATGCCGGATCTTCCACGTCCCCTTCGATGGCGAGCATGCCGTCCTTGCGCGCCTTGGCGAGCAGCACGTACAGGAGCGCCATGAGCTCCATGTACAGGTCTTTGGTGTATTTCGAGCCCTTGAACAGCATCGGCAGCGCTTTCATCGTCGCCTTGATCGCCTTGCTGTTGTTGCCCACCACGAACGAGCCGACGCCCGCGCCACCGATGATCAGCAGCTCGGTCGGCTGAAACAGCGCGCCCAAGTGGCCCCCGCCAATGACGAAGCCGCCAAAGACCGATGCCAGAACGATGATGTAACCAATGACGACAAGCACTGCCGGATACCTCTCGCAAAAATACGCCTACGGAAAAAAATGTCCTTCCTGTTCAGAGGGCTTAACGGCAGACACGCAGGGAAACTGTAGGGGGTGCGACCTCGTGAAGTGGGCCCGCTCAGGCGGCCAGCGGGGAAATATCCGTGCCGGTACCGGGCGACGCCACGGCCGGCGCCAGATCGGCGGCATGCGCGTGTTTTGCTTTCCGGGTCTTACCCGCGCGCGACGGCGGCTGGCACAGCCCGCAAACGTACTGACCATGCGGCTCGTGCGCGTGCGTGACGAAATGGCCGCCACAACGCGTGCAGGGCGTCATTTGCAGCATCTTGCTGTCGAAAAAGCGAACCAGCGTCCACGCGCGCGTAAACCCGAGCACGGCCTCCCAGCCATGCAGTTCCACATGCTCCAGGTAAAGCCGGTAAGCCTTGATGATGGCTTCGATGCCCTGGCATCCACCGTACTGAACCAGATGGCGGTAGATGTTGTGGAAAAGCGATGAGTGGATGTTCGGCAGCCACGTCACGAACCAGTCGGTCGAGAACGGCAGCATGCCCTTGGGCGGCGACGCCCCTTTGAGCTCTTTGTAGAGTTTGATGAGCCGGTCGCGACTCAGGCTCGTTTCCGCTTCCAGTAATTGGAGGCGGGCGCCGAGTTCAATCAGTTCGATAGCCAGTTGAATCTCACGGGCCTCGAGAACGACGCTTTTGGTACGCATATACAGGCTTCCTGGCAATTCACGCAAAGCGCCGCCCCGCAGGACGGCGCAGCACGCGTCGCGTATTTCGTTACGCTCAGCCGATCTGCTCGACGGGTTGCCCCGCGAGCAGAATCGATGCGTGTGACTGCTGCATACCCACGTCCTTCGCCCCATGCGTAAGGGTCGAGAGAATCACGTGGTCGTCGAATCGAAATCGGCACAGAAGCTGGTTCGACCCCGCAAACTTGACGAGTTGAGCCAGTGTGAGAGAGCCGAGCACGTCGGCAAGCTGGTCGCTGATGCCCAGGCGGAACATTGCCGCCGCCCGATCCTCACGGATCAGGCGTTGAGCCAGGACAAGGTAGGAGAGATTCAATTCACGAATCTCGTTCAGTGTTTCGCTGTTTCGCATGCGGCCCCCCGGCGCAATGGATGAATCTTGCGGTACTACCTTCTATTCCCCCGCATTGTGGACAAGGGCGAAAGATAAAGAAATCGGAGAAAAACTACAGGGGACGGCAAGAAAAGCGGAAGTTTTTTGTAGGAGTTTTTCCTACACGAGGGGCGCGAGCGGCCCCAACGATGCGCTCGGGGAGAACGATCGGTGGCGAACAGATGACGGCTTCATGAAAATGTCACGAAGCTGCGCTTTACTACTTGACTGTATTTCGGCCAGGTTTTGCCGAACTTTAGCGATCCTTGCAAAAAATTTCAGGGGGCTTGGCAAGGGGGCGCTGAATCGTACTTTGCCCATCGTGCGAAGACGGGAACAGTGCAATTACAAAGTGTTACAGATGTAGTGCCGCACAACGAATTTCAGGTTTGGAAGGAAAGCTCTGAGATCAGTTCCCGGAAATTTCCGGTGAACGTGATGCTTTGCGCTTGCGACCCTTACACGTCCTTACCTCCCCCTCCTCCCTTGTTCCCCCCTGGCACCTCGCGTGTGTTGCAAATTTCAGACACCCGGGATCGCCGGGGGGTCTTGTCTTCGTGCGTTGAAAAGGGGTTCAGGCGCGTCAGACGGCTCCGGCGGCCGGGGGAGGCGCCTGTTTCGCGCGGCGAATGAGCACCGTGTGAAAACACCACGATAGCGCCCCGCATACGGCCATGACAGCCGCCATCGGCACGGCCGAATGGGCATGCATCAGCCCAATGGCCGCGCCTGCGCACGCTGCCGCGAGGAACTGCAACGCGCCCAGCAGGGCCGAGGCGGCGCCTGCGCGTTGATGCTGGCTGTTCAGGGCTTCCGCCACGGCATTCGGCTGCGAGAAACCGAGGCTCGTGACATAGGCGAAGAGCGGCACCATCAGGCCGATCAGGCCGCCGAGCTGGAACGCCGCCACAGCGAGCATCAACAACCCGAGAATCGCGACCAGATTGTTGGTGCGGCGCAACACATCGGCCGGACGACGGGTGCGCAACAGATGGGCGTTGATCTGTGAGCCGGCGATGATGCCGCAGGCATTCAGCCCGAACAGCCAGCCGTAATGCGCCGGGTCGACACCATACAGGTTGATGAATACGAAGGGCGAGCCCGTGATGTAGGCGAACATGCCCGCCTGCGAGACGCCGCCCGCCAGCGCATTGCCCATGAATTCGCGGTCGCGCACGAGCGCACCGTAGTTGTGCCACGCTGTCGCCATCCAGTGGCGCGCCTGCTTCGCCGCCTGACGCGTCTCCGGCAGCCAATAGACGGACATCACAAAGCACATCGCGCCGAACGCCGTCAGGCCCCAGAAAATCCAGCGCCAGCCGACGAACGTCAGCACTTGCCCGCCGATGAGCGGGGCAAGAATCGGGGCCGCGCCCATAATGAGCGTCATGCGCGAGAGCACACGCGCCACGGTGTTCGTATCGAACAGATCGCGCGCCATTGCCCGAGCGATCACGAAGCACGCGCATCCGCCGACCGCCTGGATGAAGCGGCAAACGATGAGCGTTTCGATATTGGTCGCGAGCGCACAGCCCGCCGACGCGAGCGTGTAGAGCGCCAGACCGGCGTACAGCGGGCGCTTGCGGCCGAAGCGATCGGCCAGCGGCCCATGCAGCAACTGCCCCAGCCCCAGACCGATGAAGAACGATGCCAGCGAGAATTGCGCCGCCGCGTCCGTCGTATTGAGCTCGCGCGCAATGCTCGGCAACGCAGGCAAGTACATGTCGATCGACAACGAGCCGATGGCCGACAGAATGCCGAGAACGAAAACGGTGCGGAAAGTATGAGCAGGCATGGCGCAAAACCTAGGGTAATCCCGAATGATACGGCATTGCCCCCGGTTTCGCTTAAAAAATAAGCAGACGCCCGCCGCCGGGGCGGGCGCTGCGGCATCAAGCCGCTATCAAGCCGCTATCACTCGGTTATCAGGCCGTCTTCTGTTCAGACAGTCCCAGCGTCTCGACCATTCGCTCGCGCATGACGAACTTCTGTACCTTGCCCGTGATCGTCATCGGCATCTCGTCAACGAAGCGGATGTAGCGCGGAATCTTGTAGTGCGCGATCTGATCCTTGCAGAACGCGCGAATGTCGTCTTCCGTCGCGCTCTGCCCCGGCTTGAGAATGATCCAGGCGCAGACTTCCTCGCCGTACTTCGCATCGGGCACGCCGAACACCTGCACGGCCTGCACCTTCGGGTGGCGGAACAGGAATTCCTCGATCTCGCGCGGGTAAATGTTCTCGCCGCCGCGAATGAGCATGTCCTTCACCCGGCCGACGATATTGCAATAGCCTTCCTCGTCGAGCGTGGCGAGGTCGCCGGTGTGCATCCAGCCGTCGCGGATCGCCTCGCGCGTGCGAGGCTCATCGTCCCAATACCCCTGCATCACCGAGTAACCCTTGGTGCATAGCTCGCCCTTCTCACCGACCGGCACGATCTCCCCGGCCGCGTCGACGAGCTTCACTTCGAGGTGCGGTTGCACGCGTCCCACGGTGCTCACGCGCTTCTCGAGCGGATCGGTCGTCGTGGTCTGGAACGACACCGGACTCGTCTCCGTCATGCCGTAGGCGATCGTCACCTCGCTCATGTGCATTTCGCTGATGACGCGCTTCATGGTCTCGATGGGACACGGCGAGCCCGCCATGATCCCCGTGCGCAGCGTATCGAATTGATAGTTGGCGAACTCGGGATGGTCCAGTTGCGCGATGAACATCGTCGGCACGCCGTGCAAGGCCGTGCAGCGCTCTTCGGACACAGCGGCCATGGTGGCCTTCGGGTCGAACGCCTCGCCCGGAAACACCATCGTCGCGCCGGTCGACACGCAGGCCAGCACCGCCAGCACCATGCCGAAGCAGTGATAGAACGGCACGGGAATGCACAGGCTGTCGTGCTCGGAGAAGCGCATCGCCATGGCGATGTAGCGGCCGTTATTGACGATGTTGTGGTGCGTGAGCGTGGCGCCCTTCGGATTGCCGGTCGTGCCGCTCGTGAACTGGATGTTGATCGGCTCGAAGCAATCGAGGCCATCGGAGATCTCGCGCAGCTTGACCAGATCCGCGTCGGCACCGAGCGTGACCACGTCGCTGAAATTCATCATGCCGGCGCTAACGCCCGTGCCCATGCGAATGACGGTCTGCAACGCCGGCAGCTTCTCCGACTTCAGTTGACCGGGGGCGCACACGGCCAGCTCGGGGGCGAGCACGTTCAGCATCTCGAGGTAGCGCGACGTCTTGAACGACTCTGCGGTCACGAGCGCCTTGCAGCCGACCTTGTTGAGCGCGTATTCGAGTTCGGCGAGCCGGTACGCCGGATTGATGTTCACGAGAATCAGGCCGACACGCGCCGTCGCGAATTGCGTGACCAGCCATTCGACGCGATTCGGCGACCAGATGCCAACGCGATCGCCCTTCTTCAGCCCCAACGCCATCAGTCCGGCGGCAAAGGTGTCCACGTGCGCGATGAACTCGCGCCACGTCCAGTCCACGCCCTGCTCGCGAAACACCACGGCCTGCCGCTCGGGAAACTTCGCCGCCGTCTCGGCGAGCAGACCGAACACCGTCAACGTTGAAAGCGGTACGGTGGTATCCCCCTTCACGTACGACAATCCATTACGAGGTACAACGCCCGCACCTTCCCGGCTTTCCATGCTTTTGTCTCCTGAAGCTATGCTGAAATGGCGAAATGCGCTCGCGCGGCACTAGCAAACGAATGGCTCGCCTGTCGTTGCATCGAACGATGGCGGGCTTCTCTTCATAACAATAGCGCGTCACATAGATTTGACGTTTACGTTAACGTAATCTGCGTGCCGGAACGAGTGGGGATGGCCCTGAGTCGGGCGTGCCATGGGCTTGCGTGAAGCGCCGGCGATCCGCGATCCATGATCCGCGCGATGCCGACTTCATCGGGCAAAACAAAAGCCCCACACACTTGCATGTATGGGGCTTTCTGCCGGGGTAAGGCGACGTACGTCACGCTGACGAACGCCGCAGCACCACGGCTGGCAGTGCGTGCTGCACCGGCGAAAACGCCGTCGCAACCGCCTTGCCGGTTTACTTCACCTTGCGGAACTTCTGGATCGCAGCGAGTTGAGCGATGGCTTCGGCCAGTTCGGCCTGGGCAGTCGCGTACTCGATGTTCGAATCCTTGTTCGTCAGCGCTTCTTCCGCGCGGCGCTTGGCATCGGCAGCCTTCGCCTCGTCCAGATCCTTGCCGCGAATGGCGGTGTCGGCGAGCACGGTCACCGTGTCCGGTTGCACTTCGAGAATGCCGCCGGCCACGAAGACGAAGTCCTCGTTACCTGCTTCGTCCTCGATACGCACCGCACCCGGCTTGATGCGCGTGATCAGCGGCGTGTGGCCGGGCAGAATGCCCAGTTCGCCGGCTTCACCCGGCAGTGCCACAAAGCGCGCCTTACCCGAGAAGATCTGCTCTTCCGCGCTGACGACGTCTACGTGAATGGTTGCCATAATCGCTCCCGTTGAGTGTGATGAAGCGGCAGGCGCGCCAGTCCGGACGCTGCCGTCCTCGCTCCGCTACCCCGCCCCGCAACAGTCACCTGCCGGCGTGCGGTGGCGTCTCTCGCGAGACTCCGCCGTCGCCCGGCACTCAACCGTTTACTGCATCTTCTTGGCTTTTTCGAACGCTTCGTCGATCGTGCCAACCATGTAGAACGCCTGTTCCGGCAGGTGGTCACACTCGCCGTCGACGATCATCTTGAAGCCGCGGATCGTTTCCTTGAGCGGAACGTACTTGCCCGGCGAACCCGTGAACACTTCAGCCACGTGGAACGGCTGCGACAGGAAACGCTGGATCTTACGCGCGCGGGCCACGGCGAGCTTGTCGTCCGGCGACAGTTCGTCCATCCCCAGAATCGCGATAATGTCGCGCAGTTCCTTGTAACGTTGCAGCGTCGATTGCACGCGACGGGTCACCGTGTAGTGCTCTTCGCCAATCACGTTCGGGTCGATCTGACGCGAGGTCGAGTCGAGCGGATCGACGGCCGGGTAGATACCCAGCGACGCGATGTCACGCGACAGAACGACGGTGGCGTCCAAGTGACCGAAGGTGGTTGCCGGCGACGGGTCGGTCAAGTCATCGGCAGGCACGTACACGGCTTGCACCGACGTGATCGAGCCAGTCTTGGTCGACGTAATACGCTCTTGCAGCTTACCCATTTCTTCAGCCAGCGTCGGCTGATAGCCCACGGCCGACGGCATACGGCCGAGCAGTGCCGACACTTCGGTACCGGCCAGCGTGAAACGGTAGATGTTGTCGACGAAGAACAGCACGTCGCGACCTTCGTCACGGAAGTGCTCGGCCATCGTCAGACCGGTCAGCGCCACGCGCAGACGGTTGCCCGGCGGCTCGTTCATCTGGCCGTACACCAGCGCGACCTTGTCCAGAACGTTCGAGTCCTTCATTTCGTGGTAGAAGTCGTTCCCTTCACGGGTACGCTCGCCCACACCGGCAAACACCGAATAACCGCCGTGTTCCTTGGCGATGTTATTGATGAGTTCCATCATGTTCACGGTCTTGCCCACACCGGCGCCACCGAACAGACCCACCTTGCCGCCCTTGGCGAACGGGCAGATCAGATCGATAACCTTGATGCCGGTTTCGAGCAGTTCCGTCGACGGCGACAGCTCGTCGAATGCCGGAGCCTTCTGGTGAATCGAACGGGTGTGATCCTTGGCGAT
This sequence comes from Pandoraea sp. ASV26, assembly GCF_016428915.1. Classification (GTDB taxonomy): domain Bacteria; phylum Pseudomonadota; class Gammaproteobacteria; order Burkholderiales; family Burkholderiaceae; genus Pandoraea. The sequence continues at coordinate 53,367 of NZ_JAELTP010000008.1, forward strand.
CGGACCGGCTTCGTCGATCGGACGGCCAAGCACGTCCATGATGCGACCCAGCGTTGCCGTACCCACCGGCACCGTGATCGGCAGACCGGAGTTTTGCACCGTCATGCCGCGGCGCAGGCCTTCGGAGGAACCCAGACAGATGGTGCGAACCACGCCGTCGCCCAGTTGTTGCTGGACTTCGAGCGTCAGTTCCGAACCTTCCATGGTGAGCGCATCGTAGATCTTCGGCATGCTGTCGCGCGGGAATTCCACGTCGATAACGGCGCCGATGCACTGTACGATTTTGCCTTCAATCAAAGCAGTACTCATCGCTTTTCCTTTAGATACTCAAATTCATTTCGCCTTGCGGCGCATCGGCCCGTGCCACCGCTTACACCGCGGCGGCGCCACCCACGATTTCGGACAGTTCCTTCGTAATCGCTGCTTGACGGCCCTTGTTGTAGACCATCTGCAATTCACCGATCACGGTCTTCGCGTTGTCCGACGCGGCCTTCATGGCCACCATGCGGGCAGACTGTTCCGACGCCATGTTCTCTGCGACTGCCTGATACACGACAGCTTCGACGTAACGCACCAGCAGGGCATCGACGACCGTCTTCGCATCCGGTTCGTAGATGTAATCCCACGAATGCTGTGCCGGCACTGCGCTCGCTTCTTCCGACTGGCCCTCGAGCTTCTCGGGCAGCGGCAGCAGTTGTTCGACCACAGCTTCCTGCTTCATCGTGTTGATGAAGCGGTTGTAGGCCAGGTACACGGCGTCGAGCTTGCCTTCGGCGTACGCGTCGAGTTGCACCTTCACGGCACCGATCAGCTTGTCCAGATGCGGCGTGTCGCCCAGTTGCACGACGTGCGAAACCACCTTCGCGCCGATACGGTTCAGGAAACCGAAGCCCTTGCCGCCGATGGCGGTCGCCTCGATCGTCAGACCCTGCGCTTCGACGGCCTTCAGCTTGTTCACCACAGCACGCAGCACGTTGGTGTTCAAACCGCCGCACAGGCCCTTGTCCGTCGTGACCACGATGATGCCGGCGGCTTTCGCGTCGGCATGCTTCACCATGAACGGGTGGTGGTATTCCGGATTCGCCTGGCCCATATGCGCGGCGATCTGGCGCACCTTGTCAGCGTACGGCCGGGCATGACGCATGCGTTCCTGCGCCTTGCGCATCTTCGACGCGGCCACCATTTCCATGGCCTTGGTGATCTTGCGCGTGTTTTGCACGCTCTTGATCTTGCCGCGAATTTCCTTCATTCCAGCCATTGCTTACTCCTTGTCTCGGCGCGACATCCGCTCTTGCCTGAACATCGCGCCTTCCCGGGTCCGTTGAATAGTTACCGATTCAACCGGATTAGTAAGCGCCGGTCTTCTTGAAGTCCTTGAGCACAGCGTGCAGGGCGGCTTCGTCGTCCTTCGAGAGATCTTTGGTCTCTTCGATACGGCCGATGAGCGCGCCGTGGCTGGTCTTCAGAACTTCGCGCAGACCCTTCTCGAACGGCAGCACCTGAGCGATTTCGAGATCGTCCAGATAGCCGTTGTTGGCGGCGAACAGCGACACGGCCAGTTCCCACACTTGCAGCGGCTGGTACTGCGGCTGCTTGAGCAGTTCCGTCACGCGGCGACCGCGCTCGAGCTGCTTGCGGGTGGCTTCGTCCAGGTCCGAGGCGAACTGCGCGAACGCAGCCAGCTCACGATACTGTGCGAGGTCGGTACGGATACCGCCCGACAGCTTCTTGATGACCTTGGTCTGTGCTGCACCACCAACGCGCGACACCGAGATACCGGCGTTGATTGCCGGACGGATACCTGCGTTGAACAGATCGGTTTCCAGGAAGATCTGGCCGTCGGTAATCGAGATCACGTTCGTCGGAACGAAGGCGGTCACGTCACCGGCTTGCGTTTCAATGATCGGCAGTGCCGTCAGCGAACCGCTCTGGCCCTTCACGGCGCCATTGGTGAACTTCTCGACGTACTCTTCCGAGACGCGAGCGGCACGCTCGAGCAAACGCGAGTGCAGATAGAACACGTCACCCGGGTAAGCTTCACGGCCCGGCGGGCGGCGCAGCAGCAGCGAGATCTGACGGTAGGCCCAGGCTTGCTTGGTCAAGTCGTCATAAATGATCAGCGCGTCTTCGCCGCGGTCGCGGAAGTATTCGCCCATCGTGCAACCGGCGTACGGTGCGATGAACTGCATGGCCGCCGAGTCCGAAGCCGTGGCGGTCACGATGATCGTGTATTCCATCGCGCCATGCTCTTCGAGCTTGCGCACCACGTTCATGATCGACGAGGCCTTCTGACCGATCGCGACGTACACGCAGGTCACGCCCTTGCCCTTCTGCGAGATGATCGTGTCGATGGCCACAGCGGTCTTACCCGTCTGACGGTCACCAATGATCAGCTCACGCTGGCCACGGCCGATCGGCACCATGGCGTCGATAGCCTTGGTACCCGTTTGCAGCGGCTGCGACACCGACTTACGCCAAATCACGCCCGGGGCGATCTTTTCGATGGCGTCGGTTTGCTTGGCGTTGATCGGGCCCTTGCCGTCGATCGGCACGCCCAGCGCGTCAACGACGCGGCCTTTCAGTTCCGGGCCGACCGGCACTTCCAGAATGCGGCCCGTGCACTTGACGGTGTCGCCTTCCGAGATGTGCTCGTACTCGCCCAGAATCACGGCGCCGACGGAGTCGCGCTCGAGGTTCAGTGCCAGACCGAACGTATTGCCCGGGAATTCCAGCATTTCGCCCTGCATCACGTCCGACAGGCCATGGATACGGCAGATACCGTCGGTCACCGAAATCACGGTGCCTTCGTTACGGACTTCGGCGCCGCTCTCGAGACCTTGAATCCGGCTCTTGATCAGTTCGCTGATTTCAGAGGGATTGAGTTGCATATGTGCTCCTGATATTCAATTCTTGCCGTCGCAGGTGTATCGCGCCGGGCTCAGACCGTCAGCGACGTCCGCATAGCCGCCAGGCGGGCGCGCACCGAAGTGTCCAGCACCTCGTCGCCAACCACCACACGCACGCCACCGATGAGCGACGGTTCTACCGTCACGCTCGGATTGAGCTTGCGACCGAACTTGTGCTCGAGGCCCTTGACCAGCGAGGTCAGTTGCTCACCTTCGAGCGGGAAGGCGCTTTCGATCATGGCATCCGCCGAACCGGCGGCAGTGTTCTTCAACACTTCGAACTGGGCGGCGATTTCCGGCATGGCAGCCAGACGGCCGTTGTCGACCACTGCGGCGACGAAGTTGCGCACTTCGGCGTCGGTCGATTTCACGGCTGCGGTCAGCACGTCGACGACTTGCGCCGGCGTGACTTTCGGATCGTCGGCCAGATTGGCCACTACGGGCAGCGCTGCCACTTGCGCCAGTTCGCGCACCAGCTCCGACCAGCGATTCAGGTCGCCGGACTTGGCCACGCGGAACAACGCCTCGGCATACGGACGAGCGATGGTTGCGAGTTCGGCCATGATCAGAGCTCTGCCTTGAGTTGGTTCAGCAGGTCGGCGTGAGCCTTGGCGTCAACTTCACGCTTCAGGATCTGCTCGGCGCCCTTGACAGCCAGAACGGCAACGTCTTCGCGCAGCGATTCACGGACCTTGACGGCCTGGTTCTCGGCTTCGGCCTTGGCGTTGGCGATGATACGGGCGGCTTCGGCTTGCGCCTGGGCCTTGATCTCTTCGGCCACGGCCAGTGCGCGCTTCTCGGCGTCGGCAATACGCTTCGCGCCTTCGTCGCGAGCTTCCGCGAGGGCTTGCGTGGAGCGCTTGTTGGCGGCGTCGAGTTCAGCCTTGCCCTTATCGGCAGCAGCCAGACCGTCAGCGATTTTCTTCGCGCGTTCGTCGATAGCCTTGATCAGCGGCGGCCACACGAACTTCATCGTGAACCATGCCAGGATCAGAAACACGACGGTTTGCGCGAACAGAGTTGCGTTGATGTTCACGGTGTTTCCTTTCGGTGATGCGAGTCGATTGGCAAAACAGCGCGCCCCATTGTGCCTGCTGGCTTGGGCGCGCCGTTCATGTCCAGTTGGCCGCGCGGATCAATGCGCGACCGGCCGAAAGTAACTTAAGCGAGCTTCGACAGCAGCGGGTTCGCGAATGCGAACAGCATGGCAACGCCCACGCCGATCAGGAATGCAGCGTCGATCAGGCCGGCCAGCAGGAACATCTTCGTTTGCAGCGGGTTCATCAGCTCGGGCTGACGGGCGCACGCTTCGATGTACTTACCGCCCATCAGCGCGATACCCAGACAGGCGCCGATAGCACCCAGACCGATGATGATGCCGATACCGATGGCGGTCAGACCCTGGATGTTGGCGATGAAAGCTTGCATGATTACTCCTTTTGGTTAGAGACTTTGAAACTTAAATTTAAAAACTGAAAAACCGGGAAACCCTGAACTACTCCGCAACAACCGATCAGTGATGGTCGTGCGCCTGACCGATATACACCAGCGTAAGCATCATCATGATGAACGCCTGGAGCAACACGATCAGGATGTGGAAAATCGCCCATGCGGTGCCGGCGATGATATGACCGACAAAACCCAGCACCGACGCATCTGCGCCAAAGCTCCAGATACCGCCCAGCAGAGCGATCAGCAGGAACACCAGTTCGCCGGCGTACATATTGCCGAACAGTCGCATACCGAGCGACACGGTCTTGGCACAGAATTCGATGAGGTTGAGCAGCAGGTTCGGAATCCACAGCAGGAAGTGGTTACCGAACGGTGCGGTGAACAGCTCGTGCATGAAACCGCCTGCGCCCTTGATCTTGAAGCTGTAGTACAGCATCAGGATGAGCACGCCGAAAGCGATACCGAGCGTGCCGTTCAGATCGGCCGTCGGCACAATACGATGGTGCGTGATGATCGAACCCAGACCGACCCACTCGATCACCTTCGACGGCAGATCGACCGGCAGCAAGTCCAGCGAGTTCATGAGCGCGACCCAGACAAACACGGTCAACGCGAGGGGAGCGATAAAGGCACGATTGCCGTGCACGATGCTCTTCGATTGGTCTTCCACCATCTCGACGAGCATTTCCACTGCCGCCTGGAAACGGCCCGGAACGCCCGAGGTGGCTTTACGGGCAGCCATCCACAGCACGAAGCAGCCCAGAACGCCCATCGCGATCGACCAGAACATCGTGTCCCAGTTGATGATCGAGAAATCGACAATGCTGGTCTGCGTCGAACTCGCGAGATTTTGCAGGTGGTGCGAAATGTACTCCGACGGGTTCGGAGCGTGGCCGGCTTCTACTGACATAGCGATCAAACACCCAATTATGAAAATCCGCACACGGTAGCGTGACGACGCGTGAGCGGCTTTCTCACCGCTACTTCAGTACCATCGCAAGCCAATAGGCTTTCAGCGTCAGTACGAAGGTGACGAGGAACGCTACCCAGTGAACTCCCGGATAACCGAACGCTACCGCCACCAACAATGCAATCGTCGTGACTACCTTGACCGCTTCTCCCATCACCAACGAACTGACGGAGAGGCGATCACCTGACATCCTTAACCGCAGCGCAAACAATGCGCCCGGTATCCAACCGATCATGCCGCCCAGCCATGCGGACACCGCCGCGTCTCGTGGCGATGCCGAGAGTAACCACCAGGCCAATGTCGCTACCAGCGACAGCAGTACCTGGGCTCCCACCACCCTGAATGGAGTCACACGGGATGCGCGCCCCACATCGGGACCGAACAGGCGCTCGGCCTGCGCACGCGTGAACGGAACGATGGTTTCTTGCTCCTGCTCGTCGTCCCAAACCTCTGATGTTGCACGTGCCGGCGCTTGCGGTTTCGGTTCCAAGTCCGACCGGTTCTCTACGGTCATCTCGTTGCCTCCCCGCCCGACTCGTGCAAAACGAATGGGCTCTTCAAGCAGATAAATCCGCGAGATTTTACGGGACATTACGAACCCCAGTCAATCGAAACGCGCAACAAATTCGCCGAAATTGTGCAGTGCATGCTTCGATTTGGCGCCAACTCTCACGGAGCGCGATTTTCCTCATGGTGCAGCGCGGCATTCCTGATGGCCGCTGCACGATCCCTGCACCTTGACGGGGTTCGGTGCGAGATCATACCCATTTCAGGGCCAGAAACCCAAGGAAAAGTGCCACCAGATAAAACGGGATGGAAAGCCAATGAAAGTGCCACCAGATTTTTTTCGAATCCGCCATGCGCAATGCGATCAGGTTAGCCAACGAACCGATCGCCAGACCGAAGCCGCCAACGGCCACGCCATGCGCGAGAGCCGGCCAGTTGTGACTGTACTCGGCGAGCAGGATCGCAGCAGGCACGTTGCTGATGAATTGGGAGAGTACCGCCGCGCCGGCATAGGACATTCCTGTGCCGGAGAAATCCACGTGCCCCAGGATGGCGCGCACTTCCGGTAATCCGGCCACGCCGCGCAGCACGACGAACATCAGCACGAAAATCGCCAGCAGCAGCCAGTCGATGCCGAACACCGCATTGCGACGTGCCGCCAGCAGCACCACCGCCACGCCTGCGCAAGCCCACCCGGCATACCCATGGTCTGCCAGCACCACGAAGCCGACGAACAGCGCCAGGGCGATCCACAGCAGGCTCCACCGCACCTCATGTCGCGGACCGCGTCGCTGAAAATGCAAAACGCGCGAATCGAACGCGAGCGCGCACGTCACGAGCAACACGGCCATGAGCGCGAGCGTGAGCGGCGTCATCATGACCACGAATGCGCCGAAGCCCATGCCGCTGCGCTGCCAGAGAAAGAGGTTTTGCGGATTGCCCAGCGGCGTGAGACTCGAGCCGGCATTCACCGCCAGCGCGAGGAAGATGATCAGCCGCTCGATTCTCACGGGCGCGATCCGGGCCAGCGACTGCGCGAGCGGCACGACAGCAAAGAGGGCGACGTCGTTGGTCAGCAGCGTGGAGAGCACGGCGGCGAACGTCACCATCAGCAACGCGAGACGCCGCTCGGTGCGAAACGAGCGCAGCAACCGCTGGGCGAGCCAATCGAGAAACCCGCTCTGATCGATGGCGCGCGTGAGCATCAACAATCCTGCGAGCGTGAGGATCGTGTGTTGATCGATGCGCGTGAAGAGCTCACCCACGCTCGCGGGTCGAACGACCTGGAGGATGACGAAGCCGGCGAGCAGAATGAGCAATACGCTGTCGCTGCGCACACGCGCGTAAGTCGCACGCAGGACGCGCAGGACGCGTGACATTGCCGTGTCCTGCGACGATGCGCTCGCACGGGTGCCGTCCGGCGCCTGCGGCGCCGTTGGCTTTGCCTGTCCTGCCGGCTTGCCGGCGGGTTCGCTCACGGGGAGATACTCAGGATACCGAAATTACTCGCCGCGAATGCGCGCGAGAATACCGTCGAGCGCATCGAGACTGCCGAATTCGATCGTGAGTTGTCCGGCGCCTTTTCGGCCGACCTTGATCTTGACGTTCGACGCGAGCAGATCCGACAGCTCTTCTTCGAGACGGGTCACATCACGACCGCCCTCTTGCGCTGAACGACGACGAATGCCGTCGCCCTGAGGCTTGAGCGATGCATTGACGATGCGCTCGGTGTCGCGCACCGACAAACGCTTGTTCACCACTTGATTGGCGAGCGTGATTTGCGTGGCGGCATCGACAGCGAGCAACGCACGCGCGTGCCCCATGTCCAGATCGCCGGCGAGCAGCATCGTCTGCACCGGCTGCGCGAGATTGAGCAGACGCAGCAGGTTCGATACCGCGCTGCGCGAGCGGCCGAGCGACTCGGCGGCCTGTTCGTGCGTGTAATTGAATTCGCCAAGCAGGCGCTGAATACCCTGCGCTTCTTCGAGCGGATTCAGGTCTTCGCGCTGAATGTTCTCGATGAGCGCCATGGCGGCGGCGGCTTCATCGGGCACGTCGCGCACGAGCACCGGCACTTCGTCCAGGCCGGCGATGCGCGCAGCGCGAAAGCGGCGTTCGCCCGCAATAATTTCGTACTTCTCACCATCGACACGACGCACCAGAATCGGCTGCATCAGGCCCTGCGCGCGAATGCTCGCGGCGAGTTCCTGCAATGCCCCTTCATCCATGCGCGTGCGCGGCTGATACTTACCGGCCTGAAGGCGCTCAAGCGACATCACCGACGGTGCGCCCTCGGCGCCTGCCTCGGTCGCGCCGTTGTGGTTATCGGCGTGTGCGCCTAGCAGCGCTTCGAGGCCGCGGCCCAGGCCCTTTTTCTTCAGTGCGTTGGTCTTGGTCGCCATGACAATGCGTTCCTGCGCGATTGCGCCTTACATAGTTTGAATGCGCGCGATCATTTCCGCGCCGAATTGCAGATACGCCTTCGCGCCGCGCGATGCGGGATCGAAGACGACGCCCGGCATGCCGTAGCTCGGCGCTTCGGCGAGTCGCACATTGCGCGGAATGATCGCGTTGAAAACCTTGTCGCCGAAGTGCTCCTTGAGCTGCTCCGAGACTTGTTGTTGCAGCGTGATGCGCGGATCGAACATCACGCGCAGCAGGCCGATCACCTTCAGGTCGCGATTCAGATTCGCGTGCACCTGCTTGATCGTGTTGACGAGATCCGACAGCCCTTCCAGCGCGAAATACTCGCACTGCATCGGGATAATCACGCCGTGTGCCGCACACAGCCCGTTGAGCGTGAGCAGCGAGAGTGTCGGCGGGCAGTCGATGAGCACGAAGTCATAGTCGTCGTCGACCTTGGCGAGCGCCTGCTTCAGCCGCGTATCGCGGTTCTCGAGCGAGACGAGTTCCACGTCGGCACCGGCCAGTTCGCGGTTGGCGGGCAGCACGTCGTAACTCCCTGACTCGGAGCGCTGGCTGCTCGACGTCACATCGGCCCCATCGACGAGCACTTCGTACACGCTCGACTCAAGCGCGGCCTTGTCGATACCGCTGCCCATCGTCGCATTGCCCTGAGGATCGAGGTCGACCAACAAGACCCGCTGCCCGTGCGACGCCAGTCCGGCAGCGAGGTTCACCGTGGTGGTCGTCTTGCCAACGCCGCCCTTCTGATTGGCCACGCAGAAAATTTTCGCCATGCCGATGTAGTCCTCCGAATGCTGCCGTGTTGATGCAATTGATGCAGATGATGCCGGGATGACACCCGTCGAGCGAACTCGCCTTGCTGCCAGCCACTGCTGACTTGCTGCCCGCTGATCGAGGCATCCCGCAAATTCGATTTTCTGAGCAAAGCTCAGTTATTGCGCTTGCTGGCCGGCGTCAGATGCGCCGGCGCGCTGTGCTCAGGGAGCGCTTGGCTTTTGCGGCGTCAACACCAGTTTGTCGGTGTCATAGCCCTGCTTGCGCAACTGGGCACGCATTTGATTCAGTGCATTTTCGTCGAGCGTCGGCGTGCGCGAGAGGATCCAGAGGTACTCGCGGCTTGGCTCTCCGACAGCGGCAAACTGGTAGTCGCCGTCGAGCACGATAACCCAGTAGTTCGCCCAAAGCCAGGGAATCCAGCGCAACCAGTCGGGCGCGAACGTGACTTTGAAACGCGCCGTACCGGTGCCCTGCCCATCGGTGCGGGCCAGGCCCGAATCGCTGACCCAGCTGCCGTCTTCCTTGCGGCATTTGTTCGTGACGTCGATCTTGCCGTCAGCGCGTGCCACGTACTCCGCAGTCACGTCCGACACACATTTTCGCTCGAAGAAATTCGGATAGCGTGCTATTTCGTACCAGGTGCCGACATATCGCGCTTTATCGATCTTCTGTACCGGACGCACCCGGGTCGTCAGCGATTCCTGCCCGGATTGGGCCCATGCCACGGCGGCCATCACCGACAGCCCCAACATGGCGGCCCCCATCCAGCGAGTCACAGTCTTCATGCCGTCACCTTTACGCGGAGCAAATGACGCTCGGCGTCAAGAAACGGCACATCCAGTGCCAAACGTTCGACCAACTCACAACCGGCAGGCAGCGCAAGCTCATGCTCCGCCGCCACGCCCTTCATGGCCCAGAAACTGCCGTCCGGGGCCAACAAATGGCGAGCGAGCGTAACGAAATCAGACAACTCCGCAAAGGCGCGCGAGACGATGGCATCGAACGGTGCGGGGACTTCCTTGCCAACGACAAGCGACTCGACCCGGCCGGTAACGACCGTCAGATTGGTCAGCTTGAACGTCGCGCGGGCTTGCGTGAGGAATGCGGTCTTCTTGTGAACGATGTCGTTGACCGTCACTTGCCAGTCGGGACGCACGATCGCGAGCACGACCCCCGGCAGCCCGCCACCTGAGCCCACGTCAAGTACACGTGAAATCGGCTCACGATCGAGGCGCGGCAGTATCGAGAGGGAATCGAGCAGGTGCTTGATGACCATCTGCCGCGGTTCGCGGATCGAGGTCATCTGCAACGCGGCATTCCATTTCGCCAGCAACGCCTGAAAGTCGAGCAGTCGGGCCTGCTGCTCGTCGCTGATGGACAGGCCCAGTTGCCGGATACCGCCAGCCAATAGCGTAGCCAGGTCGTTGCCGCTGCTCGCGGCAGTCCTTCGCGGATCAGTCATGAAGTCTCCGCGTCAGGCTGCGTGCTGGCCGTCATCGCCCGTGGCGGTGGTGGCAGCGGCCGTGTCCTCCGACGCGCGGCGGCGTCCGAGTCCCTTCTTGAGGTGGATCATCAACAGCGAGATCGCGGCGGGCGTCACACCCGAGATGCGCGATGCCTGTCCCAGCGTCTCGGGCCGCTGTGCATTGAGCTTCTGACGCACTTCGATCGACAGGCCCCGAACATCGTTGTAGTCGATGTTGGCAGGCAGCACGGTGTTCTCGTTGGCTTCCTTGCGCACGATCTCGTCGGCCTGACGGTCGATATAGCCCTGATACTTCACTGCAATCTCGATCTGTTCGCGAATCTGGTTGGCTTGCAGCGGATCGTCCGACAGTTGTCCCTCGGGAGCGAGGCGGCCGCCCTGCACGGCCATCAGCGCGTCGTATCGGACTTCCGGACGGCGCAACAGGTCGGCCAGCGAGTACTCGTGATCGATGGCCTTGCCGAGCAACGGCACCGAATCTTCGGCCGGGAAGGTCTTAGGATTCACCCACGTCGATTTGAGACGTTCTGTTTCACGTGAAACAGCGTCACGTTTGCGGCAGAACGCTTCCCAACGAATATCGTCGACTACACCGAGTTCGCGCCCGATTTCGGTCAGACGCATGTCCGCATTGTCCTCACGCAGCGACAGGCGATACTCCGCGCGGCTCGTGAACATGCGATACGGCTCGGACACCCCACGCGTAATCAGGTCGTCGACGAGCACGCCAAGGTACGCCTGATCGCGGCGCGGGCACCAGGCGTCGCGCCCCTGCACTTGCAGCGCGGCATTGATACCGGCGAGCAGCCCTTGGGCGGCGGCTTCTTCGTAGCCGGTCGTTCCGTTGATCTGGCCGGCAAAGAAGAGTCCGGAAATCACGCGGGTTTCGAGCGAGCTGCGCAGCCCGCGCGGGTCGAAGTAGTCGTATTCGATCGCGTAGCCCGGTCGCAGGATGTAGGCATTCTCCATGCCCTTCATCGAGCGAACGAGTTCGAGCTGCACGTCAAACGGCAGGCTGGTGGAGATACCGTTCGGATAGAACTCGTTGGTCGTGAGACCTTCGGGTTCGAGGTAGATCTGATGCGACGTCTTGTCGGCGAAGCGATGGATCTTGTCCTCGATGGACGGGCAATAGCGCGGCCCTACCCCTTCGATGACGCCGGTGTACATCGGCGAGCGGTCAAGCCCGGCACGGATGATATCGTGTGTGCGCTCGTTGGTATGCGTGACCCAGCACGGCACCTGGCGCGGATGCTGCGCCGCGCTGCCGAGAAACGAGAAAACGGGTACCGGATCGAGATCGCCGGGCTGCTCCTCGAGCACGGAGAAGTCGATGGAGCGACCGTCGATACGCGGCGGCGTGCCTGTCTTCAACCGACCTTGCGGCAACTTCAACTCTTTGAGGCGTGCCGACAGGCTGATGGCGGCCGGATCGCCGGCACGTCCGCCCACGTAATTGTTCAATCCGACGTGGATCTTGCCATCGAGGAACGTACCCGCGGTCAGCACGACGGCGCGGGCACGGAAGCGCAGGCCAACCTGCGTGATGGCACCGACGACACGCTCACCTTCGACGATAAGATCGTCAACGGCTTGTTGGAACAACCATAGATTCGGTTGATTCTCGAGGCGATGGCGAATGGCTTGCTTGTAGAGCAGCCGGTCCGCCTGCGCCCGGGTGGCACGAACGGCCGGGCCCTTGGACGAATTCAAAATACGAAACTGAATACCACCCTCGTCCGTCGCGGCCGCCATGGCACCGCCCAGCGCATCGACCTCTTTGACGAGATGGCCTTTGCCGATCCCGCCAATGGAGGGATTGCAGCTCATCTGGCCGAGCGTCTCGATATTATGGGTGAGCAGCAGTGTTTTACAGCCCATGCGGGCCGAGGCGAGCGCAGCCTCAGTGCCGGCATGGCCGCCCCCCACAACAATCACGTCGAACTCGGTCGGATAAAGCATCGCAATATTGCCGCGCGCGGCAAACTCTCTGGATTCGGTAATTGCGGAATTATAGCGGTATTGCGGTGCATCATTTGTAACTGCCAGAGTGTTTCACGTGGAACGTGCGTGGAAAACGACGGTTTTGGGGACGGTTTCACGTGAAACGTTGTGGCCGGATGGGTGAGGCCTCGGCTATCGGGTGCGAGATCGACGATGCCGCGGCCCCAACGTTACCGAATATCGGCCTCATCCGCTCCCATTTCCCACCTCCGGGCTGCGAAGATCATCGATACGCGGACTGGGACTCACTGGAAATTCGCGCCGTCATCAGGGTCGCGGCAATCTCTGCCGAGCTACTGCCTGACAAGAATCTAGCGCTGAATCGGTGAGCGTGTTTCACGTGAAACGTGGCGGATAGAGGGGGGAGGCTTCGGGCTTCAGTGTCGGATGATCGACAACCCCGAGTACCACTTCCCCGAAGACCCTCCTTTCCTCCTCCGCATCCGAATGCGGAAGATCAGCGGTGTCCCGACTGTACGTCGCTGAGAAGTCGCTCTGTCATAGCGCAGGCAATCTCTGCCGCGCAATTGCCCGACCAGAACTCAACGACGAATCGGCGTGCATGTTTCACGTGAAACGTTGAAGGCGGATGGCTGTTGCGTCGGCTCCACGGCATCGGATTAACAACGCTTGGCAGTCCGTCCCCGAATGCCGGCTCTCCCCTTCTTCCGGGGGGTGTCCCATTGGCGCCCCGATGGGACACCCGCAATGCTTGTCGAACGACTTTCGATCGGAACCCTAGGCGCTTCGGTGAGGATATGTTTCACGTGAAACGCCAGAGACGGATGGGTAATCCCTGTGCCGTGATCTCGGATCCGCGCGCCCAGCAGTCACCTCCGGGAGACCCTCCTTACGCTCTATCCCACCTTCGGTTAGCTGAAATCACCGGGGTCGATCTGCGCATTACTGGAAAGTTGTTCTGCTAGCGCGCCTGCAATCTCTGCTAAGCGATTCGCTGATCAGGGCCCGAGGGCGAATGGGTGCGTGTGTTTCACGTGAAACATTGCGGACGGACGAGTGATGCTTCGGCGCTTCCGCGTCGGACCGACCACGCCCGGCGAGCACCTCGCCATCCTTTAATGCATCACCTCCGGACAGTGAAGATCGCTGGTACCTCAACGACATCCCACCGAAAAGTCGCCCCGTCGGCACACCAGCAATCCCTGCCGAGCTATTGTCGGTCAAAACCCAATGCGAATCGGCGGGGGTCTGTTTCACGTGAAACGTTAAAGGTGGACGCGTACTACTCGGTGCTGCGGTGTCGGATAAATGCCCCCAGCCTCCACCTCCCGAATACTATCTTCACCCTCTGTCACTTCCGGCTAGCGGAGATTAACGAAGACTCATCTGCGCGTTGTTCCCCGTAGGGCACCGGCAATCCTGCCGAGCCATTGTCCGATCAGAACCCAACGCCGAACTAACGGGCATGCGTTTCACGTGAAACATTGAGGGCGGCGAGGTGCTGGTCTTTGACTCAACGATGCTCACCCCTCAACGCCCATCGATCACATCCACGAATATCGGCCTCACCCTCTCGCCTCCCGGATAACGAAGATCACCAAAACCCCGACGATGCTCCCATTGAGAAACCGCTCCATAACGGCACCGCCAACCCTCGCCGGACCTTCACCGGAATAAATGCCGCAAGTGTTTCACGTGAAACGTTGGGGATGGAAAGGCATTGGGCTTCCAACTTATAAGCGCTACGTCGAGAACACTCATTAGCCAAACCCCACATATTGCACTCACGCTCACATCTCCCAAGCGAAGAACACCGCCAACGGCCGCGACGCATTGCCCAAGGCACACCCGCTGGGCGCGCGCACATGTTTCACATGAAACGTTGAGATGAATAAGCGACGCATGGGTCCGAACGCGACCAATTGAAACCGCTCGGCAACCAGATCACGAATGCCGCCCGGCCGCTCTCCTACCTCCGGGGTGAAAACATGGCCGATGCCCTGACTGTGCCCCTCTTGAAAGTCGCTAGGCCGAAGCGTCGGCAACCGTCGCCGGGTCGTTGCTCGCGGAGATTCCGATGAGCTTGCGGGCGCGTTTCACGTGAAACGTTGAGATCTGATGTGAAGGCGTCCCGGCGAATTGGCAGATGCCTCGCCCGTCCCCCTCGCCATGCTCCTCGCCTCGTTTCCATAGGCGAACCCCGACCGCTGACGAAGTCTCTATAGGAAATGAATCGCCATTGCGGGGTGGGCCGAAGAAAGAAGACGACGCACGAGCAGACCAGCGAACCCTGAGGCCGAGAACCCGGGCGATTGAGTGGTGGGGATTGGTGGTGCCCTGACCTAGCGACTTTGAAGTGGAGCGTAGTCAGGGCACCGCCAATCCCCACGCCCCGGATGCGTGAAAGCGCGCTACCGAAACCGCGGGCTGTGGTGTCAAAGCCTCGGCTCACGCCCCCTGTTCCACGTGAAACCCGTGAAACAAAAAACGGCCCGCAAAGTCCAAAGCGCACCGCGGCCAAACACGTCGAAGCGACCTTATCCACACACTCGACCAACGACCGCCAAACTCGTTTCGGGAATTTGCTTTTCTGTGGATAACCTGGCGCGATATTTCCCGCAGATTTTCCAAAAAATCCCGGAAACCCTTATTGCGGCGGTGCGCCATAGATTTCGGATATCCACAACTATCCACAAGCAACTGTGAATAAGTGAGTTCCCACAACGCCGTGGATAACACGTCGGCATCGCCCATAAAATTAGGGCCGGATACCCGCTGATGCCGCCCCAACCCGACACGTCAACCGCATCACCCCAAAAGAAAAAGCCCGCCAAAACTGGCGGGCCTCTGCGTCACAACAAGCCGGCAAGCAACGCTCGTCAGGCAGCCTTCTTCGCCAACCCCAGATACGTCTCGATAACCTTGGGATTGGTGGCCAGCTCCTGTGCGGGGCCTTCCAGCGCCAGCTCGCCGGTCTCGATCACGTACGCGTAGTCCGCTACCTGCAACGCCGCGCGCGCGTTTTGCTCGATCAGCAGCGTAGCCACGCCGGTCTTACGCAAGTCGTTGATGATATGGAAGATTTCCTTCACGATCAGCGGTGCGAGGCCCAGACTCGGCTCGTCGAGCATCAGCAACTGGGGCTTGGCCATCAACGCGCGGCCCACCGCCAGCATCTGACGCTCGCCGCCCGAGAGTGTCCCCGCCTGCTGCACCCGACGCTCCTTGAGGCGCGGGAACAGCTCGTAGACCACTTCCATCTGATCCAGGAAGTTCTTCTCTCCGGCGCGCTTGCGACGGTAAGCACCGAGCAGCAGGTTGTCCTCGACGGTCATCGTCGAGAACAGCTCGCGCTTTTCCGGCACCAGGCACATACCGCGCGACACGCGGGCTTCAATGGTCAGCGCCGACATCTCGTGACCAAGATACGCCACGCTCCCGCGGCTCGAACCGTTTTGCGGCAGCGCGCCCATGATCGCGTTGAGCATGGACGACTTGCCCGCCCCGTTCGGCCCGATCACCGTCACGATCTGGCCCGCCCCGACCCGCAGATGCGCGCCATGCACCGCCTCGACTTTGCCGTATGAGACGGCGAGGTCCTTGACCTCAAGAATCGCGTCTGCCATCACTCCACTCCTCCAAGGTACGCCTCGAGCACCGCCGGGTTCTTCTGCACTTCTTCAGGCAGCCCCTCAGCGATCTTGGTGCCGAACTCCATCACTACCAGGTGATCGGTCAGATTCATCACGAAGTCCATGTCGTGCTCGACCAGCAGCACGCTCATCCCCTCGTCCTTGAGCTTCCTGAGCAGATCGCCCAGCGCCTGCTTTTCCTTGTAACGCAAGCCCGCCGCCGGCTCATCGAGCAGCAACAGCGTCGGGTCGCACGCGAGCGCCCGGGCAATTTCCAGAATACGTTGCTGACCCAGCGCCAGACTGCCCGCTTCGTCGTACATGTGCGCCCCGAGGCCCACACGCTCGATCTGCTGCCTGGCTTCGTTGAGCAGCATCGCTTCTTCGTGACGATCCAGACGCAGCACGCTCGACCACACGCCCCCCTGGGGACGACGACGCAGCCCGTTCTTGTCACGCAGATATGCGCCGATCGCCACGTTCTCGAGCACGCTCATGTGCGGCATCAGACGTACGTGCTGGAACGTGCGGCCAATGCCGCGCTTGACGATCTCACGCGACGGCAGACGATCGATGCGCTCACCCAGGAACGAAATCTCGCCACGGGTGGCTTGCAGCACGCCCGTCACCAGATTGAAGGTCGTCGACTTGCCCGCACCGTTCGGACCGATCAGGCCCACGATCTCGCCGGCCTTCACTTCGAACGACACGTCGTTCACGGCCACCAGACCGCCAAACTCCTTGCGTGCCTTCTCGAGCTTGAGCACCACCTCACCGACCGCGGGCTTCGCACGATGACCCAACGGCTCGGCCTGCGCCGGCGCCTTCGCCACGCGACGCGCCGGGAAGATCTTGGCGAAGAACGGCCACACCCCGTCGCGCGCATATTGCAGAAGCAGCACGAGCAGCACACCGAAAACGATGGTCTCGAAGTTGCCGTTCGCCCCGAGCAGCACCGGCAGAATGTTTTGCAGGTAGTCCTTGAGCACCGTCAGGATGGCCGCGCCGAGCACCGCGCCCCACACATGCGACACCCCCCCGACCACCGCCATGAACAGGTATTCGATGCCGTGGTTCAGGTTGAACGGCGTCGGGTTCACCGCACGCTGCAAGTGCGCGTAAAGCCAGCCCGAGATCGACGCCAGCACCGCCGCGTACACGAACACCACGACCTTCATCCACGCGGTGTTCACGCCCATCGCTTCGGCCATCACGCCGCCGCCCTTGAGCGCGCGAATGGCACGGCCCGGCCGCGAATCGAGCAGGTTCTTGATCGACACGACGGCCAGCACCACCACGATCCAGATCAGATAGAACATCTGACGCCCGCTCGCCAACTCGATGCCGAACAGGTTGATGGTCGGGATGTCGTTCAGGCCGTCGTACTTGCCGAGGAACTCGAGGTTGCCGAACAGGAAGTACAGCGCCAGCCCCCAGGCAATCGTGCCCAGCGGCAGAAAGTGCCCGGACAGACGCATGGTGATGGCACCGATCACGAGTGCCGCCGCCGCCGTGATCGCCACACCGACGATCAGGCCCAGCCAGGGCGACGCGCCGTAGGCCGTCGTCAGATAGGCTGTGGCGTACGCGCCCAGGCCGACGAAGGCGGCCTGCCCGAACGACGTCATGCCGGCCACGCCCGTGAGCAAGACAAGGCCGATGGCCACAATGCTGTACAGGCCGATGTAGTTGAGCAACGTCACCCAGTACTCAGGCAAACGTACCGGCGCAGGCAGTACCGGCAACACGGCCAGCACCACCAGGAAAATCAGGAAGTATTTGTTTTTCATTCTGTGGTCCGCCCCGGCTTATTCCTCGTCTTCTTCCACATGCTTGCTCGTGAGCGACAGCCACAGCAGCACGGGAAGGATCAGCGTGAAGACGATGACCTCTTTGTATGCACTCGCCCAGAACGACGAATACGACTCCAGCAGGCCCACCAGAATGGCGCCAAGGGCGGCAACCGGGTAGCTCACCAGCCCGCCGATGATCGCGCCCACGAAGCCCTTCAGGCCGATCAGGAAGCCCGACTCGTAATAGATGGTCGTGATCGGTGCGATGAGAATGCCGCACAGCACCCCCAGCACGGCCGCCAGCGTGAACGCCAGACGCCCCGCCTGCACCGTGCCGATGCCCACCAGACGCGCGCCCAGCCGGTTCACGGCCGTCGCGCGCAGCGCCTTGCCCGAGAGCGAACGGTCGAAGTAGAAGTACAGCGCCAGAATCATCACGATCGACACGCCCAACACCCACAAACTCTGACCGGACACCATCACCGAGCCGATGTTGAAACTCGCGTCCGAGAAGGGCTGCGTGCGCGAGCCTTCTGCGCCGAACATCACCAGTCCCAGCCCCGTGAGCGCGAAGTGCACCCCCACAGAGACGATGAGCAGCAGCAGCGTGCTTGCCTCGGCCAACGGCTGATACGCCAGGCGATAGAGCATCGGCCCCATCGGCACGATCAGCAGCAGGGTGATCGCGATCTGCACGAGCATCGGCAGCGTCATCGGTGCCAACGCCTTGACGACGAAGAACACGGCGATCGGAAACACCAGATACTTGCCCGCAAGCACCGGCACCAGACGGCCCGCCAGTTTGCGACGCTCGCTATGACGCAACACGCCAGCCGTCTCCACGACGAACGTGCACACGCCCATCGCCACGAGCAACCAGCTCGTGAGCGGAAACTTCTGGGTTTGCAGTGCCGCCAGCGTGAGCGCGCCATACGACACGAACTCGCCCTGCGGAATGAAGATGACGCGGGTAACGGAGAACACCAGCACGAGCGCCAATGCCAGCAAGGCATAAATCGCACCCGTAGTGATGCCGTCCTGCGCCAGGATGGCTGCAATCGAAAGATCCATGCTCCTCTCACTTCGTTTGAGTACTTCTTGAACCGGCTGGCGAGACACCCGGTTTGATGCACGGCGCGGCGCGCTGCCGCCTCCGTTCCCCTTCACATCGATACACCTTGCACGTTCCCCGTGTCGCAGCGCAGCGAATTATGAATTGTATAAATCGTTATGCATTGGTAAAACCCGGGTGACTACTGAGTCGACGAAAATTTGTCTCCTGCCGCGACGGCGGCTCCTGCCATTTCGCCGTCCATACCGTCCAGCGTGCCGCGCCGCACCCGACGCTCCCACGCTCCCCTCACCCGCTCCTGCTCCCGCCCATGTGACTGCGCCGAACAGTTCACGACGCCCCATCCCGGCTATCACGGCTATCCCGCTTACCTGCTATGCGCGCGGTATGGGGCGTCATGTGTACCGTCACGCGATCCTGGATACGCCCCTCACGCTGCCGACTTGCGGCGGCGGCGCGGCTTGGTCGGCAACGACGGCGCCTGCGCCACCACTTCAGGCGGCAACGCCTCGCGCACGACATCGAGCAACCGGTAGATCTCGGCGAGCGTGTCGCGCCCGACCTTGTCTTCCAGATAGCGATAGCGCTCCTCGACCAGCGGGCCGAGCTTCTTGCACAACGCGCGGCTCGACGGCGTGAGCGAGACCATCACCCGGCGCTGGTCGGCGGCCACACGGCGGCGCAGGATGAGACCGGAGGCCTCCATGCGCTCGAGCATGCCCGACAGACTCGGGCTGAGAATGCAGCATTCGCGCGCGACCTGCCCGATTTCCATTTCCCCGGATTCGCTATCGTTGATGGCCCGTATGACACGCCATTGTTGTTCCGTGATGTCGTAGCAATTGAGCAAGGGCCGAAACAGCCCCATCGCCGCTTCACGCGTCTGTAGCAACACCAAAGATAGATTGCGGTGTTCAAATTCACCCGTCATGGATTTACGCTCGAAAGGATCGTCCGTTCAGCCCCCCGGCTGCGGCGATCAGGTTGGGACAATGCGGCCTCTCATGTGCCGCTCGCATCGCATGTCCTGCCGTCTCTTTGCGAAGCGCGAAACTACCACGCGCTCAAAAAAAACGGGCGCGAACGCCCGTTCTTCCGGCCCAGTCGGTCCGACACCGGGCACAGATACCGCAGATACGACAACGGGGCATGCCTGTTTGCTACAGGTGCTATATAGGCAGCCCCGCGACGTATCAGTTCGCCAATTTCCACTTGCCGTCGACGATTTGCACCATCACGCGCGAGCGTTGGTCCAGACCGTTGTGGTCGTTCTTGCTCATATTGAAGATACCGGCGGTGCCCGGCAGGTCCTTCACGTTCTCGAGCGCCTCGCGCAGTGCGGCACGGAATTCGGGGGTGCCCGGCTTGGCCTTCTTCAGCGCCACCGGAATAGCCGTTTGCAGCAGCAGGCCGCCGTCCCAGGCGTGACCGCCGAAGGTCGAGATCGAACCGGCGCCGTAGGCCTTCTCGTAATCGGCCTTGTACGCGGCAGCCGACTTCTTCACCGGATTGTCGGCGGGCAGTTGCTCAACCACGAGCAGCGGGCCGGCCGGCAGGTACGTGCCTTCGCAGTCCTTGCCGCAAACGCGCAGGAAGTCGTTGTTGGCCACGCCGTGGGTCTGATACAGCTTGCCCTTGTAGCCGCGCTCCTTGAGCGTGCGCTGCGGCAGCGCTGCCGGCGTGCCCGAACCTGCGATCAGCACGGCGTCCGGGTTGGCGCCCATGATCTTGAGCGCCTGGCCCGTCACCGACGTGTCGGCACGGTTGAAGCGCTCATTGGCCACCACCTTGATCTTGTTCAGATCGGCCGCCTTCTGGAATTCCTTGTACCAGCCCTCGCCGTACGCATCCGAGAAGCCGATGAAAGCGACCGTCTTCACACCGTGATCGGACATGTGCTTGGCGATAGCGGTCGCCATCAGAATGTCGTTCTGCGGGGTCTTGAAGGCCCACGTGCGCTTGGCGTCCATCGGTTCGACGATGGCGGCACCCGCGGCCATCGAGATCACCGGGGTCTGCGTCTCGGCAGCCACGTCGACCATCGCCAGCGAGTTTGGCGTAACGGTCGAGCCGAGCACGGCGTCAACGTGATCTTCGCTGATCAGCTTGCGCATGTTCTTGACGGCGGTCGTGGTGTCGGTCGCATCGTCGAGCACAATGTATTGCACCGACTGACCCGCGATCGTCTTCGGCATCAGGGCAATGGTGTTCTTCTCGGGAATGCCCAGCGAAGCCGCCGGACCGGTCGCCGACAGCGACACGCCAATCTTCACCTGAGCGTTCGCGACGCCCGCGGCCAGCATCATCGCCGATGCCATGCACAGCAACTTCAGTTTCATTTGGGTCTCCTCACAAAAATTTCGAATTCGTTTTTTTGACATTAACCGACCGCGCAGTCGGCAAATCGTCGCCCATCTTACGGGCACGGGTGCCTTCTCGTAAAGTGCGGTTTCCCCACCTGTGGTTTCGGCCTCATCGGCCGTCCTGCCCGACCAGCGCAAGCCGGTCTATCTTCACTGCCGCCACCGGCCGGAAACCGCCGAATACACCGAACGCGCCGAATACGCCGAATACCCCGCCCGATCCTGTCTCAGACGCGCAAAAACGCGTCGTACCCCGTCTTCACGATCAGCACGGCGAGCACGCACAGGAACATGCGCCGCACGAAGCTCACGCCATGCTTGAGCGCGAGCCGGCTGCCCACCTGACTGCCGAGCACGTTCATGATCGCCATGCCGATACCAACCTGCCACCACACATTTCCGCCCATGCCGAACAGCAGCAACGCGGCGAGATTGGTCGCCACGTTCACGATCTTCGACGACGCCGACGCGTTGACGAAGTCCTGCCCGAACAGCCGGACAAACAAAAAGACAAGGAAGCTGCCCGTACCGGGGCCGAAGAAACCGTCGTAGAAGCCGATGGCGCCGCCCACGGCAACGGCCATGAGGGTCACCCTTGTCCCGCCCTTCACAGGGGCGTGGACCGTCCCGAAATCCTTCTTGCGCAACGTATAGACCGCCACGCCCGCGAGCACGAACGGCAGCAGCTTGCGCAGCACGTCGGCGGGAATATGGGTGACGGCGTAGGCACCACAGAACGAAAACACGAATGCCGCGATCGTCGCCGGTACCAGAATGGCCCAGCGAAGCCGGATGCCGCGCGCGTAGCGCAGCGCGGCGGCCGCCGTGCCCCAGACGCCGGCCATCTTGTTGGTGCCGAACAGCACCGGCGGTGCGGCGTTCGGAAAGACGGCGAAAAGCGTCGGCACGGCGATCAGCCCGCCGCCGCCGACCACGGCATCGACCAGACCCGCGAGGAACGCCCCGCCCGCGAGCATCAGCAAATCGGTCAGCGCCCAGCTCGTCAACATACATTCCCCATACAGGCCGAATGTGCCGAAGGTTCATACCGGACTCGCGATGGCCACCGGGAGGACTGGGAGGACTCACCGGACAGGAAGCGCGAGTGCGCGCATTGCGCAAGGGGGAGCGTGCTAGGCATACGACTGCGACTACCGGGTAATCGTAATGGCCGAATGGAACGAGCCCAATGAATGAGATTGGCACCCCGACCGTGTCGCCCGAATTGGGCAACGCTATCGAACGCCCACAATGAAACGATGAAACCGTGCAACACCGAAACGGCGAGCATAGCGTCTTTAGGCCGCATTGCGCGTATTTCGGCAACGCGATTCTCGCAATACGGCGTGAAACGCGCGCAAGACAGTGCGCAAGGGGATGTCGTGACGATTGCCGGGCCCCGGCGGATGACGGCCTCGCGCCGAGGCGAAGCGCAATATAAAAAGCGCTGTTGGAGCATTCTCCAACAGCGCTTCTCTTTTGGCGGTGCGCGTTATCGCGCTTATTGTCTCCTCGTTCCTCGCCCCTATATCCTGCCGTGACGCGAACTGAGGGAGAGAATAAAGGAGCACCCGATGCACCACAAGTCAGCATTTACCCCTACGAATTAGACTTTTTCCGACATACATGCGCCAGGGTGAAGAGCGCGCGCCCCAAACCGGTGCACCCGCATGGCAACTGCGCCCCTCCCGCCACGCTCACGACGGCTGCGACATGGTCCGGAAAAACGGCACGCGGGCCGTCAGTTCGCCCACCAGACCACGCCGGAATGCCAGCACGCAGATGATGAAGATTGCGCCGATAACGATCGTCACCGACTCGCCAAGCGTCTGGAACCAGGGCACGCCCGTCGCCGTCGCGAGCCAGTTGCCGATGTCGCCCAGCTTGTTCTCCAGCACGATGATGAGTACTGCGCCGACCACCGGCCCGAGCATCGTGCCCAGACCACCCACGAGCGTCATCAGAATCACCATGCCCGACATCGTCCAGTGCACATCGGTCAGTGTCTCGAAGCCCAGCACCACGGTCTTGGTCGATCCGGCGAGGGCCGCCAGCGTGGCCGACAGCACGAACGCCAGCAACTTGAAGCGATCGACGTCGTAACCGAGCGAGATCGCACGCGGCTCGTTCTCCTTGATCGCCTTGAGCACCTGACCGAACGGCGAATGCACAATGCGCATGATGAGCAGGAACCCGAGCGCGCAAATGGCCAGCACCACGTAGTACAGCGTGAGGTCCGAATCGAGCGGCAGCACACCGAAGAGGCTGCCGCGCGGCACGCCTTGCAGGCCGTCTTCGCCGCCGGTGAACGGCGCTTGCAGGCACAGGAAGTACAGCATCTGCGCCAACGCCAGCGTAATCATGGCGAAGTAAATGCCCTGACGTCGAATCGCGAGCAAGCCGATGACGAGCCCCAGCACCGCCCCCGCGATCACGCCCGCGAGGATGCCGACTTCCGGCGTGAATCCGAGATTGCGGATGGCATAGCCGGTGACATAGCCTGCGCTGCCGAAGAACGCCGCGTGACCGAACGACAGCAGTCCCGTGAAACCCAGCAGCAGGTTGAACGCGCAGGCGAACAGTGCGAAGCACAGCACCTTCATGACGAAGACCGGGTAGGCGCCGGCGAACGGCGCGACGATCAGCGCGAGCAGCAGAAGGGAATAAAGCACCCGTTGTTGCGTCTGTTGTTGCATGGTTCTGCCCCTTACTTTTGTTTGCCGAACAGCCCAGCCGGGCGCAGCAGCAACACGATCACCATGATGACGAACACCACGGTCGCAGACGCTTCCGGGTAGAACACCTTGGTAAAGCCTTCGATCACGCCGAGCATCAGACCGGTGATGATCGAGCCCATGATGGAGCCCATGCCGCCGATCACGACCACCGCGAACACGGTGATGATCATCGACTGCCCCATGAGCGGCGAGATCTGGATGACGGGCGCGGCGAGCACCCCGGCAAACGCGGCCAGCGCGACACCGAAGCCGTACGTCAGCGTAATCATGAGCGGCACGTTCACGCCGAACGCTTCCACGAGCTTCGGGTTCTCCGTGCCGGCACGCAGATACGCGCCGATCTTCGTCTTCTCGATGATGAACCACGTGGCGAAGCACACGACGAGCGACGCCACCACGACCCAGGCCCGGTAGTTCGGCATGAACATGAAGCCGAGATTGGTCGCGCCGGAGAGCGCTTCAGGGGCGTCGAACGGCTGGCCCGACACGCCGTAGATCGAACGGAAAACGCCTTCGAGCACGAGCGTGATGCCGAACGTCAGCAGCAGGCCGTAGAGGTGATCGAGTTTGTAGATCCAGCGCAGCATGGTGCGCTCGATGACAATGCCGACGATGCCCACCACGACGGGGGCGAGAATCAGCATGACCCAGTAATTGAGGCCGAGATAGTTGCCGCCCATCCAGGCGAGCATGGCACCCAGCATGAACAACGCGCCATGCGCAAAGTTGATCACGTTGAGCAAGCCGAAAATCACCGCCAGGCCGAGGCTCAGCATGGCGTAGAACGAGCCGTTCACCAGTCCCAGCAGCAGTTGGCTCAACAGCGCCGGCAGGGGGATGCCTAGTAATTCCATCGAAATCGATTCTCTGGGGGAAAGGTCGCGACGGGACACGCGTCCCGCCGCTTTCGGTGCATCGCTTTCAGATCGTGCCGATTACTTCGGGAGCTTGCAGGTCGATTCCGCCTCGGTGGTGAATGCCTTCTCGCCCGGGATCGTCGCGACCACCTTGTAGTAGTCCCACGGTGCCTTCGATTCCGCCTTCGACTTCACTTGCATCAGGTACATGTCGTGGACCATGGTGCCGTCCTTTCGGATGTAGCCCTTGCTGAACATGTCGTCGATCTTGATCTTGTGCAGTTGCTCCATGACCTTGTCGGCGTCGGTGGTGCCGGCGGCCTGCACGGCCTTCAGGTACGTCGTCGTGGCGGAATAGTCGCCGGCCTGAAGGCTCGACGGCATCTTGCGCATCTTGTCGAAGTAGCGCTTGGCGAAGGCGCGGGTCTTGTCGTCCTTGTCCCAGTACCAGCTATCGGTCAGGTACATGCCCTCGGTGTTATCCAGACCGAGCGAGTGAATGTCGTTGATGAACACGAGCAGACCGGCGATCTGCATCTTGCCCTTGATGCCGAATTCCTTCGCGGCCTTGATCGCATTGATGGTGTCGCCACCGGCGTTGGCCAACCCGAGCACCTGCGCACCCGACGACTGCGCCTGGAGCAGATACGACGAGAAGTCCGACGCGGAGAGCGGGTGACGTACCTGCCCCTTCACCGTGCCGCCGTTGGCCTTGACCACATCGGACGTGGCCTTCTCCAGCGCGTGGCCGAACGCATAGTCGGCGGTCAGGAAGAACCACGACTTGCCGCCCGCCTTGACGACGGCCGAGCCCGTGCCGCGTGCGAGCGCCACGGTGTCGTAGGCGTAGTGCACGCCGTACGGCTGGCACTGGTCATTGGTCAGGGCGTCGGAGCCGGCGCCCACGTTGATATAGACCTTCTTCTTCTCGGCCGAGACCTTGTTCATCGCCAGACCGGTACCGGAGTTGGTACCGCCGATGAGCATGTCCACGCCGCCACGGTCGAACCATTCGCGCGCCTTCGACGCCGCAACGTCCGCCTTGTTCTGGTGATCGGCGGTGACCAGTTCGATCGGCTTGCCGAGGACCTTGCCGCCGAAGTCGGCGATGGCCATCTTGATGGCTTCCGCCCCCCCTTGCCCGTCGATATCGGTGTAAAGGCCCGACATATCGGTAATGAAACCGATCTTCACGGTATTGCCATCGGCATGGGCCTGCGAGGCCATTGCCGCAAAACCAAACGCAGCCGCAACGGCCAACGCCTTCATCCGCATCGTCATCTTCGTCTCCTTCGTGGATTTGATCGCCTGGGTTCATCGCCCGGTGCGCATGCGCGCCGGGTAGCTCACCTCATACGCCCAACAACTCGTGCAGCACCGGCATCTTCGTCTCCAGCTCCTGAGCGCCGAAGCGCTCCACGATCTTGCCGTGCTCCATCACATAGAAGCGATCGGCGAGCGGAGCCGCAAAACGGAAATTCTGTTCCACCATCACGATGGTGTACCCCCGCGCCTTGAGCGTGGTAATCATGCGTGCCAACGTTTGCACGATCACCGGCGCGAGACCTTCGGAGATCTCGTCGAGCAGCAGCAGATTGGCGCCCGTGCGCAGAATGCGCGCCACGGCCAGCATCTGCTGTTCGCCACCCGACAGACGCGTGCCCTGACTGTGGCGCCGCTCCCTCAGGTTCGGGAACATGTCGTAGATCTCGTCGAGCGACATGCCACGTCCGCCATCTTCGCGACGGCTGCCGGCCATGCCGATATACGGCGGCAGCAGCAGGTTCTCCTCGCACGACAGGCTCGCGAAAATGCCGCGCTCCTCGGGGCAATAGCCCACGCCGTGATGCGCCACCTTGTACGTCGGCAAGTGAATCGTTTCTTCACCGCCGATGCGGATCGATCCCTGACGCTGTCCGGTCAGGCCCATGATGGCGCGCAGCGTGGTGGTGCGGCCGGCGCCATTGCGCCCGAGCAGCGTGACGACCTCGCCACGGCCCACCGTCAGATCCACGCCATGCAGGATGTGCGATTCGCCGTACCAGGCCTGAAGTCCTTCGACTTCCAGCGCCGGTATGCTCGTGCCGCCCTTGCCGTTGCCGTTACCGTTCCCGCCCCCATTCCCGTACATAGCCGTCCTCACCCGTGGGCTCCCTGCATTTCGCCGTCCGCGGTGCCCATATAGGCTTCCATCACTTGCGGATTCTTCGAGACTTCGTGATACGGGCCTTCGGCGAGCACCTCGCCGCGCTGGAGCACGGTGATGGTGTCGGAGATACCCGCGATCACATTCATGTTGTGTTCGACCATCAGAATCGTGCGCCCTGCCGAGACCTTCTTGATGAGTGCGGTGACGCGATCGACGTCTTCATGCCCCATGCCTTGCGTGGGCTCGTCGAGCAACATTAGTTCGGGCTCCATAGCAAGTGTGGTTGCGATTTCCAGCGCGCGCTTGCGGCCGTACGGCAGCTCCACGGTGAGCGTATGGGCGAATTCGGTGAGGCCGACTTCGGCGAGCAGTTCCATCGCACGGGTATCGAGCTGACGCAGTGTGCGACTGCTGCTCCAGAAGTGGAACGCGGTGCCGAGGTTACGTTGCAGGCCGATGCGCACGTTCTCGATCACGGTGAGGTGCGGGAACACGGCAGAGATCTGGAACGAGCGGATGATGCCGCGTCGAGCGATTTGCGCGGGCGCTTCGCGGGTGATGTCTTCACCGTTGAAGGTGATGGTGCCCGCACTGGGCACCAGGAATTTGGTGAGCAGGTTGAAGCAAGTGGTCTTGCCGGCGCCGTTCGGCCCGATGAGTGCGTGAATGGTGCCGCGCGCGACGCGCAGGTCGACCCCGTTCACGGCGGTGAAGCCACGGAACTCTTTCGTGAGTCCGCGGGTTTCGAGAATGTAATCGTTATTCGCCATGTCTCCTGCCACATTCCTGGTTGGCGGTGCGAGGCAGCTAAGCGCCACGGCACCATCGTCTGTGACAACCGCAAGGCAGGCCGATGACGCTCTGGTTTGCGTCGTCAGCGAAATACCTCGCGTCCCGCGTGTAACGCCGAATTCTTGGTTCAGTCGCACATAGGGAATCGTTATTGTGTGTGGTTTGCTGCAACGCGATCATTGGGATTTGCACTAGGCTTCACCGCCCCCGAAACACGCATGCTCACACGTGTTGCAGAACGTTCGGTCACATTGCCCGCAGATACCCGAAGCCCTTATGGCACAAGGCTTTTGCGGCACACGCAAATGCACGCCCGATAGCTTTTAGCGATGGGCTTTCGTCATTCGCGAAACCGACATTAGGTATTACTACGTAAGTTTTAAGGGAGCTGTCCGGAATTCCGGAAGGCATAAGATCATCGCCACGCCCAGAACAGGCACCTGCGCTTGCCCGTCACCAGCGAAGCGAAGGCCTGTCGTTTCCCGTGTCCGCTCACCGCCGCGCCTTGCGCGCCGCCCGAATCATGTCGCTCGCGCGTTCGGCGATCATGATCGTCGGCGAGTTCGTGTTGCCCGAGGTAATCACCGGCATGACAGACGCGTCGACCACACGCAGGTTCTGCACGCCGCGCACGCGCAACTGCGCATCGACGACGGCATCGGGATCGTCGGCGCGTCCCATGCGGCAGGTGCCGACCGGATGGAAGATCGTCGTGCCGATCTCGCCCGCCGCGCGCTTAAGGTCTTCGTCGCTCTGGAACGCCGGGCCCGGCAGATACTCGCGCGGCTCATATCGCGCGAACGCCGGCGCGCCCACAATGCGACGCGTCAACTTGATGGCATCCGCCGCCACGCGCAAGTCCGCCTGCGTCGACAGATAGTGCGGCGCGATGCTCGGTGCGACACGCGCATCCGGCGACGTCAGATGCACACTGCCGCGCGACGTCGGGCGCAGGTTGCACACCGACGCCGTGAACGCATTGAACTTGTGCAGCGGTTCGCCGAAGCGATCCAGCGACAACGGCTGCACGTGGTACTCCAGATCGGGACGCGCCACGTCGTCGCGGCTGCGTGCGAACGCCCCCATTTGCGACGGCGCCATACTCATCGGACCACGCTGCGCAAACACGTATTGCATGCCGATCTTGAGCTTGCCGAACAGGCTGTTGGCCGAGAGATTCAATGTCGTGACGCCGCGCAGTTTGTACACCATGCGCAATTGCAGATGGTCCTGAAGGTTCTCGCCCACGCCCGGCACATCCGCCACAACGTCGATGCCGAAACCGCGCAGCCGCTCACCCTTGCCGATGCCCGAGACCTCCAGCAGATGCGGCGAATTCACCGCCCCCGCTGCGAGAATCACCTCGGCCTGCGCGAGCGCCGTGAAGTCTTCATTGCCACCGCGATACTCAACGCCAGTGCAGCGCGTGCCCTCGAACGTCAGACGGCTCACACTCGCCCCCGTGATGACCGTCAGATTCGGCCGCTGCGACGCCGGACGCAAGAAGCCTTTCGCCGCACTCCAGCGCACACCGCGCCGCTGGTTCACTTCGAAATAGCCGATGCCGAAGTTATCGCCGCGATTGAAGTCGTCCGTCCTGGGGATGCCGATCTGCTCGGCGGCGTCGGCAAACGAATCGAGCACGCGCCACGACAAACGCTGTTTCTCGACACGCCACTCGCCCCCGCCGCCGTGAAATTCAGTCGCGCCTTTGTAGTGATCCTCGCTGCGCTTGAAAAGCGGCAGCACGTTGTCCCATCGCCAGCCGTCGTCGCCGGTCGCGTCGGCCCACACGTCGTAATCCTCGCGCTGACCGCGCATATAGATCATGCCGTTGATCGACGAACTGCCCCCCAACACCCGCCCGCGCGGATACGCGAGCGAACGCCCGCCCAACCCCGCTTCCGCCTGTGTGCGATACAACCAGTCCGTGCGCGGATTGCCGATGCAATAGAGATAACCGACGGGGATGTGAATCCAGTGATAGTCGTCCTTGCCGCCCGCTTCGAGCAGCAGCACGGTGACGTCGGGGTCTTGCGTGAGCCGATTGGCCAGCACGCATCCGGCCGAGCCGGCCCCCACGATGATGTAATCGAAGCTCTCCGGCTTCACTGACTGCTTACTCATTCCCGCATGTCTCCGTCGATGGCGCGGCACTCGCCACGGTGCGGTGCCGGTTCTGGTGCGGCACCCGACTGGGGTGGACCGTCGCCCACCTCCCCGGGTTCATTTTGTTGGCAACGCTGCAATATCAGCATCGCTCATGTTTGTTGCCCCGACTCGCGACTGCCCCTGATACGCCGGACCCCACGCCCGCGAGCCAGGCCCCAGCGTACTGCGGTAAGGCGGTGCAAGCCAATGAGAAATTATCAAAAGCAATATAAGATCCGCTTATGTTGCCCGGCAACGCTCCCCATCGGGCGACACCCACTCACGGCCGTCCCATGGAACTCGCCCATCTTCGCGCCTTCGTCGCCATCGCCCACGAAGGCAACCTCACCCGCGCCGCCGGGCGGCTGCACCTGACGCAACCGGCGGTCAGCTTGCAGGTCAAGGCACTTCAGGAAGCGCTGCGTCTCACCCTCTTCACGCGCACGGCGCACGGGCTGGCCCTCACGCGGGACGGGCAGGCCCTGTTGCCGCTGGCCGAGCGCATGCTCGCCGCGCTCGCCGACCTTCAACAGGCGGCCGGAGCGCTGCGGGAAACGGTGCGCGGACGCCTGCGCATCGGCACCATACTCGACCCCGAATTCACCCGGCTGGGGGCGTTTCTGAAGCGTCTGGTCGAGTCGTATCCGCAGATCGAAACGGCGCTGCGTCACGGCATGTCCGGCTCCGTGCTCCAGCAGTTGGGGCGTGGCGAACTCGACGTCGGCTTCTATCTCGGCCGACCCGACCCCGAGCGCTTTCACACCGTCACCCTCACCCCGTTCTCGTATCAGGTGCTCGCGCCTGCCGGCTGGCGCGAGCGTGTGGCCCGGCGGGGCTGGCGCGAACTCGCCGCGCTGCCATGGATCTGGACGCCGCCCGAGTCGGCCCACCATCGCCTGCTCTCGGAACTGTTCGGCGCGCTCGGGGTGTCGCCCACCAAGGTCGCGGAAGTGGATCAGGAGCCGTCGATGCTCGATCTGGTGAAGTCCGGCATCGGGCTATCGCTCGTGCGCGACTCGATCGCGTTGCGCGAGGCCCGTGCCCACGGTCTTGTGATCGCCGACGGCGTGGCCGTGCCCACCGAACTCACGTTCGTCACGCTGGCCGCGCGACGCGACGAACCGGCCATCGCGGCGGCCTTGCAGTTGGTGACGGCCGTCTGGGTCTGAAACGTGCCCGAGATGCACGTGAAGGCCCCCCCCCGGCGCCCTGACGGCACCATCGTCTGGCTCCCTTGGAACGCAATTCCGGCGCATAATCCATGCCGGCTCGGGCCATCGAGTTCAACGCATAAGAAATGAACAAAACGAACCAGATGGCCGCTCTCCCCGCAATTCATTCCCACGTCATGGCACGTCACCCCGGTGCTGCCATGCCGGATCTTTTCTAACGCTCTAAAATTTAAATCTCTCTTCGAGGAGTTGATCATGTCAGTGAGAATGGAACGCGACACTTTCGGCGAAATTGCAGTGCCCGCTGA
Source organism: Pandoraea sp. ASV26 (assembly GCF_016428915.1). Lineage (GTDB taxonomy): Bacteria > Pseudomonadota > Gammaproteobacteria > Burkholderiales > Burkholderiaceae > Pandoraea. Next base: position 84,884 of record NZ_JAELTP010000008.1, read on the forward strand.
TCGTCTCTGGGGTGCCCAAACGCAGCGCTCGCTGCAAAACTTCAAGATTTCGACCGAGAAGATGCCGCGCGAACTCGTACGTGCGCTCGCTCGCGTGAAACGCGCTGCCGCCGAGGTCAACAAGGACCTGGGCGTGCTCGACGCCAAGAAGGCCGACGCGATCATCAAGGCTGCCGACGAAGTCATCGACGGCAAACATGACGACGAATTCCCGCTGGCCGTGTGGCAAACCGGCTCGGGCACGCAGTCGAACATGAACATGAACGAAGTGCTCGCGAACCGCGCCAGCGAACTGCTCGGCGGCGTGCGTGGCGAAGAGCGTCTCGTGCACCCCAACGACGACGTGAACAAGGGCCAGTCGTCGAACGACGTGTTCCCCACCGCCATGAGCGTGGCCGCCCTCGACGCCCTCATCAACCATCTCAAGCCCAGCGTGGGCCAACTGCGCGACACGCTCGCCGCGAAGGCCCACGCCTATGACGGCATCGTCAAGATCGGCCGCACCCACCTGCAAGACGCCACCCCCCTCACGCTCGGTCAGGAGATCTCGGGCTGGGTCGCGCAGATCGACCACGGTCTGAAGCATGTCGACGACGCCCTGCCCCACCTGGCGGAACTCGCGCTCGGCGGCACGGCCGTCGGCACGGGCCTGAACGCCCATCCGGAATTCGCGAAGAAGGTCGCCGACGCGCTCGCACGCGACACCGGCCTGCCGTTCGTGACCGCCCCGAACAAGTTCGAAGCCCTCGCAGCCAACGACGCCATCGTCAACGCCCACGGCACGCTCAAGACGCTCGCCGCGAGCCTGATGAAGATTGCCAACGACGTGCGCTGGCTGGCCAGCGGCCCGCGTTGCGGCATTGGCGAGCTGATGATCCCGGAGAACGAGCCGGGTAGCTCGATCATGCCGGGCAAGGTCAATCCGACCCAGTGCGAAGCGATGACGATGCTCTGCTGCCAGGTGCTCGGTAACGACGTGGCGATCAACATCGGCGGCTCGATGGGCAACTTCGAGCTGAACGTGTTCAAGCCGATGCTCATCCACAACTTCCTGCAAAGCGTGCGCGTGCTCGCCGACGGCGCGGTGAGCTTCAACGACAACTGCGCCATCGGTATCGAGCCGAATCGCGCACGCATCGGCTCGCTGCTCGAAGAGTCGCTCATGCTCGTGACCGCGCTCAACCCGCACATCGGTTACGACAAGGCCGCGCAGATCGCCAAGAAGGCGCACAAGGAAGGCACCACGCTCAAGGCTGCCGCGCTTGCCCTGGGCCACGTCACGGACGAGCAGTTCGACGCGTGGGTGCGCCCCGAGCAGATGGTCGGCAAGCGCTGATTCCGCGCTAGCGCATGCCCATCTCGCCGTTGCCGCCGCTGCATTGCCTGATTGCTTTCGACGCCGCCGTGCGGCACGCGAGCTTCACCCGGGCGGCAGCGGAGCTCAATCTCACGCAAAGCGCCGTGAGCCGGCAGATCGCGCAGCTCGAGGAATTCCTCGGGCGCGCGCTCTTCACGCGCGAGCATCGCACGCTGCGCTTGACGGTGGCCGGACAACGCTACGCCGAGCAGATTCAGCGTCTGCTCGGCGAGTGCGCCGAAGCCACGGCCGATCTGATGAAGCGCCGCGGCGACCTCGAACTCACCGTGGCCTGTTCGTCGGGCGTGGCCGTGTTGTGGATGACGCCGCAACTCATGCGCTTTCGCGCCGCGCATCCCGACATCAAGATTCGCGTGATCGTGAAAGACGGCATCACGTCGCTCTCCGCGTCGGAGTTCGATCTCGGCGTGTATTACGTGCGTAACGACCTGCCGCCGGACTTCGCCGGACGCCGCCTCTTCGACGAGGAAGTCTTCCCCGTCTGCTCTCCCGCCTATCTCGACGGGCGCCAACTCACCCCCGCCGATCTCGTCAACGAAACGCTGCTCCTCATTGAGGACGGCCAGCGCAAATGGATGTCGTGGCCCGACTGGTTCGAGCTGCAAGGCGTGAGCGCCCCGAAACTGCCACGCATGGTGAGCGCCAATTACTATCCGCTGCTCGTGCAGATGGCCATCGAAGGCGGTGGCATGGTGATGGGATGGCGTCACATGATCGACCCTTGCCTCGACGCAGGTCTGCTCGTTCGCGCATGCGACGCGAGCGCGAGTCTGGGCGGCGGCTACTACCTCGTGTGGCCTGCCGAGCGTCACGAGCATGCCGCAGCCCGAATTTTCCGCAATTGGATTTACTCGGAAACTCGTTTCCCATCATAGGGGTTACGTGATGTTTGGAAAGTTGCCATGCGCTGCACGCATGGCAACATGCGGAATTATCGTTTGGCCTGTCATTTTGTCTGCACTACTTTGTGTCTCATCCGCACACGTTTATCGAGGCCGCAGGCGCACTTTGGCCCGGCTCAGGCAGACGTGATTCGACAAAAAGCAGGCGTATTACCGGCATGACGTGAACGCAAGGCACGCAACGGACGCCACCCATCCTCCGGGAGACCAAGATGCAGGCGACCTACGCAATGCCTCAAGACAAGCTGGCCCGTCAGCGCCGTCACGCGATCGTGGCGACGGTGATCGGCAACGGTCTTGAATGGTTCGACTTCACCGTATACAGCTTCTTCGCCGCCATCATCGCGAAGCAGTTCTTCCCCACCGGCGACGATCTGTCGTCGTTCCTGCTCGCTGTCGCGACCTTCGGCGTGGGCTTCTTCATGCGCCCGGTCGGCGGCATCGTGCTCGGTATCTATTCCGACCGCGTGGGCCGCAAGGCCGCCCTCTCGCTGACCATTCTGCTCATGGCGGCCGGCACCGCGATGATCGGTCTGGCCCCGACCTACGATCAGATCGGTCTGGCCGCACCCCTCATCATCGTGCTGGCGCGTTTGCTGCAAGGCTTCTCGGCCGGCGGTGAAATGGGCGGGGCAACGGCCTTCCTGACCGAGTACGCGCCCCCCAATCAGCGCGCTTACTACTCGGCATGGATTCAATCGAGCATCGGCTTTGCCGTGCTGCTCGGTGCCGCCGTGGGCACGTTCGTGACGACGGAGCTGGACAAGGCGTCGCTCGAATCGTGGGGCTGGCGCGTGCCGTTCATCGTCGGCATGCTGATCGGCCCGGTCGGTTTCTACATTCGTAACAAGATCGACGAGACGCCGACGTTCCAGAACGCCGAGAAGTCGGATACGCCGTTGCGCGATGTGTTCTCGCAGTATCCGCGCGAAACGCTCGCCAGCTTCTCGATGGTCGTGCTGTGGACGATCTGCACCTACGTGCTGCTGTTCTACATGCCGACGTATGCTCAACGCGTGCTCAAGCTGCCCGCCGCCGACGGCTTCACGGCAGGCATGGTGGGCGGCGCGATGATTCTCGTGTTCGCGCCGGTCGTGGGACGTCTGGCAGATCGCTACGGCCGCCGTCCGTTCCTGTCGGGTTCGGCGCTGCTGATCCTGCTGCTCGCATGGCCGATGTTCACGTACCTGAACGTGGCGCCGGGTCTGCACTCGCTGCTCACGTTCCAGATCGTGTTCGGCCTGCTCATCGCCTGCTACACGGGTCCGATTCTCGCGGCGTTCGCCGAGCTGTTCCCGGCGAAGGTGCTCTCGACGGGTCTGTCGGTGGCGTACAACTTCGCGGTGACGATCTTCGGCGGCTTCGCGGCGCTCATCATCACGTGGCTGATCGCCCGCACCGGCAGCAACATGGCCCCGGCGATCTACGTCATCATCGCGGCCGCCATCAGCCTGATCGGCACGCGCTTCGTGAAACCACTGCCCAAGGCCTGAGTTTTCCCCATCAAGGCGCGCCCTCACCGGCGCGCCTTGTGTCTTTTTGCAAGGAACTCCCCCATGTCCGTTACCCTGCTTCGCGGCGGCAATGTGCTCGATGCGGCCGCCGGCCGTTTGCTCGCGCGTCACGACGTCGTCATCGAGGGCAATCGCATCACCGCCATTAGCGCCACCCCCCTCGATATCGAGGGCGCAACGGTGATCGACGTCACCGGCAAGACCGTCATGCCCGGCATGATCGACTGCCACGTGCACGTGCTTGCCTCGCACCCCAACCTCGGCACGAACGCCAGCCAGCCGAACGTGCTCACCGTGCTCAAGTCGCTGCCGATCATGCAAGGCATGCTGAATCGCGGCTTCACGACCGTGCGCGACGCGGGCGGTGCCGACTGGGCGCTGCAACAAGCCATTGAACAAGACGTGATCCCCGGCCCGCGCATTTTCCCCTCGGGCAAAGCGCTCTCGCAGACTGGCGGGCACGGTGACTTCCGCCCGCGCAGCGATACGCTCGAACCGTGCTCGTGCGCGTTTCGTGCCGGTGCGATCGGCCGCGTGGTCGATGGCGTCGACGCGATCCGCCTCGCCGTGCGCGAAGAGATCCAGAAGGGTGCGACGCAGATCAAGTTGATGGCCTCGGGCGGCGTGGCATCGCCGGTCGATCCCATCGCCAACACGCAGTACTCGGAAGACGAAATTCGCGCCGCCGTGGCCGAGGCGGAAGCCGCGCAGACCTACGTGATGGCTCACGCCTACACGCCGCGTGCGATCGCGCGCGCCGTGCGCTGCGGTGTGCGCACCATCGAGCACGGCAACCTGTGCGACGCCGAGACGGCGAAGCTCATGGCCGAGAAAGGTGCCTACGTCGTGCCGACGCTGGTCACCTACGATGCACTCGCCAAGGACGGCGCATCGCTGGGCCTGCCGCCGGAGTCCGTCGCCAAAGTCGAGAGCGTGCAACGTGCCGGTCGCGAATCGCTGTCGATCTATCGCGACGCGGGCGTGAAGATGGGCTTCGGCTCCGATCTGCTCGGCGACATGCACAAGTACCAGTCCGACGAACTGACGATCCGCGCCGACGTGCTGGGCACGGCCGATACGCTGCGCTCGGCGACGGTCATTGGCGCCGAAATTCTGAATCGCGCGGGTGAACTCGGTGTGATCGCACCGGGTGCACTGGCCGACGTGCTGGTCGTCGATGGGAATCCGCTGGAATCGATCGACGTACTGACCGGTCAGGGTGAAGGCATCCTCTGGGTCTTCAAGGACGGCAAGGTCGCGAAGCAACCGCTGTAACACCCTCGACGTGCGCCGCGCGCTATACGACGCGTTGGCGTAGTCGATTCGGGCGAGCGCGCCGCAATCCTGGTTGCGGCGCGGCCCCTTCCGGAACGGCGACAAGGCAAATCCCCATTTGCCGGCCGTCTGCGCAGCATCACGCGCGCCCTGTCGAGACTCGACAGACGCCGGCAAAAAACGAAAGTCCCGGCATGCGATGCGGACTAGTCTCACGGCAACTTCTTGCCGGAGATAAACGCACCATGCGATACGTCGCCAACTCCCCAACTTCAAGCGGTCTCAAGACGGGCATCGTGGACGCAGGCCCCCGTTTCGTCGCACCGGCCGGCGAATGGCGCGACATGCGCGCGGTTCAGGGCAGTAAGGCATCGCGCCTGCCCACGGCGTCGGACTCGCCGGCCGTTGACGGCCACGCTTCGGCCCAGCATCTCAAGCACTCGATCACCTCGAAGTTACGAGGGCTGGGCGCGCTCTGGGAGAACGCTGCCTCGGGGGCATTCGAGCGCAATATCGCGAGCGTGTCGTCTTCCGGCAACTATCGCGCTTTCGACGAATTGACGGACTTCCTCGCCACGCACGGCGCCAATACGCTGCCCGGCATCGATGAGTTGATCGCGCGCTTCGAGAACGCTATCGACACGCTGCCGGGTGCCGATGCCTGGAAAACGCAGGCATCGCAGAGCGCACGAGGATCGCACACGTTGCAAGAGGCCTTCGCAAGCATCGGCCGCAAACTCCTGCCGGACACGCGCAACCCCGAATTGGTAGCGCGCACGGCGCCAGACGTTCTGCTGTTGGTTGATCGAGCGATGGACGGCCTTTTGCTGGCGGTCAAAGAAGTGCAGGCACTGGAAGCGGCGCGCGTGCGAGTGCAGGGGTTACCGCTTTCCGAAGAAGCGCTGCACGCGCAGAGCGAACTTCGGCAAGTCTACGTAAAAGCAGGAGCCATGCTCCAGCAGCTCGACCCCATCATCAATCACTGCCTGACGCAGGCTGAGAAGGCCATCCCGAAGGAAAAGCGGCGACTGAAAACCAAGATCGCCATTGTCGTGCTGTTCGCACTCATCACCACGACCCTCGGGATAGCCACTCTCGTCGCCCCGCCGTCTGCGGTAGCCCTTGCCGCCTGGTTGAAGGGCGTTGCCATCGTCATGGGGGTGTTGACCGCGGGCAACGGGATTTACGGCCTGACGGGGTATGCCCGGCCACCCGCCTGGGGCAGGCTGGCCGGCGCCATCTCCGAAGTGCGTAACCTGCATCAGTCCATCAGCCGGGGCCTCAACGCTCGCCAGCAATCGATTCAACTGGCGGAAAATCTGCGACTGTGTAACGAATTGACGGAATTGCAAACTGACCTGACACGCAGCGAAAGCAACCAGAGGGCCATCCACCAGAAACTCGACGATAACGAACAGATGACGCGCTTGTGACTGCCCCTTTTGGCGTCTGCTCAATCTGCACAAAATCAATCTTTGGAGTCAGCCCAATATGTTCCCCAGCACCCACGCATCCCAATCGTCGTCGAGCCTGAGCGGGCTGGGAGACCAGTATCTGGCCGCGGCCAACCAGGTCGGTACGCGCATGGAACTCACCCAGATGCGGTTAAGACTCAAGGGGCTGCTGAAGGACCAGGAGGAGATGCTTCAGAAGCTTGACGGCGTCACTCAGGGCCGTACCAACGACAGTCTTGCGCTTGCCGAAACCTCGCGAGCCGGGCAAACCGGGCAAGCCGCGCCAGCCGCCCCCCCTCGGCAAGTCGAGGCGTTCGGAACAGACTTGAGGCATTGTGCTTCGTGCCATTGCACGCAGACTTCAACGGCGACACCCCCGCTCAAATAAAAAATGGCAGCCTCGATGGGCTGCCATTGCATCACGCGAAGTCAGACACGCAGGGTTACGCCTTCCACCCCGGCGTGACGAAGACCGAACGCACATCGTCGAGCGTCTGCGAGACGGTCTCGCGCGCGCGTTCGGTACCGGCACGCAGCATGTCCCACACGAAGTCCGGATGCTTCGCATAGGTTTCGCGGCGCTCGCGCATCGGGCGCAGCATCTCCTGCAAACGCTCCTCCAGACGCGCCTTCACCTTCGAGTCGGCCAGACCGCCGCGCACGTAGTGATCCTTGAGCGCTTGCAAGCCTTCCTTGTCTTCATCGAAGGCGTCGAGATAAGCGAAGGCGACGTTGCCTTCGAGATGCCCCGGATCTTCCACCTTCAGATGCAGCGGGTCCGTGTAGCACTTCTTGACCGCTGCGCGAATCTCGTCCGGCGTCGACGAAATGTTGATCACGTTGCCCAGCGACTTGCTCATCTTGGCCTTGCCGTCGATGCCCGGCAGACGTCCGATCGGCGGCACCAGCGCCTTCGTTTCGACCAGAATCTCGCGATCGGCGAGACGGTTCAGACGACGCACGATTTCGTTCGTCTGCTCGATCATCGGCAACTGATCTTCGCCGACCGGCACGAGCGTGGCGCGAAACGCCGTGATGTCCGCTGCCTGACTTACCGGATACGTGAGGAAGCCGGCCGGAATGTCGCGCTCGAAGTTGCGCAGACCGATTTCCTGCTTGACGGTCGGATTGCGCTCCAGGCGCGCGACGGTCACGAGGTTCAGGTAATAGAACGTGAGTTCGGTCAGCTCGGGCAGCCACGTTTGCACGCAGATGGTCGTCACCGTCGGGTCGATGCCCACGGCCAGATAGTCGAGCGCCACTTCCGAGACGTTGCGGTGGACCTTGCCGCGATCATCTGTGTTGTCGGTCAACGCCTGCGCGTCGGCGACCAGAATGAACTGCTTGTACTCGTGTTGATACGCCACGCGGTTTTTCAGACTGCCAACGTAGTGGCCCAGATGCAGCGGGCCCGTCGGGCGGTCACCCGTGAGGATCACCTTGCGATCCGCAGGTGCCTTCGAAACACTCATTTTCCTCTCCGTATTCAAGCGCTTATGGCAATTCCCTGGGCCTCGCGTGCGGTAGACGGCTTCGCGTCGTCGCGCCACTTCGGGCCTTCGGTTCACCCAGTTGCGTCAACCGTAACTCCCGAATGGTAGCGCGTCGGCCCGATGACGGTACAGAAACGCGCGCGGTGTGGGTCGTCACGACGCGCCACGACTCGTCACAACGAATTGGCGCGCCCATGAAAAACGGGGGCCGTAGCCCCCGTTCCTTGCCTCGACACCGGCTCGAAACCGGTGCGTCGTACCCTTGCTGCGCGACTCAGCGTGCCGTCACCACCGGAATGCCGGCCAGCGACTTGCCATTGCGTCGTGCATGCGCCAGCGCCTGCTCAACGGCTTCACCGGTGGCAGGCGTCACGTCCAGCCGGCCCGCGATCGTGGCCTCGACGCGCTTGGCCATCGCCAGATTCGCGAGCTTCACGTGGCCGTAGCCGCGAATCTTCGCAGGCGCTTCGGCCAGCGCGATCACATCCGCCAGCGTATCGGCGGACAAGCGTGCCAACGCGCGTTCCATCGTCGTGCGGTAGTCCGCGATCAACTGACGCTCCATGCGGCGCTCCAGCGTGTAGCCGAACACATCGAGCGGGCCGCCGCGCAAACCGCGCAGCTTCGCCATGCCGCGCAGCACCGGCCACAGCCACGGCCCGATCGTCACCTTCTTGGGCACGGCACCGTGCTTGCCGCGGGCAATGAGCGGCGGGGCCATATGGAACTCGAGGCGGAAGTCGCTGCCCGGCTTGCCTTCGAAGGCCTCGCCCAACGC
>NZ_JAELTP010000857.1 GCF_016428915.1 Pandoraea sp. ASV26
GTACAAGACTGCCGAGGGCCTGTTTTACTACCTCGGTTCTGTTGTCAACCTATCGGAGGACCCTGATGTGCACTTCAAATACATCGAAGCTGCCACCAAGATGGGCCAGTTCAACGAAGTTGAACGCATTTGCCGTGATAGCAACAGCTACAACGCTGAAAAGGTCAAGAACTTCCTAAAGGAGGCCAAGCTGCCGGAGCAGCTACCCCTCATTATCGTTTGCGATCGATTCAACTTTGTCCATGACCTCATTCTGTACCTTTACCAGAACCAGCAGTTCCAGGCTATCGAGGCCTACGTCCAGCGCGTCAACCCCTCCAGGACTCCGGCTGTCGTCGGTGGTCTCTTGGACGTTGACTGCGATGAAAGCGTCATCAAGCAGCTCCTTACC
>NZ_JAELTP010000858.1 GCF_016428915.1 Pandoraea sp. ASV26
TGATTTACCAGCGAGTGCCGTTTACGTTCTGAACCCCTTGGCCCAGTTGGCTGGCAATGACTGTAGCCTCCCTGAATGCGCGTGAAATCTGGCCGCGAACACCACCGTCCTCCAGAGACATCAGACCGCCAATTGTGCAGCCGCCGGGCGTGCAAACCTTTTCGCGCAGCAGGGCAGGATGCTTGCCACTCTGAACCAGTGCAACAGTACCTCTCATGGTCTGGGCAGCCATGCGCTGGGCCTCAGCACGAGGGATACCCATGGCAACACCGCCGTCAATGGCAGCCTCCATCATCAGAGCGAACATGGCAGGACCAGAGCCGCACAGAGCAGTGGACGCATCCATGTTGTTGGAGGGTAAGAAGACAACATCACCAATCTGCTTGAAGAT
>NZ_JAELTP010000859.1 GCF_016428915.1 Pandoraea sp. ASV26
GCAATAGGCCGCGCTCGTGCACCTCTGTGGCCGAGCCCAGTCTCTGTGGCAGGGATCCCTGCTACCTACGCGATCTCAGGCGAAGAGGATACTACACAACCAATAGCCGCTGTGGCTACAAATGCGGGGACTAACGCATCTAATTCATCCCTCCAGAATGTAGAGTGCAATAGACGTGTAGAATAGTCGAGCCGCGGGGTTCCGTGGCCTAGTTACTAGGTCTCTGTTTCGAACCTGCAAGATGACTTTAAGCCTGTCACACCGAAACCGCATCTCACATTTAATTGGAGAGAACTCGTTGGTTCTGTCCTAATGCCGAATGCTGTTGCATTATTAGCTCAAATCGGCATGTCAAAGTTGGTGCCTCTTTGTCCAATGGCAACCGTTGTGT
>NZ_JAELTP010000860.1 GCF_016428915.1 Pandoraea sp. ASV26
GTTGTATAGCGGCGCCCAGCGCTCCCCGCTTATGTCTTCTTCGATAACTGGAGCGGCATCCTGCGGGTAGGCCTTGGGTTCAAACGGCATGTCAGGAATTGGTATTGTCGCTGTGATGACGGGCCGATACCGATATGCCTGGATTGCATCGCAGGATTACCGACGAGCTCTGGAGGGGTCGTTTGAGAGGGGCGATAAGATAACGACTTACAGCAGCAATGAAGGCGTAGAGAGCAAAAATCAACAGTTACTCAAAACAAATTGCGTCAAACACAAAATGCATCTAATTATTTAATTCATTGTCAGTTATTATTTCGAAAGCAGGCTACCGTTACAAATTAGTCCAACCATGCAACCTCGGCTCCAAACTCCATCCAACCATGCATAATCC
>NZ_JAELTP010000861.1 GCF_016428915.1 Pandoraea sp. ASV26
GAGTATTTGACTCGTTGCAGGAAGAGGCACCTTGGGGCCGTCGTCGGCGCTGGGCGCTGGGGCAGAGAGAGGCGCCATGACCGCGATGCTGCGGATAGGATGCGGGCGCTTGACATTATTTCGGTGGAGGATGAGCTGCGCAAGTGCAGGGAGAGCGTGCAGGACGTTGTTGCGTTTTGCGTCAAGGTCGATCGATTGTTCAATGGCAGGTTGAGAAGAGTTGGAGTTGTAGCATTGGATGGGGGACTTTTTTTTTGCAGATAGGGTCACACAGCTCCTGTGGAGACCGTCTTGCCGGAGCCGAAACCAAAACTCGACGCCCAATGCCTTTACAGAGAATCCGACATATTACGCCAGTTTTTTGTTGTTGCTAATTTTAGCAGTATATTAG
>NZ_JAELTP010000862.1 GCF_016428915.1 Pandoraea sp. ASV26
GTTCAATGGTTGGAACTCTGACATATCCATCACTGGAGGACGATCTTCTTCTATCGGGCCAGACGGAATAGCCATCCCGGAGGAGCTTCGCAGTGCCGCAGCTTCGACGCGCTCAGCATCTACTCGCTCGCGCTCCTCTTGGGCTGCTTTATCCCTATTACGCTTCTGGCGCTTTGCTATCTCTGATGAGAAGGAGGACAAGATCTCCTCAGGGACTATGTCCGTCCAATCACACTCTATAAAGCTGACGACACACCCGTATGGAAGGTGGCCTAAATACTTTGCGCGCTTCCGCATAGCATCATCAACCACATGGCCCGTCGAAATATGTTCAACCCTCGGCAGTAAAGTCGATGGGAAGGATGAAAATGACCCGTACTTTGTCTTAAGT
>NZ_JAELTP010000863.1 GCF_016428915.1 Pandoraea sp. ASV26
GTCGTAGACATTGACGACGACGTAAGACAAACCCCTTACTCCCCAGCTTCTTGTCGATATAATCACCTCATATGGGGTTTTCCATTCTAACGAAGCAATCTCTTTGTTAGGGCGATCTCGGCCACACCGATCTCCAAGAAGACAACCTCGAATTTCACACCTCCAACTTCAACGATGGTGTACAAGGCAATCGCAAGGGCGGCGCCTCAGGAGGTCTCCCGCCGCCTGCCACCGCATCTTCTTCAAGCCGGAAGCGTTTCCTTTGGTCCCTGTCATTTTATGCACAGTTTTTTGATGTCGACACGTCAGCGGTAATGTCGCGCTGCTGGGCGGCGCTGTTCCCTCGCGCCAACTTTCTCGACGTTCTGGAGGGCAATCCTGACCTCTACGG
>NZ_JAELTP010000864.1 GCF_016428915.1 Pandoraea sp. ASV26
CATAGTATCCTCGCATGGAACATCGGTATGGGAGCTACCTGGCACTTCTTGGCTGTGAAGCAATGAAATATGTCTTTTAATAATTGTGTTGACTAGGGCAGATTGATGCAGGATGCTTTTGTACTAAAACTCGTATGCATATCGCATAACCTGCTTGAATTGTTCTAGCTCGGAGCATCTCTTTCTTAAGACGGGACAAGTCCTTTTTTATGTTCGTATTTCTTTTTTCTTTGAAAGACTGCTACTCTGGCTTACAGGAGACGGATTTTGAGCCATCGCTACTCGTATTATATGGCGCCTTTTGCTCGAACAGGACCGACACCGCCGGAAGCAGCGAACCTGCGACGAGCATTCAGCGTGCACGATTATTAGGTGATGAGCTGTTACGACT
>NZ_JAELTP010000865.1 GCF_016428915.1 Pandoraea sp. ASV26
GTTTACTGGTGCTATTTCCTCACTTTGGAAGGGCAATACGAATGACCGCTGGAGCAGTGTCAGCCGCGTTCCTGACTGGCCCATTTATTACCGAGTAATGAAAATCGGATGTGTTCCCATTTGATATTCCGACTGCGACTTGTCCTCATTTGGACGCAAAGTCCCAATACGACGTGGTGATATGCTCTCTTCCGTTCGGGAAGAAAACATCATCTGGCGCACAACGGGACAACGTTGGCCGAGTAAGTCGTCCAACTAAGTCGCTTTCCAAACTTACCCGTATGCGGAATATTTCCATCATGTGGTCTTCGTTTGGTCGTAAATTGGAATTGCCCTCGTCTGCAAGTCGCTGGCGGGGAATGCAAAGCCTGATCGCGTGCAGCCTTGATC
>NZ_JAELTP010000866.1 GCF_016428915.1 Pandoraea sp. ASV26
TCCTTGTCCACTGGAAGAGACTGGAGGTCCTGTAGCACCTTCACAAAAAGTCTTGTGGTGGCTTTCACTCCTTTGGCTGCCGAAAAAAAACGCCTCTTTTCTATTTCCGCTTTTGCCTTGTGGTCATCAAAGTAGCAACGTGGGAATACCCTTGCAAGTCGTTGCACATCACAGCGAGCGCCCTTTCAAGAGATCAGCACGATACAAGAATAGCATACGGCGTGCATCAACAACTGCCTACGACATGGCCGTGCTGACGAGCCAGCCACTAACTTCATGGCAACGGCCATTGGCGCCAACGGCTCCAGACGGGGGCCGCTTAAACGTCACCCACACATGCATGCTCGCCCTGCGGTGTGTCGCGAGCATAGCACATGGATAGGGCAACTC
>NZ_JAELTP010000090.1 GCF_016428915.1 Pandoraea sp. ASV26
GTCGAACTCGCACGGTCAACGCCGCTTCATCGAATCGGCGGCCGCGCGGCGCGGGCTGCACAATCTGCAAATCGTGACCGGCAACGTAGCCGACTTCGAATTCGACGACACCGTCCCGGGCGGGTTCGACCGTGTCCTGTCCGTCGAAATGTTCGAGCACATGAAGAACTACGGCGCCCTGATGGGGAAAATTGCCCGCTGGCTCAATGACGACGGCAAGCTGTTCGTCCACATCTTTGCGCATCGTCACGTTGCCTACCACTTCCAGAACGACGATGGCAGCGACTGGATGTCGAGACACTTCTTCACCGGCGGCACCATGCCCAGCGCGGATCTGCTGCTGCATTTTCAGGACGACCTGCGCATCGAGAACCGCTGGTGGCTCGATGGCCGTCATTACGAGCGCACGGCCAACGACTGGCTGGCGGCGCTCGACGCATCACGCGATCTGACGCTGCCGATTCTGGAGGCCGGCTACGGCCCGCAGGCCCGCATCCAGTTTCAGCGGTGGCGCATGTTCTACATGGCGGTCGCCGAACTCTTCGGTTACGCCCAAGGCCGCGAATGGGGTGTGGGTCATTACCTGTTCGCCCGGAACCACGCCGAGGGGAGCCGCCAATGACCGAATCGAGCGTCGCTCTGCCGCCGGGACAACGCGTCGCCGTGGTCGGCGCGGGCATCGCCGGACTTGCCAGCGCTTACCTGCTGGCTCGCAAGCACGATGTGACCCTGTTCGAAGCGGGCGGCTACCTCGGCGGCCACACGAACACCGTCGATGTCTCGCTCGACGGACTTCACGCGCCTGTCGACACGGGCTTTCTGGTCTTCAACGATCGCACCTACCCCAATCTGATCGCCTTGTTCGACGAGCTCGGTGTGAGCAGCATCGCGAGCGATATGTCGTTCTCGGTGTCGGTCGACGGCGGCGCGCTCGAATGGGCGGGCACGAATCTGAATACGGTATTCGCACAGCGCCGCAACCTCTATTCCCCGAGCTTTCTGGGCATGTTGCGCGACGTGCTGCGCTTTAACGCCACGGCAGAGGAACACTTGCAGCACGCCATCAGCAAGCGCCAATCCGTGGGCGAGCTGCTGGCGGACAACGGCTACGGGCAGCCCTTTCAGCATCACTACCTCTTGCCGATGGCTGCCGCCATCTGGTCGAGCCGGGCCGCCGACATTCTGCACTTTCCGGCCGCGACCTTCCTTCGGTTCTGCCTGAACCACGCGCTGCTACAGATTCGTCACCGCCCGCAATGGAGGACAGTCGCAGGCGGCGGGCGCGACTACGTGCGCCGCATGAGCGCAACGCTCGACGATGTCCGCCTGCGAACCCCCGTGCAACGCGTCACGCGTGATCCGGACGGCGTCACGCTATCGTTCGGTGACGGCGAATCACAACGCTTCGATGCCGTCGTGCTGGCCGGTCACGCCCCCGACAGCCTGCGGCTGCTGAGCAACGCCACCCCGGCAGAGCAGCGGATTCTCGGCGCCATGCGGTATCAACCGAACAGCGCGGTACTGCACACGGACCCGAAGCTGCTGCCCCGGCGCCGCCGTGTCTGGTCGGCATGGAACTATGTCAGTCAGGCGGGACAGGTGGCCCAGGCAGCGGACATGCAGCGCCCCGTGTGCGTGAGCTATCTGCTCAACCAACTACAGGCCCTGCCCTTCAGTTCGCCGGTGATCGTCACGCTCAACCCGGTCGAGGAACCCGCCCCCCACACCGTGCTGGGACGCTTCGCTTACGAGCATCCCCTTCTCGATCTGGCGGCTGTCGACGCGCAATTGCGCCTGCCCGAGCTTCAGGGCCGCCAGCGCACGTGGTTCGCAGGCGCGTGGACAGGCTATGGTTTTCACGAAGACGGCCTGAAATCCGCCTTGCGGGTGGCCAGCGACTTCGGCGTCTCGCCGGCATGGGCGAAGCTATGAACCGCGCGGACACGCCATCTTCCCCACAACCGGCCATCTGGTTGTTGCGCGGGCGCGTGACCCATGAGCGGCTGCACCCTGTGCGGCATGCGTTCGCGTACCCGATGTTTCAGGTCGCTTGCGATATCGGGCGCCCCGAAGCGCTGCGCGGTCGTTGGTTTGCCATGGACCGCCGCAGGCCGCTCGCCGTGAGATCGAGCGATTACGGTCCGCGTGACGGAAACGCGCTCGTGCCCTGGATGCGTGCCAATCTCGCGCTGGCCGGTATCCCGGCCGATGGCGAACTCTGGTTGCAGACGATTCCGCGCATGGCGGGCTACGCCTTCAATCCGGTGAGCTTCTGGTATTGCCACGACCGTCAGGGCAACTTGCGCGCCTTGTACGCCGACGTGCGCAACACCTTCGGCCAACATCACGGGTATCTGCTCAGCGCCCCCGGACATGCGCCGATTCGCGGCGACACGCGGCTCGTCTGCCGGAAGGTCTTTCACGTCTCCCCGTTCTGCGATGTGGAAGGTCAGTACGAGTTTCGCGTCCACCGCGAAGGGGACGCGTGGACGGTTGCCATCGATTACCGCGTCGGCGACACGCTGCTGCTTCGCACCGCCGTCGCCATGCGCGCCGAGCCGTTCACCGGCCGACGCGTGTTGCGCGCAGTGCTATCGCAGCCCTTCAATGCGATCAACGTCGTCATCAGAATTCATTGGCAGGCCATGCGGCTCTGGCTCAAGCGTGTGCCGTTCTACGGCAAGACCCCGCCGGCCCTGTCTGCGACTCAACCCCAGCGCCCAGCGTCCTCCGATCAGGAGATTCATCCATGATTCCGCTCCGAGTGTTTTCCCCGCATCCTGTCATTCCGCTCTGGGCTCGACTGTTTCTCACGTTGGTACGCCGGATTCGGACCGGCCACCTCACGCTCGTCTGCCCCGACGGCACCGTGCACGCGTTCGGCGATTCTCACAGTGCGCCGCACGCCACGATCCACGTGCGTGACTGGCGGGCCTGCCGCCGTATACTGCACGCCGGCGATATCGGCTTCGCCGAGGCGTATCGGGCCGGATGGGTCGACTCGCCGGACCTCGTGGCGCTGCTCCGGCTGGCCATACGCAATCTTCCGTCGGTCTCCAAAACGGTGACAGGCTCACGCCTCGCGCGTGTCTGGTACCACATACGGCATCGCCTGCGAGCCAACTCCCGCGCGGGCAGTCGCCGCAACATTCATGCGCACTACGATCTCGGCAATCCGTTCTACAGCCTGTGGCTCGATGAGACATGGACGTATTCCAGCGCCTGGTTCGACGGCGACGACCAGCGCTCGCTCGCCGACGCCCAGTCCGCCAAGTACCAGCGGATCATCGACACGTTGGGTCTGCGCCCCGGCGACCGTGTGCTGGAAATCGGTTGCGGCTGGGGCGGGTTCGCGCTGCATGCCGCCCGGCAAGGGATTTCGGTCTATGGCATCACCATCTCGCAAGCGCAATACACGATGGCCAAGTCGCGCATCGACGCCGAGGGCCTGGGGCACCTCGCAGAGATCTCGCTGACGGATTACCGCGACCTGCAAGGGGAGTTCGCGGCGATCGTCTCCATCGAGATGTTCGAGGCGGTCGGCGAGGCGTATTGGCCGACCTTCTTCGACGTGCTCAAGGCTCGCCTTCTGCCCGGCGGCCGCGCGCTCATTCAGTCGATCACGATCGACGACGATGCCTTCGACGCTTACCGGACGTCGAGCGACTTCATCCGCGAATTCATCTTCCCGGGCGGCATGCTGCCGAGCGCGGAACGCTTCGAGAGTGCCTCGCGCGAGCGTGGCATGAGCGCCTCGCAGACCTTGAGCTTCGGTCTGGATTACGCCAAAACGTTGCAGCGCTGGTATGCGGCGTTCGAATCGCAGATCGACGCGGTACGCGCGCAAGGCTTCGACGACACGTTCATCCGCACCTGGCGCCTGTATCTCCAATACTGCGAGGCAGCGTTCGCGGAACAGCGCATCGATGTGCGGCACTTCGTTGTGACTCACGGGGATTAATACCGGGGGGATCAACGCGGGGGACTAACGCGAGGAATAGCGGGCGACTAGCCAGCCGCCCGGCGCCTCTCGCGGTCCGGCAGTCGCGAGCGCAAGTCGCAGCCACTCGTCTGTCCGTAGGCAGGCACGAGTGGCTACACGTTCACGCGTCAGAGCGTCACGACTTCCAGAATGGCGTCGGCAAACGCCTTCGGTGCTTCCTGCGGCAGGTTGTGGCCGGTGCCGCCACCGATATCGCGATGCAGGTACTTCCCTGTGAACTTCTTCGCGTAGGCCGCTGGTGCGGGATGCGGCGCGCCGTTCGCATCACCTTCCATCGTGATCGTCGGCACGGCAATGGTCGGCCCGGCGGCCAGACGCTGCTCCAGCGCGTCGAAGCGCGACTCGCCTTGCGCGAGCCCCAGGCGCCAACGGTAGTTGTGGATGACGATGGCTACGTGGTCAGGGTTGCGGAACGAGGCCGCCGAGCGTGCGTAGGTCGCGTCGTCGAAATGCCACTGCGGCGAGGCCAGTTGCCAGATGAGCTTGTTGAACGCGTCGGTATTGGCTGCATAGCCTTTCGCGCCACGCTCGGTCGCGAAGTAGTACTGATACCACCACTGCAATTCGGCCTGCGGCGGCAGCGGCTGACGGTTCACCTCCTGACTGCCGATGAGATAGCCACTCACCGAGACCAGCGCCTTCACGCGTTCCGGCCATAGCGCAGCCACAATGTTTGCCGTGCGCGCCCCCCAGTCGTAACCGCCGAGAATGGCCTGATCGATCTTCAGGGCGTCCATGAGCGTAATGACGTCGACCGCCAGCACGGCTTGCTGACCGTTACGCGGCGTGGCCGCCGAGCGCAGCCGGGTCGAGCCATAACCCCGCAGATACGGCACGATTACGCGATAGCCTGCGGCAGCCAGTTGCGGTGCCACGTCGACATAGCTGTAGATGTCGTACGGCCAGCCGTGCAGCAGAACGACCACCTTGCCGTCTTTCGGGCCCGCTTCCGCGTAACCGATGTTCAGGTCGCCCGCCTCGATCTGACGGATGGCTTCGAACGACGTATGCCCGCCAACGGACGACGCCGACGCGGCATTCGCCAATTGCGACAGCCCGAGTTCCGCGAGGGTGACGCCCGCGAGCGTGGTGCCAAGAAGGCGACGACGGCGAAGATTGACCGGATCCGACATGACTGTTGTCCTCTCTGAGTGATGTACCGGCGAATGCGCCGGAAAGCGATATCCACACGCCAGGGGCCAATTCGATGCCGACCGGGCGCTTACCCAGCGTTATATCTGCGCGAATTCCGTCATTGATGTCGGAATGTATCTGTCCGGAGAAGTGACACATGCGGATTCAAAAATCCCTTCGCCAGCAGGGATGGGCGGACGGGCGAATGGCTTTCTCGGCCCTCGCCGCCCGCCGACAGCCTTACTTGACGCTGGCGACGGCGTCCAGAATGACCTTCGCGACATCGGCCGGACGCGACTGCTGCGGCACATGACTCGTCGGCAACTCCGTCACCTTGGCGCCGATCTGACGGGCCATGATGCGCTGGGCGTCCGGCGCGATCATGCGATCGTTCTGGCTGATGACGAACCACGACGGCTTCTGGTGCCACGCAGCAACGCTCACCGTCTCGCCGAATGCCGTCGCCTTGATCGGGCCTTGTGTCGCCGCCATCACACGGGCCTGCTTGGCGGGCACATCCTGCGCGAAATACTTGGCGACGTCGGCGGGCGGCAGGCTCAGCCAGCCACTGGCGTCGGCCACGAGATGGTCGGTGCCGGGTGCCTTGGGCAGGTCTTTCGACAACGTGGCGACCGACTGGCCGGCGTCCGGTGCGAAGGCCGACACGTAGACGAGGCTGGCAACCTTGTCGTCCTTGCCGGCTTCGGTGATGACCGCGCCTCCCCACGAATGGCCGACGAGCACGACCTTGCCCGGCTGGTTGTCGATGGCGCGCGTGGCGGCGGCCACGTCACCGGCGAGCGATTCGAGCGGGTTCTGCACGGCCGTCACCCTGACTCCCTTTGCCTGGAGCAGCGCGACGACCTTGGCCCAGTCCGAGCCGTCGGCAAAGGCGCCGTGCACGATCACCACAGACGGTGCCGTGTCGGCGGAAGCGGCTGCCTGTGCCGACGCGGCGACACCACCGAGCAGGCCAGCGCTCACCATGAGGGCTGCGATAGAATGGCGTTTCATCGAAATCTCCTTTGATCGGGGAAAACGAGCCACGAATTGACTCGAGTGGTTGCCAGTGTCGCCGTCCCGCCTGCCTCGCGGTATCGGACGATCGACCGATAAGCCGCCAATGGCGTATGCACGACGGATGCCTCTGCGCTCGCCCAACCGGCTCCCCCGCCCCCTTCACCAAATTCCAACATGCCCTCGAGCACCGCCGGACTCACCGACGCGATTCTTGCGCTCGCCTTCATCGGCGACCTGAGCATGGGCCGCTCGACGGATCACTCGCGCCGTGCGGCCTGTCTGGCCGGTTGGCTCGCGCGCGAGTGCGGCGCGGATCTCGCCGCGCAGAACCATGCAAGGGCCACCGCGCTGCTGCGTTGGTCGGGCTGTACGGCCAATGCGAGCGGCTTTGCGGAGCTACTCGGCGACGATGTCGCCGCACGCGAAGCGATGATGGCGCAGACGCTGCCGCCGCTATCCACACAGACGCAATCGCTCATCGTCCCGTTGGCGCTGATTCACTGCGAGGTGTCCGGCGACGTGGCAGCGACAATGGGGATGCCGGCTCGCGTCGTCGAGTCGTTGCGCAACGTTTTCGAGCGCCTCGACGGGAAAGGCATGCCCAGCGGACGTGACGGCGATTCGATTCCCGAAACGGTCTTCTTCGTGAACGTGGCCAGCGATCTCGAAATCCTCGCGCATGCACACGGCCGGGACAACGCCCGCGCCTTTCTGCGCAGTCAGTCGGGCACGAAGTACCCGGCAAGGCTTGTCGAGACTGCCATACGTCAGGCGGATCACTGGCTCGATGAACTCGAAGCCAGCGATCCCGATACACACACATGGCAACTGGCTGAGCATGACAAACAAGCGGATGTCCCGCTGTCGTTGCTGGCGGATGTCACAGAACTCAAGTTGCCCTGGCTGGCCGGCTTTTCACGCCGCACGGCGGATCTCGCGTCGCGCACCGCGCAGTATCTGGCGCTGGGCGTCGACGCGCAGACGCAACTGCACGCGGCGGCACTGCTGCATGGCATCGGACGCGCCGCGTTGCCCAATCGGTTGTGGGAAGCGCACGGGAAGCTGTCCGCCGATCAGTGGGAGAAGGTGCGGCTCGTGCCGTATTGGAGCGCGCGTGCGGCCAAACAGATCGACGGGCTGCGGCAAACGGCGGAACTGGCGTCCTACGCCTATGAAAGGCTCGATGGCAGCGGGTATTTCCGTGGTGTCGCCGGCCCGGCGTTGACGACACCTCAACGTATCCTCGCCACCGTCGTGGCCTTTGAAGCCATGCTGGCCGAGCGCCCGTGGCGGCACGCTCATTCGTTCGACGAGGCCGCCGCGCTGATCGCAAGCGAGGCGGACGCCGGTAAGTTTGATCCCGAGATCGTGGCTGCCGTCGTCGCCACCGCGCAGGGACAGACGTTGCGCCCGCGCCTGACGGCGTCGACGTCAAGCGCACTCCTGTCGCCGCGCGAGGTCGAGGTGCTGCGTCAGATCAGCGCCGGACTGAGCAACAAGGAGGCCGCGCGGGCGCTGGCGCTGAGCCCGAGCACCGTGCGCACCCACGTCGAAAGCATCTTCCGAAAACTGGACTGCTCCACGCGAGCGGCCGCCACGCTCAAGGCGCTGACGGCCGGTTTGCTATGAGCGAGAAAGCGGCAGCAATATCGGGTTTGACGGCGTTGCCGTCAATTTGCCGCACGCGGCTTGGCCATCCACGATGAACATGACGCAGCGCCCGCTATGGTTATCGACAATCCTTCATGCTTGCCGCCGGGCCGCGTGATAGCATTCCAGCTTCCCTCGCGCGACGACCTTTCCTGACGCATGTCTTTCACCGCACGCAAACGCTTATTCGCATGGCTCGGCCTCGCCGCCATGTGGCTCGCGATTGGCATGCCGGCCGTCAGTCAGGTGCTCGCCGCGCATCGCGCGGAGCAGGCGCGCATGCTCGACGTGGCGTACTGCACCGTCGACGGCCTCACGCCTGCGATGGCGTTGCTCCCCTCGGCACACGCCCATGAGCGCGACGGGATGCATGGCGCGTCCATGGCCCACGCGTCGCACGACAGTCAGGGCGACGTCTGCGGCTACTGTTCGCTGCTCGCCAACCATCCGCCGCTCACCATGCCTGCGCTCGCCGGCGCCGTGTCGTTCGCGTGGGTTGCCCGTGCCGGCCCGGTCACCGAGACCCGCCCGACCAACACCCAGCTCGCCTTCACGCCGCCCGCACGCGCGCCCCCTGCCGTTTCCTGATCTCGCGTTCAGTCCGATGCCTCACCGTTGCCGGTGACCGCGTCATTCATTACTCGCGCCTCATTGCCAGCCCAGGGTTCAGTGAACGTCTACCCAAGGCTCGCGATGGCGGCATACGCGCCGCTGCTGCGATCCGATGCATCAGGCCACGCAGCGGCGAAACGAGACGGAATCGTTGCCCTATGCAGATCCCCTATTCCCAAACGCGCGAAGCGCAACCGGCCACCACCGCCGGGCAGTACCGAACCCTGTGGCGCTGGCATTTCTACGCCGGGCTGTTCGTCATGCCGTGGCTCATGGTGCTCGCCATTACCGGAACGCTCTACGTCTTCCAGCCGCAGATCGAACCGTGGCTGTATCACGACCGGATGGTCGTGGCAGCCCAAACCTCTCCCCGGCTCGACGCGCAGGTTTTGATGGAACGTGCGGCGGCGTCGCTGCCTGCCGGATCGCAGATCCGTTCCGTCGAAGTCAATCGTGACCCCACGCGCAGTGCCGAATTCATCTTCCGCCTGCCCAATGGAGAGCGCGAGAGCGTCTACGTGAATCCCTACACGGGCGCGGTGCTTGGCACTCTGAGCGTCGAGCATCGGTTGATGAAGCAAGCCCGCGACCTTCACCGCTCGCTCATGTTGGGCAAGCCGGGGGAATTGCTCATGGAGCTGGCCGGTTGCTGGACGCTCGTCATGCTCGCGACAGGGCTCGCGTTGTGGTGGCCGCGCGCCGGCGCCACTTGGGCGGCCGCGTTACGCCCGCGTCTGCAATTGCGCGGACGCCCGCTGTTGCGCAATCTGCACGGTGTGGCGGGCCTGTGGCTGGCGGCGGGCGGACTGGCGTTCGTATTGACGGGGCTACCTTGGTCTGGCTCGTGGGGCACGCAGTTCAAGGCGTTGGCAACGAAGGCCGGTATGGGCTCCCCCGCCGGCGTCTGGGGCGAAGCACCGGTGCGCTCGCAAATCCCGGCCAAACCGATGAAGATGGACGACCTGCCCATCGCGCAGATCCCCTGGGCCGTCGGCAATACGACGGTGCCTGTCTCGACAATGCCGGCATCCTCAATGCAGGGGGCGGACAACATGGCGTCCATGCCCGGCATGAAGCACGACGGCAGAGCGCACGCGGCGAGTGGCAATGCTGGCGAACATGAGGGCCACCAAGGTCACGAGGGCATGGGCAGCACCGGCCTGTCACCCGCCAGTTTGCGCGCGGAGGGCGCGCTGCCGGTCGACGAAGTGATGGCCATTGCGGCGCGTCGCGGGGTGGAGAGCGGCTACAGTCTGGTCGTGCCGTCGCGCCCGGATGGCGTCTACACCGTGTCGTACTTCCCGTCAGACCCGCGCGACGAACGCACGCTGCACATCGACCAGTACAGCGGCAAGGTCTTGCGAGACATCGACTACAACGCCTACGGCGCTGTGGCACAGGCGATTTCGTACGGGACCGCGCTGCACATGGGCCGATACTTCGGCGTTGCCAATCAATGGCTTTGCGCGTTGATTTCCATGGGATTGTTCGCGATGGCGCTTACCGGTGCGGTGATGTGGTGGATGCGCCGTCCGGCACGTTCGCTCGGTGCACCGTCCCGCCCGCAAGCGCGACCGCCCATGCGCGGGTGGACGATCGGCATGTTCGCACTCGGCTGCGTCTTCCCGCTGATGGGGGCGACGATGGCGCTGGTCTGGGCCGGCGACCGCCTCGTCTTCGGACGACGCGCGCGCGGATAACCGTGCGGGGTGTTTGAGGGGGACTTGAGGCGCATTTGAGGCGTATTCGGGGCGTATTCGGGGCACGGTCGGCAGTCCGGCCGTTTAGTCCGCTTCGGCCGACGGCGATACCGTCGGCCGCGCCCCGACATACGCCGCACGCGGACGAATCAGTTGCGTGCTCTCGCGCTGCTCCATCGCATGCGCGATCCATCCGATGGTGCGACCCAGCGCAAAGAGGCCAAACGCCGCGCCCACCGGCAGGTTGAGATGACGCCGCACCGCCACGAGTGCGAAGTCCAGTGACGGACGTTGGCCGACGAGCGCATCGGCAGCGTCGATCATCGTCTGCCACGCGGGATGCGCGGGCACCACCCGGGCCAGCATCGCACTTGCACGCACATCCCCCGCCGGATACAGGTGATGCCCGAAGCCCGGCAGCTTTTCGCCTCGGGCAAGCCGCTCACGCATTCTCGCCAGCACGTCGGTTTCGCCCACTTCGTCCCACATCGCCTCGTTGCGGGCGGTCGTGCCGCCGTGACGGCCACCGGTCAGTGCCGACAGTCCGGCGATGACCGCTGCACGCAGACTCGCTCCGGTCGAGGCCACACAGCGCGCCGTGAAACTCGAAGCGTTCAACTCATGGTCGGCACACAACACCAAGGCCATGCGAATGAGATCGGCGCCCTCGGCATCGCGCACGCCCCACGCTTGCGCGCATTGCTCGTGGATGGGGGCATCGCTGGGCGACGTCCCCAGCAAACAGGCGGTCATCAGGCGCAACAAGGCCGCGCTGCCCTGTGCGACACGCATCGGATCGCGCTGCCAGATTGCTGTCGATACGTCGTCGCTCGCTACGGTGAACGTGGGCAGCAACGCCTCCTCCGCTCGACGGCCTCGGTAGCGCTCAAGTAGCAGCACCGGCCAATCGGCCTGCTGACGCTTGCGGTCGTCGCCCGCCGCAAACGTCGACGCCGCTTCGCATTGCCACAGCCACGCCGCCGTTGCCTCGACCGATGCCGTCTCGGCCATCGTCAGCGCATCACGTCCGCGGTAATAGCAGCGGCCATCTTCGATCAGCGTGATGGACGACTCCAGCACGGGCATTCCCCAATCGAGCGCGGCCTTGGCCACCTCTTTCGGCTTGCGCCCTCGCGTGCGTTGCGCGGCCAGTCGCTCGACGTCCGCCGCCCGGTACCGGCGCTCGCGGTGAGTCTTCCCCGGCTCCGCGTGCAGCAATCCGCGGCTCACATAGGCGTAGAGGGTTTGCAACGACACACCGAGACGCTCGGCGGCCTGCGTGGCAGTGAAGTAATTCATCGGGTTCGAAGGGTGCGTGATGGACCAACAACTTGATTAAGTTAATCAATATTGACAATAAAATCCATCGGCATAAGCTTCAATGCGCCGGCAGTCTCGCATCGCGACGCATTGCGATGCCACGTATCGAATCGTTCGAGGACTCCCTATGCATTTCGCTGTTTCCGGGCAAGCCGTGCCGCTCTCCGAGGCCCCCTATTTCGTCGCGTCCTACCTGCACGACATGCGTCTGGCTGTCGCCGGGCATGACACGGCATTCTCATCCGCCCCCGTCAACCTGACGATCAGCGGCAGTGGCGCGTTGCCGTGCGCCTTCCCCTATACCGATTTCGCGACGGCAGCCTTCGCCAGCGCGACGCTCGCCGTTGCCGGACTCACGACCGGTCCGGCGGGCGATTACGGGCTGGCGGATCACCCGTCGACACCCAGGGTGAACGTGGACCGGCGGCTCGCGTCGTTCTGGTTTCAGACGTCGCTGCGCTCGCAGGGATGGTCGTCACCGCCGCTGTGGGATCCGATTGCGGGCGACTACCGCGCGGCCGACGGTTGGATTCGTTTGCATACCAATGCGCCGCATCATCGCGCCGCCGCCCTCGCGGTGCTTGGCGTGGACGCCGATCGCGACGCCGTGGCGCGCGCGGTCGCCACCTGGCAGGCGGATGCGCTCGAGGCCGCCGTCGTTGCGCGTGGGGGATGTGCCGCTGCGATGCGCACGCTCGCGCAGTGGGAAGCCCATCCGCAAGGCCAGGCCGTGGCTCGCGACCCCTTGTTGCAATGGAAGACGTTCGACGCTGGATCGGCGGCGGGCACTGAGCGCGACATCAGCGGTTGGAAGCCCATGCGGGAGCGCCCGCTCAGCGGCATTCGCGTGCTCGATCTCACGCGCATTCTGGCGGGGCCGACGGCCACCCGGTTTCTTGCGGGGTTCGGCGCGCAAGTGCTGCGTATCGATCCCCCCGGCTGGGACGAACCCGGCACCGTGCCGGAAGTCGTTCTCGGCAAGCGCTGCGCGCGTCTCGACCTGAAACAGCCTGAGGGCCGCGCGACGCTCGAAACGCTGCTGCGCGAGGCGGACATCGTCGTTCACGGATATCGTCCCGACGCGCTCGACCGTCTCGGCCTCGGTGCGGCGCGACGCCGTGAACTCAATCCCTTGCTGATCGATATCTCGCTCGATGCCTATGGCTGGCAAGGCCCCTGGCACGCCAGACGAGGTTTCGACAGTCTGGTGCAGATGAGCGCCGGGATCGCCGACGCAGGCATGCGGGCGGCGGGCGCAGAACGGCCGGTGCCGCTACCAGGGCAAGGTATTGATTACGCCACGGGGTATCTGATGGCGGCGGCCGCCGTTCGCGCGCTAGCCTTGCGCCAGACGCAGCACGTCGGCAGCACCGTGCGTGCCTCGCTCGCCCGGACCGCACGTCTGCTCGTGACACATCGCACGCCCGATCCCGCACCGTCGCCGCTCGACGCGGAGACGCCGCACGATCTGTCCGCGCGGATCGAGGATACGTCGTGGGGCCCGGTGCGGCGTGTGGCCACGCCAATGTCGATCGAGGGCACGCCCGTCGAATGGGCGTTGCCGGCAATGGCGCTGGGCACGGCCACACCGCAGTGGCCCTGAGAGCGCACTACTCGATGATGTGAAGTCGTGCCTGCCGCGCGGCGTGGAGCTGACGCTCCGCCTGACTCAGTAGCGCCGAGATGTTGGTCGGCTCGCCGGAGGTCAGGCCATCGGCATCGACCATCGCCGCTTTGTTGATCGCAATACCGAAGCTCGCCGTCAGCGGCAACACATTGCCATGCGGCAATGTCAACGCCGTGGCTTCGATGCGCCCGCGCAGCAATTCCGCAAATTGCTGCGCGCGCGCGCCGTCGAGCACACGGGCGAGGATCACGAAGGCGTCTGCGCCCAGGCGCGCCACCACGTCGCCGGGCTGGCAGGTGTTCTGGCAGACGGCACCCACGCGGCGCAGCACATCATCCCCCACACTGTGCCCCCAGGTCGCGTTGATCTCGGCAAAGTTGTCGATATCGAACTTGATTAATGCGACATACCCCGGCGACGGCATCGCGCACAGCGCACTCGCCTGTCGCTCGAACGCCCGCCAGTTCATCAGGCGCGTCAGCGGGTCGGTGTCGGCACTCATCTCAAGTTCCCCCACCAATCGCGCGCGCTCGCGGCGCAATTGCACCAACTCGATGGCGTTTTGCTTCAGGCCCCGTAACGCGTCGAACACGGCGTGCCCCTGCGCGCGACCCATCGGCACGCCCTCGCCGGGCACGTGGGTATCGAGATTGCCCTGCGCGAGCGCATCGACGAAGCGCGTTGTCGCATCGAACGGCTCCACGACGCTGCGACGGAAACGGCGTAGCACGAAGACAATCAGGAGCATCATCCCGACCTCTGCCGTCGCCGTGAAGATCAGTAAATTGCGCGCGCTCGAGCGTTGCGCGTCAACGCTACGCTGCGCCAGTTCGAGCATGCTGTCGCGAAAATCGGTGATCGCGCGCATCGTCGGCACGTAATTGCGCGCAAACTCGGCCGTCGTGAGCGGAGCAGGTCGAGCCTGACCGGCCTGCGCGCGTACCGTCGCCACGTAATGCAGCCCCGCCGCGAAGTACTCCGCGTTCAGCGCGTCGAGCCGCTCCGGACCGAGCTCGGGCGGGTAGGTCAGGCGCGAGGAGATCATGTCGCGCAGTTGGTCAATACGGCCCAGCGTTTTTTCAATCGTGCGCTGATCCGCTTCGCCGAGCGTCTTTCCGGAGGTCAAGGGTGCGGTGAAGCGCGAGCCGAGCAGGCCGGCAGCTTCGCGCAGATCCGCCGCCAGGCGTGCCAGGGCGACGTAGCGCAGCGCGTCGGGCGCGCCCTGGGAAATCACGCTGATACTCGACGAGATGATCGGAATAAAGTCTTCGATGACACGGGTCATGCGCTCGACGGCATCGCGCACTGCGGCGTCGCTGCGCATTTCACGCGGGCGCTGCACCAGCAAATCGACGTTCGCACTCGCCGCCGCGAGATCGAGGCGCGCGCGCTCGACCCCCCGCACACTGTTGACGCACTGCACGCACCGGTTCTTCGAGATTGCCGAGAGCAATTCCTGCAAATGCGCGTTGGTCGCCTCGCGCGCGTTGCGCAGCGCCGTGACGGATTCGTCGGGAAGCGGAAGGTCGGCGTCGAGCAGCGCGTTGGCCGGCCCACGCTCGGCAGACGCCTTCTCCATGGCGAGCAGCGACGCGCGCAGCACGTCGAACGCGCCGGCTGCCTCGCTGGTGCGCTGGTAGTTGATCCAGGCGCCGGCGAACAGACCGCAGCACAGGAGGAAGACGACGCCGCCAACCGCGAGATTCAGCAACCGAATGTGACCGGTGAGCGACACCGCAGAGAGTAACTTGCGCTTCATTGACGATGACACCGTCGGCCACACGGCACATGCTCCCCTAATCCCATATAAGGCCGCCACAGATCACGCCTGGACGGCGGCAATCCGCGGTGCGCCGCGCAAACGTCGTGCCCGGCCCCCGGCACGTACGCGTTGATTTCGCGACGACGCACGCACGCAGCGAGCATCGAAGCCGCGTTATTGTCGCACACCGATTTGCCGACGCCCCCGCAATCGCCCTGGGGCTTACAGGTCGATGGCCAGCTCCGTACCCTGCTTGATCGCGCGCTTGGCGTCGAGTTCGGCCGCCACATCCGCCCCGCCGATGATATGCACACGCGCACCCGCCGCCTGAAGGCCCTCGGCCAATTCCCGCAGCGGCTCCTGACCGGTGCACAACACGACGTTATCGACCGGCAGCACGTGCGGCTGATCGTCAATGGTGACGTGCAGGCCGTCGTCGTCGATCCGGCGATAAGTCACGCCGGGCATCATCTCCACGCCGCGATGCTTGAGCGATGTCCGGTGAATCCAGCCGGTGGTCTTGCCCAGTCCGTCGCCCACCTTGGAAGTCTTGCGCTGCATCAGGTACACCTTGCGCGGTGAGGTTTCGGGCACCGGCGCGCGCAGGCCACCCGCATGGGCGTAAGCCGGATCGATCCCCCATTCCGCATAGAACTTCTCAGGCACGAGCGTGGCGCTCTCGCCCGCCTGAGTGAGGAACTCGGCCACGTCGAAGCCGATCCCGCCGGCGCCGATCACCGCAACGGTCTTGCCCACCGACGCGCCGCCGCGCAGCACGTCGATATAGCTGAGCACCTTCGGGTGATCGATACCCTCGATGGCTGGCGTGCGCGGCACCACGCCGGTGGCCAGCACGATGTCGTCGTAACCGCCTTCGATGAGCGATGCCACCGAAGCCCGCGTATTGAGTTGCACCTTGACGCCCGTGGCGTCCAGTTCATGGCGGAAGTAACGCAGGGTCTCGAAGAATTCTTCCTTGCCGGGAACGCGCTTGGCCATGTTGAACTGGCCGCCGATCTCGGTATCGGCCTCGATAAGCGTGACGTCGTGCCCCCGACGCGCCGCCACGGTTGCCGCTGCCAGCCCGGCCGGGCCGGCCCCGACGACCGCCACGCGACGCACGCGTCCCGCCGGCTCCACGCGCAGTTCCGTCTCATGACAGGCGCGCGGATTGACCAGACACGACGTGATCTTGCCGCTGAACGTGTGGTCGAGACACGCCTGATTGCAACCGATACACGTGTTGATGGCCTCGGCACGACCGGCAGCCGCCTTGTTCACGAAGTCGGGATCGGCCAGCAGCGGCCGGGCCATCGACACCATGTCGGCCTCGCCATCGGCAAGAATGCGTTCGGCCACGTCCGGCATGTTGATGCGGTTCGTCGTGATGAGCGGGATGCCGACATGCCCTTTGAGCTTGCCCGTGACCCAGGCGAATGCCGCGCGCGGCACGCTGGTCGCAATCGTCGGAATCCGGGCTTCGTGCCAGCCGATGCCGGTATTGATGAGCGTCGCCCCGGCGGCCTCGATCGCACGGGCCAATTGCGCCACCTCGTCGAAGGTAGACCCGCCTTCGACCAGATCGAGCATGGAGAGCCGGTAGATGATGATGAACTCGCGTCCCACACGCTGGCGCACACGCCGCACAATCTCCACCGGAAAACGCATGCGGTGCTCGTAGCTGCCGCCCCACGCGTCGGTGCGATGGTTGGTCCGGGCCGCGACGAACTCGTTGATCAGATAGCCTTCGGAGCCCATGATTTCGACGCCGTCGTAACCGGCATGCTGCGCCAGCGCGGCACAGTTGACGAAATCGTCGATGGTCGACTCGACCTCGTCGCTCGTCAGTTCGCGCGGTTTCGCGGGCGTAATGGGTGCCTGCAACGCGCTCGGCGCCACCAGATCGGGATGGTACGCGTAGCGCCCGAAGTGCAGGATCTGCATGGCGATCTTGCCCCCGGCGGCGTGCACGGCCTGTGTCACCACACGGTGCTTGTCGGCCTCTTCTTCGGTGCTGAGCTTCGCGCCCCCGGCGTAGGGCCTGCCCGCATCGTTCGGCGCGATGCCGCCCGTCACCATCAGCGCGACCCCGCCGCGCGCGCGCTCCGCATAGAACTCCGCCATGCGGGCAAAGCCGTTGCGTGCCTCTTCCAGCCCGACGTGCATCGAACCCATCAGCACACGGTTGCGCAACGTCGTAAAGCCCAGATCAAGGGGCTGCATCAAGTGGGGATAGCCGCTCATCGTTGTCTCTCTCATCGTCCGGCGGGCGCCGTGGGGTTTCAGGGGGACTGTCCGGAAAGCATAGGACACGTCGTTCGCGCGTCTTGAAAGTTATGCAACCGGTTGCATAGTTCGATGGCGATTCTATGCGGGCACTGCCAACTATGCAACGGGTTGCATAGTGGAATTAGAGTCCTTACACTGCCGGTCATGCCGCTCGCCCACGCCCTGATGACCTCGCTGCTGGAGAAACCCTCCTCGGGGTATGACCTTGCCCGCCGTTTCGACAAATCGATCGGCTTTTTCTGGCACGCCACGCATCAACAGATCTACCGCGAGCTGGCGCGCATGGAGGCGTCTGGCTGGATCGACTCCATGGCCGCCCCCGATGGCGGACGCACTCGCAAACGCGTCTACCGGGTGCTCGACGCGGGCCGCGACGAACTGCTCGCCTGGGCGGCCGCCTCTACGGCACCGTCCGATCTGCGCGACGACCTCATGGTACGACTGCGCGCTGACGCCGCCATCGGCCCGCTCGGGCTGCAACCCGAACTGCGACGCCGCGCCGCGCTTCACGCCCAGAAACTCGCCGCCTATCAGGCCATCGAGGCGCGCGACTTTCCGGCTGGCGAAACGCTCACGCGCGAAGCCGCGCTGCAACGGCATATCCTCCTGCTGGGCGTGCGTTACGAGCAGGGCTGGCTGGACTGGACTCGCGACGCGCTTGCCCTGCTGGAACAGTGGGACGGCGCGGCGCCCGAGAGCGATACCTGTGATACGCCCGCCCGAACTACTGGCGCGTGACAGACCGGCGAGCGACCGGCAAACGCATCAGCACGGAGATCCTTTCGTCCCATTTTCTTGTCAACGGACGGGGCACATGGCGCGTTTAACGGAGGCATCGACGGATTGCTTACCGGCATACGTCACCGTTTTTCGCCCCACCCTAGGCATTCATGGTGTTTTCTTCCAAGCTCTCAAAGCTTTCGTGGCTGACCCGCCGTGTTCGCACCCTGGCGACGCTGTCCGCCCTGGTCGCCGGCGCCCTCCCGCTCTGCTCCGCTCATGCCGGCACGGTCATCGTGCTCGACTCCGGCGCCGCCCAGCTTTCACTGATCGATCAGGCCACGCATAAGGTCATTGGCACGATGCCGACGGGCAAAGAGCCGCATCACCTGATGATTACGCCCGACAAGCGTTCGCTGATCGTGGCGAACTCCGTGTCGAACAGTCTGATGCTGCTCGATCCGAACACCGGCAAGCTGCAACGCCAGATCGCGGACATCGACGACCCGTATCAGCTCGGCTTCTCGCCCGACCGTAAATGGTTCGTGACGGCGGCACTGCGTCTGGACCGTGTCGACGTCTATCGTTACGACGGCGAGAACGTGACGGTCGTCAAACGCATTCCGCTGGCCAAAACGCCCAGCCACATGACGTTCTCGTCCGACAGCAAGACGGTGTTCGTCACGTTGCAGGATTCGGGCGAACTGGTGGCTATCGACCTCGCAACGCAGGCGGTCAAGTGGCGCATGCCGGTCGGCAAGACCCCTGCCGGTCTGTGGATGACACCCGGCGACAAGTACCTGCTGGTCGGCATGACCGGCGAAGACGACGTCGCCGTGGTCGACTGGCGTGCGCAGAAGGTCATCAAGCGCATCCAGACGGGACGCGGCGCGCACAACTTCCGTTCGCTCTCCGACGGCCGTCACATCGCGGTGAGCAACCGCGTCGAGAGCACGATCAGCATTCTGGATTACGAGTCGCTCACCAAGGTGGCCGACATCACCGGACTGATGCCCGGACCGGATGACATGGAATTGTCCGCCGACAAGCGCTATCTTTGGGTGACGTTCCGGTTTGCGCGCCACGTTGGCGTGATCGACCTGACGACGCGTCAACTGGTTGACCGCATCGCCGTCAACCGGTCGCCGCACGGCATCTTCTTTGCCGACCGTGCGCCCGTGCTCTCGCCGAATCCGGACTGACAAGGCCAACAGATGATTCAGGAAGCCCTCAACTTCGTCGACAGCGGCATTTCGGCCGTCCAGACGCTCATCTATGTCGATGTGGTTCAGCCGTTGCTGTTCCACTTCAACATGATGGGCTATGACGACGATATCTATGACGCCTTGTACTGGGTGCTCATCGGCGTCTTGCAGATCGGTTTGACGTATGCCCTGCTGCGCCCGCTCGAGGCATTGCGCCCGGTCGAGCAGTGGCAGGACCGCCGGCAGGTCCGCTCGGACGTGATCTACACGTGGATCGCCAAGCTCGGCATTCTGAATCTGCTGTTCTTCGTGGTGCTGCAACCGGTCTTCAACGCGTTGCAGAGTCAGATGGTGATTCACGGCCTGCCGAGCATCGATCTTGACGGCCTGTATCCCGGCGTGACGGATCAGCCGCTTGTGTCGTTCCTGATGTATCTGATCGTGCTCGACTTCGCCGGCTATTGGTATCACCGCTGGCAGCATCGCTTCGGCGTGTGGTGGGAGTTGCACGCGGTGCATCACAGCCAGCAGCAGATGTCGCTGTGGTCCGATGACCGCAATCACTTCCTCGACGACATCTTGCAGGCCGGGTTCTTCGCCGCGATTGCGCTCTTCATCGGCGTGCAGCCGGCGCAGTATGTCGTGCTCGTGGCGGTCAGCAACTTCCTGCAAAGCGTGCAGCACGTCAACGCCCGTCTGCCGTTCGGCCCGGTGCTCGAACGCCTGATCGTGAGCCCGATCTTCCATCGCCGCCATCACGCGATCGGCTACGGACACGAAGGCACGCGCTACGGCTGCAACTTTGGCGTGCTGTTCCCTTGGTGGGATATGTTGTTCCGCACGGCGTCGTGGGAACGCACTGTGGAGCCGACCGGCATTCGCGACCAACTCCCGGCGCCGCAAGGCCGCTCGCGCCGCTACGGTACGGGGGTCGTTGCGCAGCAAGTTCGCGCACTCGGGCGCATCGCTCGCCGTCTCGCCCCTCGCCGTCCGGCACTCTGAAGCGTCGCGAGGGGGCCGGGCTTCCCGCCTGCCCCCTACCGTGCCTACCGCACACATCGCGCACACTCGGGTAACACGATGTAACAGGGGGACGACCCTCGTCCCCCTGCCTGCCGCCCCCCTCCCGGCGGGTACCTTCCTCCCCGATTTCCCTGTCATGACAAGCGTTTACGCGCACCGAAGCCGCGCCGGCGTACGTGAGAGCAGGTAACATGCCGTAACTTCCCGCGCCGTTCACTAAACCAAAACGGGCACTCGCCTCGCTAGACTGCTAATCATGGCATCCCCGGGCCGTTCCGGGACCGTCCCGGTAGATTGACCGGGGTTTGCGCGACGCCCGGCGTCGTGCAGGAGGCAGCTATGGAAGATACGTCGGACACCACGACACCGCCCGCACCGCAACCCGCGCCAGCGAATCAACCGCCGAAACGGCGGCGCACCGCGCTTTGGATCGGCATCGTGGTGGGGCTTGCGCTCGTGGCATGGGTCGCGTGGCATCTGATCCACCGCCCCGCGCCCCGGCGCGGTGCGCAACCGCAAATCGTGTCGGTCGCGCAGGCGGCCTACGGTGACATGCCGGTGACGATCACGTCGCTGGGCACGGTCACGCCTGAGGCGACCGTCACCGTACTGCCCCAGTTGAGCGGCTATCTCACACAGGTCGGCTATCAGGAAGGCCAGGACGTCAAACAGGGCCAATTCCTCGCCCAGATCGACCCGCGTCAATACGAAATCAGCAAGGAACAGGCACAGGCCCAACTGGCCAAGGACCGCGCGGCGCTCGCGCAGGCCAGAGCCGACCTCGCGCGCTACACGCAACTGCACGAGCAGAAATCGATTGCCGAGCAGACCTTCGTCGACCAGCAGTTCACCGTCGCGCAAGACGAAGCCGCCGTGCAAGCCGATCTGGCCAATATCAAGCAGTTCGAACTGGACCTGACCTACTGCCGCATCACCGCCCCCGTCTCGGGACGCGTCGGCCTGCGGCTCGTCGACCCGGGCAACTACGTGACGGCAACGAGCACGACCGGCATAGCGGTCATCACCAGCATCAAGCCGACCACGGTTGAATTCACCGTGGCGCAGAACGCCCTGCCCGACGTCATGAAGCGCTTTCGCACTGGCGCGCCGCTGACCGTCACGGCGTATTCCAGCGACAACAAGGAGCAACTCGCCACCGGCACGCTCTACGCCGTGAGCAACCAGATGGCGACGGCGACCGGCACCGTCACGCTGCGCGCACGCTTCGCCAACGACGACGAAGTGCTGTTCCCGCAGGAATTCGTCAACGTGAAGCTGCTCGTCGACACGCTCCAGCACGTGGTGCTCGTGCCGACGCCCGCCGTGCAAAGCGGTGCGCCCGGCGAATTCGTCTATGTCGTCACGCCGCAGAAGACCGCGTCGTTGCGTAAAGTCACCATCGGGCCGAGCGACGGCAAGCACACCGTCATCACGGCGGGGTTGAACGCGGGCGATACGGTTGTCACCGACGGCATGGACCGGTTGAGCGACGGCGCGCACATCTCGCTGCCATTGACCGCCAGCGCGGCGGCCGCAGCGGGCCAGCCGCAGGACACCCCGGCGGCCGCGCGGCACGGCAGGCATCGCGATGCGGGGGCGTCGGCCCCGGCAGCCCAATGACTCGGGCCCCTGCGCCCGAGATCCCGTCGCCCGGCCACCGCCCATGAACTTTTCCCGTATCTTCATCCTGCGCCCGGTAGCGACCTGGCTGCTGATGATCGCCCTCGTGCTCACCGGCCTGGTCGCCGTGCGCGTGCTGCCGGTCTCGTCGTTGCCAAGCGTCGACTATCCGACCATTCAGGTTCAGACGTTCTACCCGGGCGCCAGCCCATCGGTGATGGCCACGACCGTCACCGCGCCGCTGGAAGTGCAGTTGGGCCAGATTCCCGGCCTCCAGCAGATGATTTCGTACAGCGCGGAAGGATCGTCCATCATCACGCTGCAATTCGATCTCGCGCTCAATCTCGACGTGGCGCAGCAGAACGTGCAGCAGGCCATCAACGCGGCGAACAGCTTGCTGCCGAGCGGCCTGCCTGCGCCGCCGACCTACGCCAAGGTCAATCCGGCCGACCAGCCGATCATGACGCTGGCCGTCACGTCAAATTCGCTCTCGCTCACCCAGTTGCAGGACGCCGCCAACAACCGGCTGGCCGCGAAGATCTCGCAGGTCGCCGGCGTGGGGGTCGTGACGCTGGCGGGCGGCAACGTGCCGGCCGTGCGGGTCGAGGCCGATCCGCAGAAGCTCGCGGCGTACGGGCTGAATCTCGACGACTTGCGCACGTTGCTCGCCAACGTGAACGTCAGCCAGCCGAAGGGCAACTTCGACGGACCGGAACTCGACTACACGCTCGACGCCAACGATCAGATCACCGATCCGCAGGACTATCTCGACACGGTCATCGCCTATCAGAACGGCAACCCGGTGTTTCTGCGCGACGTCGCCCATGTGTCCAAGGCCGCGCAGGACATCGAGCGCGGGGCGTGGCTGGGCAAGACGCCGGCCATCGTCCTGAACGTGCAGCGTCAGCCCGGCGCGAACGTGATCGCCACGGTCGACCAGATCAAGCGCGCGCTGCCGCAACTCGAAGCCACCCTGCCCGCCGGCATGCAAGTCACCGTGGTGTCCGACAGCACGGGCGTCATCCGCTCGTCGGTGAGCGACGCCGCGTTTGAACTCGTGCTGGCCGTGGTGCTCGTGGTCGCCGTGATTTTCGTGTTCCTGCGCAACGTGCCCGCGACGATCATCCCGAGTATTTCGGTGCCGGTCTCGCTGATTGCCACGCTGGCCGTGATGTACGAGCTGGGCTACTCGATCGACAACCTCTCGCTCATGGCGCTCATCATCGCCACCGGCTTCGTGGTGGACGATTCCATCGTGATGATCGAGAACGTGGTGCGCTATCTCGAAGCGGGCATGCCGCCGCTGGAGGCCGCGCTGGCGGGCGCCGGACAGATCGGCTTCACGATCATGTCGCTCACGATCTCGCTCATCGCCGTGCTGATCCCGCTGCTCTTCATGGGCGGCGTGATCGGACGGCTGTTCGGCGAGTTCGCCGTAACGCTCGCCGTCACGATCGTGATCTCGGCCATCGTCTCGCTCACGGTGGTGCCCATGCTG
>NZ_JAELTP010000867.1 GCF_016428915.1 Pandoraea sp. ASV26
ACCCACCTCCCCCCACCAGTCGGTTCGTCGGCAGCGTCAGATGTGTATAAGAGACAGAGATGGGCCCGCCAAGCGTACCAAGCATACCCAGCGCGCCATCGTCTCGGATGGGGGACGTTGCCAGCTACCGGCTAGCTCCCTCGTCCGCGACTGGTTCGGTCAACCACAATCGGGACGATTCGCGGGAAGCTGCAGTGCCGCCGATGATTCCTCGCTTTAGCGAGAGAGCAGGCCAGGCGTCATCCCAAGGCCAGGGGCAGTCTCATACCAACGTGCGCAAACGTAGCAACACCGGGAGCCAAGTGCCGCCACCAATATCGTTTCGCGGGTTTTCGGGACCCGCCGGAAGCCCCTCGATGAATGATGGTACAAATAGCACCAGCATCGGGA
>NZ_JAELTP010000868.1 GCF_016428915.1 Pandoraea sp. ASV26
GGGCAGAGCAAGACCATGAATGACGTCGCACATGGAGCGAGTTTTGGTGGCGCTCGGCCTCATTCTTGTTCTTGAAGCGATTACCACAGAAGCTGCACTCGTACTGCTTCTCAGCCTCATGGGCTGCCAGCTCCTCGGCCGTCTCAAACTTTTTCGGCTTCTTTGGGCAGCACTCGCACATGTAGAAACCCTGTAGCTTGGTAACGGGGCCCTTGGAGGTCTCGACAATCTTGCGCGGGCTGGCTCCCGAGAGGCCTCTGGTATGCAGAGGTGCTCTGGAAATGGAGCCCCGCGGACTGGGATTCAGTGAGGCTGGAGTGGTGTACGATGAGCCAGATGCAGTAGTAGGAGAAAGACCACTGGGAGAAATGCCCCCGGAGCGGTATGCCG
>NZ_JAELTP010000869.1 GCF_016428915.1 Pandoraea sp. ASV26
GGGGTACACTGCCGTAAAAGTTGACATCACTGCCGTAAGTATGCTGTAGTGGAGGCAAATACGAGAACAGCCAGAGTTAGCACTAGGCGGGCCGGGCGCAATTGTAAATATAGAACTTTAGCGGCCCTCCGAGTAAAAATTGCAAGGCTCACACGAGATTATGACGCAAAATAGCGGGATCATGCCACTGTAGGCAGCACTAGATTGGCTAGAGTGGTCTATTCTTGGCAATTGGTCCCACCAAAGGACGAACTAGCAGACCGGATCCGAAGCTGTATCTGCTCCACCGGGCTAACAAATCTTCCAAGTTGTCAGTCTCTGGCTCTGGTGTGCGTTGTAGTTAAATCATACAAGTAAACGTTTCGAAGGAATTAAAAGGCAGAAGAAATC
>NZ_JAELTP010000870.1 GCF_016428915.1 Pandoraea sp. ASV26
TCGCAATGTCGTGACACCGAGTATACTGCAACCTACTGGCACGTTCCTTTGAAGGAGAAACCCTCAAAGGACAACCCAACAGCGCAGCAGCAACGAACGCTGCTACAACGAGCGCCCGTGAAGACCGCGCACAGGCAGATACAATGCTGACGCAACCCCCACCCAAAGCGCTGCAAGAAACCGCAAGCCCTATTTCCCCACGCGACGAATTCCCCAGCGCAGCCAGGGACCCGCCGAAGCCTACGTGCCGCGTGGAACAACCGAGATGGAACCCCAGCACTATCCACTGAAGAAATCTCGAAAACACCGCCAAATTGCATGAAATACAGCCTCCTCCTCCTTCCCTCCAATTAGAAACTGACACGCCCGTCGTCGCCAGCGCAACAAGGC
>NZ_JAELTP010000871.1 GCF_016428915.1 Pandoraea sp. ASV26
GACAAGGAGGATGATGACGACTGGCACTACGTCCACCCTTGTGAAGACTGCACAACCACCAAGACCAAGACTCACAAGTGGACTACAAGCACCGCGACTGCCACTCTCACCCACACAGTCACTGACTGCCCTGCAACTGTCACCGACTGCCCTCTAAGCAGCGTCGTTGTCACTGCTACCACCACCATCTGCCCCGTCGAAGTTACTGAGACTGAGGCTCCCACCATTACCAAGACCCTTGCGCCTACTCTGGAGACCATCACAACTCTTCCCTACTGCGATGAGGTGACCCAGACCATCGCTCCTCCTGCTCCTACCAGCATGCCCCAGGCTCCTACGACCACGGTGATCCAGGTTCCTTCTCTTCCTTCTACCACGGTGGTCCAGAAG
>NZ_JAELTP010000872.1 GCF_016428915.1 Pandoraea sp. ASV26
GGTAAGCCCTGCATTTTTTATCTTGTTTAACTATGAATCCTTTGTTCAAGCTGCGCTAACAATTTACCACAGAGGAGCGCGACGCGCTGGCACTGAAGTTTGCCCTGCTAAAGCGAAACGCTATGGCCGCGCCTTTTGAACATGCATACCACGAGCATTACGAATTGAAAGAGGAAGCGTCCAAATTTACATCTGAAGAGGCCCCTCAAGGAGTTCTCGAAGGTGGCGACGTTAAAACCATTCAGTACCGGGAAGAAGAAGCCATCTATGTCAAGGCTAGCCACGATCGAGTCACCGTCATCTTCAGCACAGTGTTCCGCGAGGAAACGGACCGAGTCTTTGGCAAGGTGTTTATCCAAGAATTTGTCGACGCACGAAGAAGAGCTATCC
>NZ_JAELTP010000873.1 GCF_016428915.1 Pandoraea sp. ASV26
TCTGGAAGCTGTAGCTCTCCCAGTCGGGGGCGACGTCGAAGACGGGCTCGTGCTCCTGGCCACGGATAACGAAAGCACCCTGGATAACAGAGTCGTTGTTCTCGCCGTAGACGGAGGCGCAGCCAAAGATGTACTTGCGAGAAGCCTCGAGGCGGGTGTTGAAGCCGCCCATGAGGTTGTTGGACATAAAAGTCAGGGTGAGCTCCTCGTTGTACTTGTAGTCGACCTTCCAGAGGGACCACTCCTTGAAGTCAACGTTCTCCCAGAACCACTTCATGGCCTCAGGGGTCTCGTTGTTGGAGAAGTAGCGCTTCCACTCATCAAGAGCCATAGCAGGCTTGCCAAGCGCCTCGCAAGGGTGCTTGGGCTTGGGAGCATC
Organism: Pandoraea sp. ASV26; assembly: GCF_016428915.1. Lineage (GTDB taxonomy): Bacteria > Pseudomonadota > Gammaproteobacteria > Burkholderiales > Burkholderiaceae > Pandoraea. The sequence goes on from NZ_JAELTP010000873.1 coordinate 380, forward strand.
CTGAGCAGGGG
>NZ_JAELTP010000874.1 GCF_016428915.1 Pandoraea sp. ASV26
CCCTCTTTCAGTCCCCCTCTCCCACCCACACCTACCCACCACACGGTTCGTCGGCAGCGTCAGATGTGTATTAGAGACAGGGTCTACGCCTGGGCACAAACAATTATATCATCTAGAGCGTTTGTGGATGAGCCCAGCAGCCTTCCGTTTGGGCTGATATTCGCCAACTTCATGTGTGCAATGACCTTCGGTTCCATTTCCTTCACATACATAACGAAAGATGGCAACTCACTGTCGCTCTCGTCTCACGCAGTGCAGCTGTGTCTGGCGGCGTCAGCATCAAGTTTCTTGGTCACTGTGATTACCACTAACGAAGTGATGCGCTTTTGGGCGTTCTGCATCTTTGAATTCTGTCTCGGGCTATACTTTCCTAGCATGGGATATTTAAA
>NZ_JAELTP010000875.1 GCF_016428915.1 Pandoraea sp. ASV26
TCGTGGGCTCGGAGATGTGTATAAGAGACAGCTACAACCCACCTCATCGTCACCCAGGGCGTCTTCTACGCCATCGGCGGCTCCATAGCCTACTGCCCTTGTATCCTGTACATGGACGAGTGGTTCATCAAGCGCAAAGGTCTAGCCTACGGCATCATGTGGTCCGGCACTGGTCTCGGCGGCGTCACTCTGCCGCTGCTGCTCGAATTCTTCCTGGGCAAGTACGGCTTTCGCACGACGCTGCGCATCTGGGCTGCTGCGCTGTTCGTCGCCACCATGCCGCTGGTGTGGTTCATGAAGCCGCGGTTGCCGGCTGCCGCCGCGTCGCAGGCTCACAGCCCGTTTAAGCTGGGCTTTGTGCTTACACGGACCTTTGCGCTGTATCAGAT